>PMWA01000103.1 GCA_003166335.1 Methanobacterium sp. | reverse complement strand
ATTCGGATTTACCCCTAGAATACGCTTCTACAAAAATTGTTATTGATGATGTAAACCGGGGAGCTAAAAATTTTGGCTCAATTAACAGTAGAGTTTTTGATGCTCTAGCAACCGGTGCATTAGTTATAACCAACGGCGCTATAGGTGCAGAAGAAACCTTTAAGGGTAAATTACCAGTTTGGAAATCCCAGGAAGACTTAAATAATTTAATAGAATATTATCTGACCAATGAAGATGCGAGAATAGCAAAAGTCAAAGAATTACAAGAAATCATATCTAAAAATCATACATATGAAAACAGGGCCTACAATTTAAAAAAATGTTTAGAGCAAGAATATGTTTTTAAAAACAAAAATTGCAATTAAAATTCCCGCAACTACATGGGAATCAGTTCAAGAATGGGGCGATTATTATATAGCTTTAGGTTTGAAAAAAGAATTCGAGAAAAAAAATTGTGAAGTAATATTACAAATATTACCTGAATGGGACAATGATGATGATGATTGCGATGTGATTATAGTTTTGAGAGGTTTGAGTAAATATAAACCTAAAAAACAGCACTTCAATATAATGTGGAATATTTCCCATCCAAATGAAATCAGTATAAAAGAATATAATCAGTATGATTATATATTCATAGCATCTGAATTCTGGGCTGAAGAAATAGGAAGACAAGCTCATGTACCTGTAGAAACCTTGCTCCAATGTACAGATCCAAAATTATTCTACCCCGATCCTGATAATGATTACAAACACGATTTAATCTTCGTTGGAAATTCCAGGAAAGTTTTCAGGAAAATAATAAAAGACATATTACCAACAAATGAAGATTTGGCAGTGTATGGGGCAAATTGGGAAGAATTAATCCCCAAAAAGTACATTAAAGCTGAGCATATATCCAATAATGAGCTAAGAAAAGCGTACTCATCGTGTAAAATATTGCTTAACGATCACTGGGATGATATGCGAGAGAAAGGTTTTCTATCTAATCGTATATTTGATGGATTTGCAGCTGGAGCATTTATTATATCTGACAATGTATGGGGAGCAGGAGATATTTTTGGAGATACATTAATCACTTATGACTATCCTGATGAATTAAACTCTTTAATAGAGAATTATCTAAATAATAAAGAAGAAAGAATCAAAGAAATTGAAAATGTAAGGAATATTGTTATTAAAAATCATACTTTCCAAAAAAGAGTTGAACGTATTTTAGATGTTATTTCTAATGAAATAGAATTCAAGAGCAATAGTAGTTCAATGAAGCATCGGATTATTTCAAAGTTTCCTAGCATTTATATTTTGTTTAACAGTAACAGTAATGGAATCAAAAATGCTTTGACTACTATAAAGGGTTATAATACTATTAAAAAGAACAATTTATTTGATTACGGTTACTATTTAACAAATAACCCTGATGTAAGATTATTAGGTATGGATCCCTTAATCCATTATTTATGCTATGGTTTTAAGGAAGGTAGAAAACCTGATCCTAATTTTGATGGAAATTATTATTTACAATCATACGATGATGTAATAAATTCTAATTTAAATCCACTTGTACATTATTGCTTATATGGGATGAAGGAAGACAGAAAAACCCAAAAAATTACTGTTTCAATAATAATGCCAACTTATAATAGAAAGAATATAATTGAAAAAGCGGTAAATTCTGTAATAAATCAAACTTATAGTGAATACGAGCTTATAATAGTAGATGATGGAAGTACTGATGGCACTGAAGATTTAATCAAAAAAAAATATAGAAATTATCTAAAATATGGTAAAATAAAATATTTTAAACAAAAAAACGGCGGAGTAAGTAAAGCAAGGAATAAAGGATTAAGTGAAGCAAAAGGTAACGTAATTGCATATTTAGATTCTGATAATTATTGGTTTGAAACTTACCTTGAAAAGATGGTTTCTGCATTGTTTAATAACAATGTTAATACTGCATATTCAGCAGAAGAAGTGAATGATGACTATAGGAATAACAAATATGTTAGAGAGACCAGATATGATAGAACTTTGATTCTGAGGGGTAATTTTATTGATATCAATATATTTGTACACAAAAAATTTCTTTATGATAAGTTGGGAGGATTCAATGAGTCCTTGAATCGTCTTGTTGATTGGGATCTGATTTTAAGATACACTAAGTTAAATGAGCCATTCTTTGTAGATGAAGTATTGGCAAAATATTTTATCAGCATTGAATTGAATAATATTTCTATAAATGCTGATTTAGAGGAGAATCGTTTAAAAGTGCAAAAATTACATAGTGTTGAACTAATTGAAAAAGGAATTTTAAGTTCTGAAGTATTCCAATTAAGCCTTATTGACTCTCAAAAAAATCTATCAAATAGTAATGAAAAAATTTAAAAAGTTTGCTATTTTCGTCACGGATTAATGCTGATTCCACTCTACAGCTTATACAAGATTATAAAACATTTATTTCATCCTTCATTAAATGGAAGGTAATACCGTAGGTTATAAATCCCATTTTAAAGATAAATAATTCAATTAGGGGTAATATGTTCAAGAATCATATTAAAAAGCAAATCAGGAAAACAGGCACTTACCGGGCTTTGGAAATAGAAAAGAACAATCTGGAAAAACAGGTGCAGAAACTTAACACCGACAATGAAAACCTAAATGATCATATTAAAGCCCTGAAAGACAAGGTCCAGGAGGTTAGTAACGAGAAAAAAAACCTCAATGATAAATTGATAGCTAATCGTCATTTTAAAGATTTAACCGGTTTTCTTGAGGAATCACTTGTGTCGCCATTGTTGGAAATTCCTTTTCAGGAAGAAGATAAAAGATGTTTCGCTATCATGGAAAACATTGCTAAATATTTAATGGGCCTTGCTAGTGAAGTAGAGAATACTACGTTGGTTTCAATAATCATGCCTGTTTATAATAATGTTGATGTAGTTAAATTTGCTGTAGATTCAGTATTGGGGCAAACTTATCGTAATATTGAGCTGATCATTGTAGATGATGGTAGTGAAGATGGTTCAAAGGAATTATTATCTAAATTAAATGATGATCGCATCGTATTATTGGATAATGAAAGTTATCAAGGTGTATCCAGAACACGGAATATTGCACTTGAATCTGCAAGCGGAAAGTATATAATGTATCTGGATTCTGACAATATTTGGGATTCTCGTTATGTATCAACTATGGTTGGAGCTTTCTCGGAGTTGCCAGATGCTGAGGCTCTTTATAGTGGTCAATTATTATTTAAAGGTGATTGTAAGCATCCTTGTGCTGTTCGTTTTGGTAGTTTCAACAGATCTCTTCTAATTAATAGAAATTACATAGACCTAAATGCATTTTGCCATAAAAATCATATTTATAAGCGTATTGGAGGGTTTGATGAAAGTTTAAATAATTATGAGGATTGGGATTGGATTATACGGATATCAGAATCAGTAGAAATGTATTCTGTCCCTGTTTTACTTTCACATCATTACTATAACCAGACAGATAACACAATTACTAAAGATAAAAGTTTTGATCATGATCTTGCTACAGTTCGGGAAAAACATAAGGAAAGCATGCAACGGAATTATAATTCTGCTTTAAAGTCATCTAATAATATAACTTATAAAATAAGCATTATTATCCCGAGTTATGAATCATTTGATGATATTCGAGAGTGTATAGATTCGATTCTAGCATTACAATTTAATGAATGTTTAGAAATTATCGTAGTAGATAATGCTTCAAATCAACAGACAGTGGAATATCTAAGACGGTTAAAAGATGAGAATAAAATTAAATTTATCCAAAACGACATTAATTATGGCTTTACTTATGCGGTAAACCAAGGTATTGCCATTTCTGAGTCTAATAACGATATTATAATAATGAATAACGATGCTATCCTAACTCCGGGTTCCATTGAAACTATGCAAAAAGCAGCTTATGAACTTCCTAACTGTGGTTTGATAGTTCCACAGCAGGTTTTGCCGGGTGGGACAAATTCTATTAATACACATGTTCCTTATGCAGATCCTAAATATGAATGCGACGTTAATTTATCGATTTGGCATTCGAATATAACTAATGTACCCCTATTCCATTCAGGCAATGTTTTAGAGCTTAACTTCGCTCCTTTCTTTTGTGTTTACATTAAACGTGAAGTGTTAAACAGTTCTGTAGGGCTTGACCCGGAATTAGGGCGTCATTATCGTTCTGATCGTATCTTCTGTGATTATATACGTCATTTAATGAATTTAAAAATTTACTATGTGTCTGATGCAATTGTTTATCATAAATTACAAAAATCTACAGAAATTCTGCGTGAAATTTCAGATGAAAACTCCCATTTCTATATGATGTTATATAAAAATCAATGGGATGATGAATTAAAGGCTAAACTTGGTTATAAAACTCCATTATGGGATATTTAGTCGAAGCATATCCAATCTTATATCTAAATGAATATTCAATAAAATTGTTAAATGATGCTGAAAAATTAAAGTTCGATAAATATTTCTCTTACATATAAAGATTTGCCACGTTATGGAACAAATTAGGAAGAATTAATTAATTAAAAAGTAAATTAAAGGTAGTACAAAAGGAATTTCAATTTGAATTTACGAAACATTTAAACATTGATTTTGAAGTTGTTTCCAAAAATAGTTGGTTTCCTGTTAGTTTAAAATTTATTTATTTCATCTTTTATCATTAATTTAATACAATTTTAGTATATTCTGTATATCATCTAGAACATTTAAAGAAAGAAACATATAACAGATTATATTAATCTTTTTTGAAAATAAAGGCGTGATTTTCAAAATTCTTTAGATCAGGAAAATTCCCTAAGTTTTGGTAGAACTGTAAACTAAACCCTAAATCCTTCATCTTAGTATATAAATCTTTATCTACTATTCCCCATTGCCATAACTCATGACTATCTCTCAACATTCGTTCAGAATCGTAATTTGTAATCTCATTCATATTTTCTAACAAGGATTTGTATGTAGGATGATCCTTATCATAAGGTGTATTTTCTAAGTATTCATCATGCCCAAGATCGAAAAGTCTTACAGTATTGTCAGAATTAGTAAATTCTGGATTAAATATAACCATACAATTGCATATTGTTGAATATCTCTTTAATATCTCATCCCAATCTGGTTTGACTTGATGGAGAAGCACGTCGAATAAAAAAATTGCATCTAACTCTCCTAATTGATCTATAGCAATATTTTCACCAAAATTATCATTTATTAAGGTTACATTTCCATATTCATTAACTTTACTTAGTAATGGATCATTAATGTTTGTATCAACTAAAAATGCAGATTTAATATTATATTTATCAATGGTATAAAATGTATATCCACCATTCACTCTCCATGTTCCACCCAAATCAGCAAATGAATCAGCATTAGGAATAATCTTTTGAAATGCAAGATCGATTAAATCCAATTTATGAGGATTCAAATATTTGTATTTTTCTCTTAATTGATCTTTAACTCCGACTATTCTTAGTTTATCTTCTGCAGCTTTGAGCTTTTCTTTCTCTAAATTGTTAATTTTTTCTAAATTGTTAATTTGAATTTTTAGTTTTTCATTATCCATCTCCAAAGCCCTTACCATACCTGTCTTTCTTATCTGGTTTTTAATAAAATCTTTAATCATAAATATCATATCTCCATTTTTAGATGCTTTTATAATTTATTAGATCTTTAAAAATCTATGTTAATTGGTTTTTTTAAAAAGATTTTATTTCGATTAAAACTTTATATAAAACATTGGAATGTATCAGATATTATTATATCTTTATCACATCCAGTTGATTGTGTTTTTACATTCAAGTTTAACTCAATCTTCTCATACGATTATCTTTAACTATTTTAATATAACCGTTATATAGTCAAGATTATATATATTACCGTATTTTTAACTAATTAACAAATTAATTTTATCGCCATCTTCTAAAAACGTAATATTTTTACCCATTTACTGATTTAACATCAATATTTCTTAGTTTAGATGGACTCATTATCTTTTTTAAGTTTTAAAATATTATCCTTGTAAAAATCATTAAAAACTGAAATAACTTTTTTATAGTTTTATTAGAGTTAAATGCAGAATGATTACAGAAATATCTTTCATATTATCTTCTTTGAGGCAATTTTACTAATCTTTTTTTGAACATATATATTTAATGAAGTTAAATAAATCTGTATTAGATTATTATTAAAAATATAAAATTAATGAGATATTATTTCACTTCAAATTTTGATTGGTTATAAATGAATAACTAAAAAAAAAACAAACTAATTCATGTAATAACTACAAATCATTTACCTGAAATATAATTTATTATGAATGAATTAGTTTCACAAAAACTTTTATCTTAACCTGTTTAAAATGACGGAAACCTCAAATACAAAATTTAAAAGTTCAAAACAGATTCAAACAGGATAAAGTTAGTTTATACCTCTATTCAACCGAAAATAAAAAAATATTTAGCACTTACTGATGATACACTGCAAATAAAGAAATTAGAAAATTTATTAATTAATTCGATATTCCTGAGTTTTTCATAAAATCGTCTACTGTTTGATATAAAACAATCATTCATATCCAAAACGTGTAGATCGCATTTTAGGGATAAATCCCGATTTATTAGGAGTAAATATACATGAATAGATTTTGGCATACAATTATACGTCCCATCATAGAAAAACTTAAAGTAAATTACATTGTTGAAATAGGTTCAGATACAGGTGTGAACACTAGAAATATTCTAGATTATTGCTTGGATAACGATGCCCATATGACGGCTATAGATCCACAACCTAAATTTGATGTTAATGAGTTTAAATCTGAATATGGTGATAAATTTGAAATTTACAAAGAATTAAGCTTAAGCAGATTGCCATTATTAAAAAATTATGATGTAATTTTAATAGATGGGGACCATAACTGGTACACGGTTTATAATGAATTAAAAATAATTGAAAAGAACTTCAAAACCAAAAAGTTTCCTATTATATTCTTACATGATTTGGGATGGCCTTATGATAGAAGAGACGTCTATTACAATCCACAGAATATACCTGATGATTATAGGCAACCTTACAAAAAATTGGGATTGCATCCACAACTTGCCCATTTGAAAGAAAATGGAGGATTAAATCTTAGTCTTAATAATTCAGTTTATGTTAACAATCCAAGGAATGGTGTGTTGACAGCTGTTGAAGATTTTATTGATAAATCCACTTCAGAATTCTCTTTTGATCTAATTAATGCTTTTTTTGGATTAGGAATTTTATATCCTAAGAATGATGAAATAGAAAATATTGTAAAAAAGGTTATAAGAAGTGCTAATTTATTGGGTATTCTTGAAGAAGAAAGAGTAAGACTTTATATTGAATATTCAGAATCGGTAAGTAAAACTAAATTACTTGAAAAAAGATTATATCAGACAGAATTTGAGTTAAAATCGTCAAATGAATTAATTTCTGAAAAAAATTTAGTAATCCAAGAATTGATGGGTAATGAAAAGCAAATAAATGAATTAAACTCTCAAATTGATAATCTCTCAACTCGAATTTATGAAATGGATTATTTAAATAATAAAGATAGATCAATAACTCAAAAATTAATTTCAAAATTCCCTACTTTATACATTATTTTAAGCCGGAAAAATAAAGGCATTAAAACTGCATTAACTAATGTAAAAGGTTATCGAGCAATTAAAAAAAATCATTTATTTGATATTGGTTATTATTTAAAATACAGTGATGATGTTAGGCTTTCTGGTGCGGATCCTTTTATTCATTACTTATATCATGGTTATAAAGAAGGTCGGAATCCGAGTTCTACATTTGATGGAAATTATTATTTAAATAATTCTAATGATGTAAAAAATTCAAATTTAAACCCACTTGTACATTACAGCTTATATGGGATGAAGGAAGGAAGAAAACCTAATGAAATATTTCAAGGTTATAAAAGAGATCTCCCCAGTAAATCAAATTTAATATATCATCCACTTTCTAATCATCAAATTAATAGCATTCTAGCTGCTTTTAACTTTAATAAAAAAATATCTATTATTATCCCAATTTACAATGCTTATGAGGATGTTAAAGATTGCATAAACAGTATTCTTAAAAATACTAAACTCCCTTATGAACTAATATTAATAGATGATAGTAGTTCAGATAAAAGAATTGGAACCTTATTGGATGAGCTGGAGAACTTACCACATATAAAAGTTATTAAGAATAAGGAAAATAAAGGATTTGTTAAAAATATTAACATGGGAATTCATAATTCTGACGGTGATGTGGTTTTATTAAACAGTGACACCGTTGTTACACCTAGATGGCTACAAAAATTGACAGTAGCCGCTTATTCTGATAGAAGCATTGGCACGGTAACTCCACTTTCCAATGCTGCAGGAGCTTTTTCTGTTCCTGAAATTGGAAAAGAAAATGAAATACCAATATTTTTAAGCCGAGATGGTATGGCTTCTTTAGTTGAAACAGTATCTGATAATGTAAATATGGAAGTTCCTACTGGAAATGGATTTTGTCTTTTCATTAAAAGAAGTATTATAAATGATGTAGGATTTTTTGATGAGACAGCTTTTGGTAGAGGATATGGTGAAGAAAACGATTTTTGCATGAGGGCTATTGACAGATCCTGGAAAAATATTATAGATGATTCCACGTATATATATCATAAAAGGAGTGCATCATTTTCTGATAAAAAAAAAGAATTAATTAAACAGCACAGGGCAATTCTTGACAAAAAATATCCATCATATACAAAAAAAGTTCATGAATTTACGTCGTCTGTTAAACTTAAGAATATTCAGGATAATATTAGATCTGAGATGGATGATATAAATTTTGACCGGATTAATTACATTAACAAAAAACGGATTTTATATGTTTTACATCAAGGTGAAGGTGGAACTTTTAAAACTAATAAGGATCTCATGCAAAATATCCGAAAGACTTTTGAATGTTTCATATTAACTTCAACAACTAAGCAGTTATTATTGTGGAAACAGACAAAGAATGGACTCGAAAAAATTAATTCTTGGAATATTAAATCAAAATGGTCTTCTAAAAAATTTTATAATAATGAATTTAGAGATGTGTATTTTAATGTATTAATAGGATTAAAAATCGATATTGTACATATTAGACATTTGTTTAAACATACATTTGATTTACCTGACATAGCACATAAATTAGGCATACCTATAATTTTATCTTTCCATGATTTTTATTTTATTTGTCCATCATTTCATCTGATTGATGAAAATAATAAGTATTGCGCTGGTAAATGTACGGAAGGGAAAAATCAGTGTAAAATACCAAGTGAACTATTAAATGATTTACCTGTGTTAAAAACATTCATTGATGAATGGAGAAGTGAGATATCAAATATTTTTGATAAATGTTCAACATTTATCACAACTTCAGAAGTTGCAAAACAGATTTACATTTCGATTTATCCTCAATTAGCAGAGAAAACCTTTAAAGTGATTGAGCATGGTAGGGATTTAAATAAAGAATTGAATTCAAAATTTGAATTTCCTTCCACCGATAAACCCGTTAAAATATTGATTCCTGGAAATATTGATAATCATAAAGGCGCGGAATTCATTAAACAGCTGAAAAAACAGGATAAGCGTAACAGATTAGAATTTCATTTTATGGGTTCAATTGTGTCTTATTTAAGTGATTATGGTATTTATCATGGTAAATATGAAAGAAACAGTTTTTGTGGAATGGTAAATGATATTAAACCTTCATTTATAGGAATTTTTTCTATTTGGCCCGAAACTTACTGTCATACCTTATCGGAAGCATGGTCATGTGGAATTCCTGTTTTAACTTCTAAAATCGGTGTTTTAGAGGAGAGGCTGTGTAAAAATAATGGTGGATGGATTTTAAATCATAATTCCCCTTCAGAATCTTATAAAGAAATCATGAGGATAGTAAATTCTCCAGAGGAGTACAAGTTAATAAAAGAGCAAATTAATAAAATTCACTTTACAAGTACAAAAGAGATGGCTTATGAATATGAATTCATATATTGGCAGAATTTACTTATAACTGAATATTCTAAGATCGAAAATATTTATAGGGTAGCTATCATTATTAAAGGAAGAAATGGAGATCACCCCCCAACAGCTAATATAAGATTATTATTACCATTTTATCATCCATCATTATATGGAAAGATAGTGCCTTATATTATTGATGAAGATGACTTGGACACAGTAAACAAAGATTCCTTTTTAATTGAAAGGATCTATGATTGTGTCATAGTACAAAGAGACGTTTTAGATGAATCTTTTGCAAATCTTTTAGTTAAAAGATGTAAAGAGCATGATATTAAACTTATCTACGAAATAGATGATGATTTATTAAATATTGATAAAACACATCCAGAATACAAAAAGTATTTGTCTAAAAGTACGATTATCAAATATCTTATTGAAAACGCTGATTTAGTAACTGTTAGTACAGATCTCTTAAAATCAAAATTTGAAGGTATTGCTAATAATGTGATATGCATATCAAATGCTTTAGATGAAAGACTTTGGTGCACTAAAGTAAATTCTTTCCCGATAGAAAATGATACTATTATAGTTGGATATATGGGGTCATTTACACATGAAAGGGATTTAATTATTATTAAAAATGCCATCAAAAACTTACAGAAAAAATTAGCTGAAAACAATTTAAAGTTTAATTTTGAAGTTATTGGTGGGATGAGAAATACGGGTTGGATAAAACAAATTGAAATTCCTTCAGACAATGAAGAGTATCGTAAATTTGTTCAATGGCTTAAAAAAGTTACAGCAAATTGGAATATAGCTGTTGCTCCACTAGCTGATACTAATATAAACAGAGGTAAAAGTGAAATTAAGTATTTGGAATACACGGGGTTAGATTTGGCTGGAGTATATAGTGATATTGGATCTTATAATGAAATTATAAAAAATGGATATAATGGTTTATTAGTAAAAAATAATAACACAAAGGAATGGGAAGAACAAATTTATAAGTTAATAACTGATAGTGAACTCTGCAGTAATATTAAAAGTAATGCAAGAAATAATTTAATAGAAAAATATTTATTAAAACATCGAACTGAATTATGGTACAAAACTGTAGAAGAATTAGTGGATAAAAAAATATAAGCATTATGCTAGTTCATATTGTCAGAATTTAAAGGGAAAAAACGGTTTAGAGATAGGAGGACTAAGTAAAATTTTGAAAAAAATAGCATTATACCCATTTATCCAGTAGTTGAGAATATAGATGGATGCAATTTTAGTGAAAAACTATTTGGCAAGGTAAAATTAAAGAAGGAGAATATTATGAGTATGGTGGTAGAAAAAGACATCAATTTATCTGCGATGCTGTGAATTTAAGTGTAATAAAATTAAATTCTTTATGATTTATTTTAGCATCCCACGTACTAGAACATATAGCAAATCCTTTTAAGGCCATATCAGAATGTTTAAGAGTTTAAAAAATAATGGGATTCTTCTGTTTGTATTACCTCAGAAAGAGTACTTTTGATCATAAACGTTCTGTAACAACTATTAAACACTTGATTGAAGATTTTGAAAATGATATAGATGAAGATTATTTATCTCATTTACCTGAAATATTAAAATTGCATGATTAGAGTTTAATCGTCCTGCACGTAATTTAAACTCATTTAAAAAAAGTATCATCGCATAATAATGAAAATAGATCTTTACACCAACATGTTTTTAATACTAAAGTAGCAGTAGAAGTATTTAACTATTTCGAGATAGAAATAATCTCAATTGAAGTAGTATTACCTTATCACATAATAATACTTGGGAAAAAAAACAAAAACTTTCATAACGGGAAATAAATAACTATTTAATTTTTATTATTTTCCCTTTAATTCTAGCTAAATTTTCTATTTTGTGGTGGTGAAGATGATGCTGAAAAGTGATACTGGATTACCAGCTAAATCAGTTACACTACCGGTATGGATAGTTACAATATACTTAACTCCTTTACTTAAGAGAGTTGAAGGTGTTATAGTTATAGTGTTGCCATAGATGTTTTCAGTAAATGGTATTCCTGCTTTTGCGCTGTTTTTAAGCTCAATCCACATATTCCCGGCTTTAATTGGTTCGTTAAAAGTGATAATAATCATTTTATTAGTGACCACGTTTAACGCGTCGTTTAACGGGTTGGTACTCGTTATTTTAGGTGATGGGCCCACGCTAAAACTACTACCCCAAAGTGCTAATGGATTACCCGCTAAGTCTGTTAAACTATCAGTATGTAAGGTTAAAGCATATCTGGTGTCATTATTCAATAACTTATTTAATGTTATTGTTAAAACAGTACCATTAATAGATGTTGTAATTGGAATTAATGTCCCACTGCTACTTTCAAGTTCAATCCACATATTTCCAGATTTAATTGGTTCACTGAAAGTTACTATAATATTATTTGTGTGCACGTTTACAGCATTGTTTGCAGGATTTACAGAACTTACTATTTTAACATACCAAGGGGCTAAAGTTACATTACCAAACACATTTTCTATTGGACTATTATTTGAACCCCACCAATTGAGTATAGCATCTACTGTTCCATTCAAATTGTAGATGGAGCTGCCAGACTTTGCAGTATTTCCAATGATTTGGCCGAAGTCAACAATCGAAGTAGCATTAGGACTATTATATATAGCACCACCATGATCAGTTGCACTGTTATTCTTGAATGTGCTATAAGTTTCAGTCAGACTACCATTTTCATTGTAGATGGCTCCACCATTAGTTGCCTCATTATTATCAAACTCACAATTAGTTAAAGTTAAAGTACCACTCATCTGCCTAATGGCACCTCCACCTATATCTCCATTAAGTGCTGTATTGCCACTAAATGTGGTACCATTTATACTAAGATAAGTGTTGTTCACAGTTAACGTAGCTGAATGTGATCCATATAAAGTAAAGATTGCGCCACCATTTCCATAAGCAAGTGGGTTGTTTCCCTGAGCTGTGTTATCTGTAAATGATCCACCACTTATGGAACCAATGTTTCCACTATCGTTACAGAAAGCACCGCCCCCACTAGTAGCAGCATTATCTGTAAATGTAGTATAATTCTGGATAGTGACTATACAGTTCCAGGCATGTATAGCTCCTCCATATCCTAATGGGAAATTACCTAATACATAGTTTGATTGGAAAGAAGTAGAATCTACAGTGAGTTGTACTCCTGTAATCATTATTGCACCACCATCAGGTGCATTATTTCCCTTGAAAGTACAACCAACTACAGAAATAGGTATTGCACTGTCAGAAACGCTACTATCTCCAAAAATAGCCCCACCATAATCTCCAAAAGCCACATTGTCTGTAAAAGTACAATATGTCATATTCACAAACCCACCATATATGCAGAGTCCACCTCCCCGTTGTGCAATATTTATGACAAAAGAAGAATTATACAAAGTTAATGTACCCGCAGAGGAATAAATAGCCCCTCCACGAAATGATGATGCTGAGTTAGAGGTGAGTGTACAACAATTGAAATCCACGTTTCCAATATTGTAAACAGCCCCACCACAACTAGTAATACTTGTTACTGCATTTGATGCTAAAGTTACTTTATTTAAAGTTAAATAGCCTCCATTGTAGATGGCTCCACCATAATTTGCAGTGTTGTAGTTGAAGATGTTGTTAATATCAGTTAAAGTACCATCATTGTAGATTGCACCACCATCGCCATTATATGCGGTGTTATTGGAGAATGTACAGTTGATTACAGTCAAAGTACCATCATTTTCGATAGCACTACCTTTCACTGTGTTTCCGTTGATTAGTGTTATATTTATGATTTTAACAGCCATTCCTCGGGGTATCTTGAATATCCAGTTGATACCACTTCCGTTTATTATGGTACCAGATTGGCTTTGACCTTGTATGGTCATGTTTTTGTTAATAGTGATGTTGTTGTTCTTAACTCCGGCGTATATTCCATTTGCTATCTCTATAGTTCCATTAGCTGATATTGTTCCTGTGGCGTTTTGTATTGTTAATTTCGGACCATTATTTGTACGGGGTTGATATGTTGTTGATTGACCATTCCAATCGTCGTTTCCTGAGGTAGCGTTAACGTATATTGTGCCACTATCTGCTGCTGAAGCATTTCCAACACCATAAGTGAAAATAAGCGCTAGAATGATTAAAATCAGTGTAACAATCATTAAATGTTTATCATATTCAAATTTAATCATCTTATTTTGCCCCTAATAAGCCCATTTAAGAAAATTAAATCTATTAAAGTAATTTCTGTAAATTGTGAACGTAATCATTAAAATTTGAACAAACTTGTAATATTTTAATGTTAAATTATATTTATTTATTGCTTTGTATATTAGGTTAATGATAATATTAGGGCATTATATTTAAATAAATAAAAAATGAAACAATTTATTTTAATATGTAATAGACTCATCATTTAACAATCTAAAAGATGGATTACTCCTATTTCAAAGAAATATTACTGTTGTAGTCTTTTATTTATAAAGAATTGATTTAATGATATAAGCCGATATTAATTTGGAAATAAAGAGTTTGAAACGGTTTTTTTTAGAAATATGAAAGAATTATTTTAGTATCTCAAATTAAATTTTATTACATCATTTTATAATTTTTATTTGTTTCACGCTATTATATCATTGTAAACGAGTGGAAAGAAATTAAAGTCCTGATTTTTATTTTAAATATAAGATGAATTAATAATAAGGTTATTTTAGATGGTGGGAACTAATATAATAAAAGATTAATATAAATTATGGTTTAAAAATTTATCAAATTTTTGTTTAAATTAAAATTGAAATTTTTTAACTTATCATGACTTGAATTAAAATTTCTTTATACTAATTATCCAAAAATTTTGTTATTGGAGTAAAATGATAATTGAAAATATTATTAATCATAGATTTTTAGTTAATTTCACTAAATATCGAAATCTACTTGTCGAGCTAGTGAAAAGAGATATAAAGATCAAATATAGAAGATCTATACTTGGACTATTTTGGAGTTTTTTAGAACCATTATTATTCATGATAGTATTAACTGTCATATTTTCAACTTTGTTTAAATCTAACATACAAAATTATCCAGTCTATATTTTAACAGGAAGATTACCGTATACATTCTTTGCTCAGGGTACTTCAGCTGCTATGTCGGCAATTTATAAAAATGCTCCTATAATAAAAAAAATTTATGTTCCTAAATATATGTATATCATAGGTGTGACAATTTCTGGTTTAATTACCTTTTTGCTTTCATTTGTTGTCCTTTTTCTCGTCATGTTTGCTACACATGCTCCTTTCACTTTATATATATTACTCGGTGTTGTTCCAATTATATTATTTTCTATATTCATCATAGGTATTGGTCTTATATTGGCCACTTTAACAGTATTTTTCAGAGATATAGAGCATTTATATAGTGTAATACTCATTCTTATACTGTATGGTAGCGCAATTATGTTTCCTATCCAAATAGTGCCTGAAAAATACCAATTTTTAATATTATATAATCCAATATACGTTCTTATAACCTTACTCAGAGATTGTTTTTTATATGGAACACTTTTCAATCCATTTCAGTTGATTTTCGCCACTGTTGTTTCAATTGTCACTCTAATTATTGGAATTTTAATATTTTATAAATACCAGGATAAATTCATATTATATATTTAAACATGAATTACAAAAAAGTAATTTGATCTACTATAAAAAAAATTTATATTTAATTTAGGAAAGTTACATAAATTAATTTTTAAAAAAAAAATATTCTGTAAATTTTATTTAGTAGTTTTATTTACCGTAAAACTATTTAATCCATTAGTATTGGGAGGTACTGAAAATTTCTTCTAAATCACATAATAATCAAATAGTCATCAAAGCTGAAAATTTAGGCATGGAATTTAATTTAAGTCAAGAGAAGGTTGACAACCTTAAAGAATATGTAATTAGATTATTAAAGCGTGATATGGAATTATTCTATCAGGAATTTTGGGCTCTTAAAAACGTGTCTTTCGAAGTGCAGAAAGGAGATAAAGTCGGAATAGTTGGTTTAAACGGAGCTGGAAAAAGCACATTACTTAAACTAATCTCAGGAGTTATGAAACCCACTGAAGGTCTTCTTGAAACGAAAGGCAGAATAAGTCCTTTATTAGAACTTGGAGGTGGATTTGACCCAAATTACACTGGTAGAGAGAATATTTTTTTAAATGGTGCATTATTAGGTTATTCTAAAAGTTTCTTGGAGAGTAAATATGATGAAATCGTCGAATTTTCAGAAATAGGTGATTTTATAGACGTTCCACTCAAGAATTATTCCACAGGTATGATGATGCGTTTGGGTTTTTCCATTGCTACTGTTGTAGAACCCGAAATACTAATACTAGATGAAGTTTTAGCTGTGGGAGATGTTAGATTCCAAGAAAAAAGCGAAAATAGATTGAAATCATTCCTTGAAAAAGATGTAACTGTTCTATTGGTATCTCATGCTACAAAAAAAATCAGAGATTTGTGTAATAAAGCAATATGGCTCGAGAAAGGTAGATTAATTATGCAAGGCACTGCTGAGGAAGTATGTGACGCATATGAGAAGAGTACAAAATCTGATAAGAAAAACGCAAAATCGGATTTCAATAAGCCAGGAATAACCAATAGTCAGGATTTACAGGTAAAAAAAGGTGAAATTTTAGGTTTGCTTGGAGTTAGTGGCACAGATAAAATTAATTCAGAAAACCCAATAAATGGATTTCTAAAATCTAATAATGGTCGAATTTTAATTAATGATAAAGAAATTAAAAAATTTAATGATAGACATATTGGGGTCTGTCCTAAGGAATTGGGTCTTTGGGATAACCTCACTTGTAGAGAGAATATTAATCTTATGGGAAAAATGTATAAAGTGTCCAAAAATCTTCTAAAACCGAGGGTGGAACGACTTTTATACGATCTTTTCCTTATTGATGAAGCTGATACTGTTGCTTCTAAACTTTCTAATGGTATGAAACGTCGTTTGAATCTAGCATTAACTCTGGTCCATGAACCAGAAATTATAGTAATTGATGAACCATCCATTGGTTTGGATCCGCAGTCTGGCATCATTATTTTGAATTATATACAATCTTTGCGTGACCTGGACGGTAAAACAGTTATTTTAATCACTCATGATATTTATGAGGCTGATTTATCAGACCGTGTAGCTATTGTTGATAATGGTCAGATCCTTATGCTTGATACTCCATTCAATCTCAAAAAAGAGAATGATAAGGGAGATTTGGTGGAGATAAGATTATCTAACAAAAAGAAAAATACAGAAGTCATTAAAAATTTGAAAAAACTTGATGATATTCTATGGGTGGATGAAGTAAATGGAGATATTCATTTGAGATTGTTCGAAGCTAAGAGTAAAGTTTCCCGACTAATGGAAAATATAAAAATTAGTAATGTTCATGTAAAAGATTTTTCCGTTCATCAGAGTACTTTAGGGGATGTATTTACTGAATTGACGGGAATTAGTTTAGAGGAATCAAAATGAGGTTTTTAAGTATTGCTGTGAAAGATTTAAAAGAGATAATGCGAGATAAAAAAGGATTAACCTTTATTTTGATTTTCCCTATTATTTTATTGATAGTAATTGGATTATTTGTGGGGGCAGGGTTGCAGGGTTTTCATCCACATGATCTCGCAATTATAAATTATGATCAAGGATCAATCTTAACTAACGGAAGTAACGTAAATTATGGAAACACTCTTACACAGAATTTAAAGAATGTTAAATATCAAGATAGTAATGTACACTTGTTTAACGTCACCACGACTAATGAAAGTAGTGCTAATCAGCTTTTGGATGAAGGAAAAATAGATGCAGAGTTGATTATACCTGAAAACTTTTCAGATGCTATGGTTGCTATGACTGAAAACACTGCTAAATCCATTACAGATCCAAGTTCTTCTGCTACCACACCAAATGCTACATCCACACTTACAATTCGAGGTAATACTCAATATGATGATTTTGGAATCACACAAAGTATTTTAACAGGAGTAATTAATGCTTACCAGGATCAAGTAGTGACTCAGACTCAGACAGATACTTTGGGTAATTCCATTGCAGAGCCGAATGATTATGTGAATAGTTTAGTGGAGTCATCGGGCAGTGCCCAAAACTTTACCACCTCTTATTTTATAACTCCGGGTATAATAATATTTTCTATGCTCCTTCTTGCTATTATGGTGGCTATAGGTTTTACTAGGGAAGAAGAAGGAGGTTCATTGGCTAGACTTAAATTATCAGGAATACGAGTATTTGACTTACTATTTGGTGGTGTTATCCCTTGGACTTTGGTGGTGGTGATTCAAGTATTACTCCTTTTGGCGGCGGCTATGGCTATTGGTTTGCACTGGCAGGGTGGTATAAGTTCTATTCTTCTAGTTTTATTAGTTGGAATTGTGGGGGGTATCGCTTCAATATCTCTAGGATTTATTATAGCGGCTTTAACAAGGAATGTTAGACAGGCATTTAGTTTGGGGATAATCTTTATCATTCCAATCACTGTCTTGGCAGTATTACAGTTACCTCAAAATGTTTTTAAGATTGGAAGTCTTCATTTTCAAATATTTGATTTATTGCCTTGGACTCATGTTTTTGATGCTCTTCAAACAATACTAACATTCGGGGGGGGATGGGATGCTGTTTTTCATGAAGTATTGTTGGCAGTTATTTTAACCGTAGTATTATTCATAGTTAGCGTGGGATTATATTCTATCAGTAAATTAAGTGATTATTAAAAAAATAAATGGATTAAGATCAAATTCTTTGTAATTAATAATAAAATAATTTATTTTTCATTAATTTTCTCAGTTAAAGTTTTATAATATTTTTTGAAAGTACTACTACATTTGCGTAGGGGTGAAGTAATAATCCAAGAAGTGCTATTTTCATATTCTTCTATTTTTCTTCGGAGTTGTCTTTCTGTTTCTATTTTTTTTTCTTTTAAGTCCGTATACTGTTTTTCTTCTTTCAGTTTTTCTTTCTTTAAATTTAGGTTACTCAAAGACAACCATTCATAAGCCTCTAATAAATTTATCATAGGGTTTATTTTATCAATAGTATATTTTATTTCAATATTTTTACAAAATGATAAATTAATAGGGTCATTTTCTACTGTAATTCCTTTTTCTTCGGTTTTTAAAGCGTATGTCTTAGCATAATTTATCACATCCTTATTTTCGATTTTTTTATTCTTTTTTAAATTATTAAACATTTTTTTTAAATGCCAACTTTGGTTTTCTGCCCTATTAATATCACATAACGAATTTAACCATGATAATGAAATTTTAGATATGAATTGCTCTTTGGAACGTACAGGAAAATGTGCTAAATTCAATTCGGTAATAAAAAACTTTTTTATCAATTCTTTATACTTTTTATCATAAATTATATCATGATTTCCCTTAATCAGTTTAGCATCATAATTTTTTACAAGCTCCTGGGGGATGATGACTTTGTAATGTTTATCTAACTTATTCTCTCTAGCAAAAGTTATTTTGGCGGGTATAAATTTTTCATTTTTATTTTTATCGAAATCAGGGATATATGTTTTCCATTTAACCATATAGAACGTGGAAGGTTTCATTTCTTCCAACATTTTCCGAGGATTTCCACTGTTTGAGGATGTGAGAAACTCATCAGCATCTAACGGGACAATAATATCTGCTTTGAATTCATTAATAGCCTTTAATAATAAGTAATTCATCTTAATTGCTTGATTATACTCTCTATTATCATCTTCAAAAATATATATAGGTAATCCTTCATTTTTAAGAAAACTTAAAATTTTAAGAGTATTATCTGTGCTACCATTATCTAAAATAATCATTCCATCAAAAATATTAATATGATATCGAATGAAAGATTCAATTACATCCATTTCATTTTTTACCATGCTTATGGAGAATATTTTTTTGTTGTTATTCATAAAAACCTCTTATATGAATGAAATTATGTAAATTGAATTTTATATAAATATTTCATTTTATCTTAAACTCTAGAAAATTAATTATTAAAATTTTGTTAATTCGATGTTTTGTATATCTTTTCATTATTAATCTTTTTTATTTAAATTAAATTTGGAATCATAATATTGAAATGGTATAATGGAAGAATAGTTATTATGAAAGCTTTGGTTACAGGTTGTGCAGGTTTTATAGGGAGTAATTTAACAGATCAACTACTTAAAGATAAGTTCCAAGTAATAGGAATTGATTCATTAACTACTTACTATTCTAAGGAAATGAAAAAATCGAATATAAGGAATGCTCTTCGAAATAAAAATTTTTATTTTATTGAAAAGGATATCTTAAAAATAAAAAATTTTCCTGAAGTAGATTTTGTTTTTCATTTAGCTGCTCAAGCTGGTGTAAGGGATTCATGGGGTAAAAATTTCCACTCTTATGTAAAAGATAATGTTGAAGTAACTCAAAGACTATTAGAATTCTATAAAGATTTTAAAATTAAAAAATTCGTATATTCTTCTTCTTCTTCAGTATATGGGGATTCAAAACTTCCAATGAATGAAAATAGCATTTTAAAACCTATTTCTCCATATGGTGTAACAAAGTTAGATGCCGAAAATTTATGTTACTTATATTGGAAAAATTATAATCTTCCTATTATATCTTTACGTTATTTCAGCGTTTATGGTCCAAGACAGCGCCCTGACATGGTGATTTATAAAATTGTTAAATCAATCATAAATGGAAATGAGATGTTGATTTATGGAAACGGAGAACAAAAAAGAGATTTTACTTATATTGATGATGTAGTTAATGCTATTATAGTGTCTGCTAATATGAATTTTACAGGAGAAGTGTTTAATGTTGGAGGTGGTAGTACGATTAGCATTAATAACTTGGTTAAAGAGATTGAAACAATTACGGGAGAAAAAGCTATAATTAACTATTCAGAAAAAGTAAAGGGTGATGCAAAGGATACGTGGGCTGATTTATCTAAAATAAAACAGTTGTTAAATTGGTATCCGAAATTTGATATTAAAAGTGGTTTGCGGGAATATATTTACTGGTATAAATATGAATACAAAAGTTAAAAAATATCATTATAATAAAAGGAAAAAGTTTAAAAAAAAATTTTTGGAATCGATAATGATATCTATCATCATACCTAACTACAATGGTTTGAATTTTCTTAATGAATGTTTTGAGTCGCTTCGTGATCAAAATTGTTCTTTTAAGGTTATTATTATAGATAATGGGTCTGATGATGGAAGTTTAAAGTTTATTAGGGAGAATTATCCTGAATTTACTTTGATAGAGAATCGGGATAATTTAGGTTTTTCAGTTGCGGTTAATCAGGGAATAAAGGCAGCAACTACGAAATATGTTTTTCTTTTAAACAATGATGTAGTATTAGAACCTGATTGTATTTCTAACTTATTAAAATGCATCATGAATGATGATCACATCTTTGCCGTTGCTTCTAAGATGGTTCAATATCATGATAGAAGTAAATTGGATGATGCGGGAGATGAGTACACTTTATTGGGTTGGACTAAGAAAGTGGGGGATGGTAAATCTTCTAAACTCTATACGGATAAAAGAGATATTTTTAGTGCTTGTGCAGGGGCAGCGCTTTATAGGAGAAGTGTTTTTGATAGTATAAGTTATTTTGATGAAAACTTTTTTGCTTATATGGAAGATGTTGATATCAGCTACCGGGCTCGGATTTATGGTTACAAGTGTATATATTGTCCTGATGCGGTTGTTTATCATCGAGTTAGTGAAACAAGTGGTAATAAATATAATGAATTTAAAATAAAGTTGGCCGCTCGGAATAATGTTTATGTACCTTATAAAAATATGCCTAGGCCTCAATTTTTAGTAAATATTATATTCCTGTTTCTGGGTTATTTTATTAAATACCTGTTTTTCCTGAAAAGGGGTCAGGGTAAGTTTTATCTTGATGGATTAAAGGAAGGTTTTAATTCTTTAGATAAAATAGAGAAGTTAAAATATGATAAAAATAATTTAGTTAATTATTTTATAATTGAATGGTTTCTTATAAGGAATACATTTAAACTGATTTATTATTAAAAAAGGGTGAATTCGATTTATTTATCAGAAAATATATTTCAATAAGCGTTTTTATTAGTGAATCCATTAATGAAGGTCATGATAAATATTTTTATATCGAGGTACATAGTCCAGTTTTCCACGTAATAAATATCATATTCCACCCGTTTTTTGATGGAAGTATTACCTCTCCAACCGTTTACTTGAGCCCAACCACTCATTCCAGGGCGTACGTAATGTTTTATCATGTATTGTGGAATTTCCTTTCGGAATTTCTCCACAAAGATGGGGCGTTCTGGTCTGGGTCCTATTAAACTCATTTCACCTTTGAACACGTTGAAAAACTGTGGAAATTCATCAATACTGGTTTTTCTTATGAATGAACCAAATTTAGTTCTGCGTGGATCATTTTTATTAGTCCATTGTGTATCTTCAATTTCTTTGTCTAATACTTTCATGCTGCGGAATTTGTACATCATAAATTTTTGTTTATTGTACCCTAGACGTTCTTGTTTAAAAATAATCGGACCGGGTGATGTTATTTTTACCATGATTGCGGTGAAAATCATTATAGGAGATAAGAATATTATGGCTAGTGTTGCTAAAGTAAAATCGAAGATTCTTTTTTGTGTTTTTTTAAATGTGTTATCTAAAGGTACGTATCTCACATCTACAATAGGTATGTCATCAATCATGTTTAGATAAGGTTGTGATGGTAAAATTAAGGCTATATTATTGATTAAATCTTCATAATTTTTTGAAGGGAAGTAAGTGGAGAAATCTGGTATTATTTTCGCTTTCACACCATGTTTTTCGCAGGTATCTATAATATCTAAAATATTATGCTGCTGCGCTGATAATGCTATAAATATATTATCAATTGGATTTTTTAAAATTAAATCTTCTAAATCGTTAATTTTTCCTATTACCTTTGAATCCGCTATTTTTTGATTTATTTCAATTTGGTCGTCTAAAAATCCGATTATTTTATATCCTACGTATGGGTTTTCTTCTATTCTTTTAGCGAATTTTTTCCCGAGTGGTCCTGCTCCAATTATTAGTATATGTTTAATATTGTAACCCATAGTGCGCATTAATCTTAGTGATTGTTTAATGGTTAATCTTTCAGTGATTGCGAAGGTTATGCTGAAGGTTATGAACAGAGCTAGCATGTATCTTGAATAATCAGTTAAATGTAAAATGAATAGTATACTTATAAGCACTAATAATCCTACACTATTTGCTTTGATTATGTTAGTAACTTCTGATTTAATGCTTCTAGTTCTTTGAGGTTGATATAAACCAAAACTATAGTAAAGTATTAAATATAGTGGTAATATGATTATAAGGGGTTCCATGTAATGGATGAATCCCCAATTACCGTGACCTATACCAAATAATGTAGTTTCAAAACGGATGATCCAGGCTAAGGTTAATGCTAATGTGATTATGGTTAAGTCAATCACTATTAGTATCGTGTTAAAGTATTTTTGATTTTCCCTTATCAGTTTAAGTCACCAACCCATGATCGTTTTTATTCAAGATTATTATAGTGAAGTATTAACTTTATTCTATTTAATATATACTAATTTTTTTTGATTAAAATTATTTAGTTGGTTTGATCTGATTTATGAACAGTTTTAAACCGTACATAGTCCATATTCCAGTGTATGTAACGACGGTTATGATCCATGGATATTTATCTTGGTAATGTTTATTATAAAAAATCTGCATTGAATTATAAAATTCGTATAATAGTTTGGATTTCTGTTTTTGACTGCTAGCGCCTTTGTAATGAATTATTTCTGCTTCACCATAATACTTTATTTTCAATCCATTTTCTTTAATGCGGTAGCAATAGTCAATATCTTCACCGTACATGAAAAATGTTTCATCTAAGAGACCTACCA
Source organism: Methanobacterium sp. (assembly GCA_003166335.1). Lineage (GTDB taxonomy): Archaea > Methanobacteriota > Methanobacteria > Methanobacteriales > Methanobacteriaceae > Methanobacterium_A. The sequence goes on along the minus strand of PMWA01000103.1, from coordinate 13,686 downwards.
GGTCAATAACTTCATTTCTGATGAGCATGAAAGCGCCTGATAAACAATCAACATTATATGTTCCATTTTCATCTAGGTATGTGAGGTTATATTTATTCAAATGTTTATTTTGGGGGAAGATTTGTGATAAACCACTCATCCGATAGAATGAAACCTTTAAATTAGGATAACTTCTGCGGCAGGCTTTATCCAATGATCCGTCAGGTAACATTACTTTACATCCTAACGCTCCAATATTCTTATCAGTATCCATGAATTTTAAACATTTTTCAAGACAATCATTGATAATTATGGTGTCAGAATTAAGTAATAGTAGGTATTTAGAATTTGTTTGTTTTAATGCTAAATTGTTAGCATATGCAAATCCCTTATTTTCAGTGTTAGCAATTAATTTGATTAAACCTTCATCTATTTCATTATGAAAGTGTTTTTTTAAGTTTTTTAGACTATTATCACCAGAATCATTATCCACTATGATTAATTCATAATTGAAGGAATATTTTTTGTTGATTACGGATTCTATGGTTTGTTTGGTGAATTCATAGGTACGATAATTAATTATTATAATTGATAAATCCGTAGTCATCGTAATTTTTTCCATGTTTGATTATTTAAATTATTTTTAATATTATTTAAAAACCCGTTAATATATCTTTATAAAATTTGAAATAGAGTTTTTCGATGGGTAAATGGTCATATAGATAATTATAGATGGTAATTAATAATAAATATTTGCCATATTTGTCTAAATTATGAAACATTTAAGAGTAATCTTATTATATTTAATATAAGTATTAAAAAAATAGATCTAAAGAAAGAAATAACAAATCATGTTCAAAAAATTTGATAGGTATTAATTTTAATGGATTCTAATAAAAATTTAAATACTATTCTATCTTTGAGATTTAAATTTAAGAACTGCTATTATTAAAAATTTAATTGATTTTTCTAGATAAAAAAAGGCAGATATAAATATTACTCCGTAAATCAGAAAAAATTTTTTTCATGGCCTGCCAACGCATTTGAAGATGAATCCTTTATTTGTAAATTCTTTTGGATTGAGAATAGGTCGAGTGCATATGAAAATCGGACTCTTTATCAAATCGGGAGTTAGTTTTCGATACTGGTCATGATCTGTCATCAATATCACGCAGTCACAATTAAGTGCTTCTTCCAATTCCACTGGTTTAGCTCCTTTAGACATAATTATATTAGGATTTACATAAGGATCATGGGCAATGACCTCAGCGCCTTGGGAAGTTAAATCGTTTATTAATGGTTCTACTGGGGTTTCCCTGGCATCGGCTACATTTGCCTTATAGGCAACACCTAATAAGCTGATTTTTGCATTTGATACGGACTTTCCCAGCTCCTTTAGGGCATTTTCCACCATTAGTGCTACATGATGTGGCATATATTCGTTTACATTTCTAGCTGTTTTAATAAGGCGGGCTGGGATTCCCTCCATTTCAGCCATTTCTACTATGAAATAGGGATCAATTGAAAGGCAGTGCCCTCCAACACCAGGTCCGGGGGTGTGTATATTTACCCTAGGATGAAAATTAGCAGCTTTTATAGCTTCAATGGCATCTATATCCAGTGCTTCACATATCATGGCCAGTTCATTGGCTAAGGCGATGTTAGTGTCCCTATAAGTGTTTTCCATTAGCTTAACCATTTCTGCAGTGTTCATATCTTTAACAATGATAATTTTCCCTTGAGTAATTTTTTCGTATATAAGAGCTGCCTTTTTTGAACTATGTTCATCTATTCCCCCAATAACTCTAGCATTATGAGTCATTTCAAATAGAGTGTTATTGGGCAATGCTCTTTCTGGTGTGTATGCTAATCCAAAATCTGTTGAAGCTTTGAGTCCACTTTTCTCTAATATAGGGATCACTGTTCTTTCACAAGTATGGGGTGAAACTGTACTTTCAATTATTACTAGATCCCCCTTATTCAATCCCTGAGAAATATTTTCACATGCTGAAATTACAGCCCCTAAATCACAACAGTTATTTTGATCCAGCGGGGTCGGTACTACTACAATCATGACATCAGATTTCTTAGCTGCATCTACGCCATCATTAGTTGCTGATAAGAGCTTTTCAGTTACCACTTCATTAACCAAATCATTTAAACCAGGTTCCATAATCGGTGAAATACCAGAGTTTACTAAATTCACATTTTCTGAGTTTACATCTACTCCTAATACTTTAAAACCATTCTTTGCAAATAATGAAGCTGTAGGAAGCCCTATGTGCCCTAAACCAAATAATGCAATTTTGTAGTTTTCCTTTTTCATTAGTCTCCTCTTAATGTAATTATATATGATTCAAAATTCCAAAACATAATAATATTTTAAATTTATTGAGTAATCTTTAATTATCTATTACTTTAGTTATAGGTTTTATAAATTTGAATTTATAATCTACAAAAAAGTCGTACTGTTGTTGATGAATTTAGTTCCTTCATTTACAAAGCAATGACATAATTCCTGATTTTTGAACTAAATCTTGTTTTCATTATTTAAAAATTCTCTATTATATCCTTAATTTCTTCAGACTTATAATATAATTAATGTATTATCCAAAAATCTCAATTATGACATTGTAAGATTATAATCATTAAAATAAAAAGAATGATAAAAAATTTTAAAAAATAATTTGGAAAAGCTAAATACAAATATTTGCAAATTCAAATTTAAATAAAATGTTACGAAAATCCATTGATCGAATATTTAATTTCTTTCTAATTATTACTAAGTTTATTTAAGGTGAAGCAGCAATTAAGGGTCTTTGTTTTCTATTTCTTTATCTTATCAAGTATTCTTTGAGTTATTATTGAAAAAAATTTGATAATATCTATATCAAATAACTTCGTACATTTTACAATTAAGAACCTTCTAATTAAAATGAATTAAAATTGATATATACTATGAAAATAGAAATATAGCTTTATAAATACGGATTTTATAAATCTTCTAAATAAAATATTTTTTTTTAAGATTTTTAGTCAACGTATTCCAGAAGTTTAATTTAAAGATTTATTATATATAAAAAAAGAAGTTTTAATGTTTACAGGAGTATTAGGAGATATTAAATGAACAGGTTACTCTGGTATTTAATTGCCGGTACTAAAGGTGGGGTTAATCGTGCCAGGATAATTAAATGTCTCCAGGAAAGACCTTATAATGCAAATCAAATTGCTGAAAAGTTAAATTTAGATTATAAGACGGTTAGACATCATATTAAAGTACTGGAGGATAATAATATAATCGTATCCTCCGGAGATAAATATGGAACATTATATTTCCTTTCTAGTGATATGGAGAATAATTTAGATGTATTTGAAGAAATTTGGAATAGTATTAAGGATTAATTAAAGAATTCTTGGATAAAATAAAACATGAAAAATAATATTATAAATCATTAGTTTATATAATAATAAGAATATAAGGGGATTATAATGGTAGCACATGAATTTATAGTTAGGAATGGAACAACAGTATCTAATGGAATAATAGTTAGGAATGGATCCAATGCACCTTTATTTCCGCATTCATATATATTTCAACCCCTTTTATACGTAGATACTTTAGTATCCTTGGGCAATATTGTATTATTATTATTATTACTCTATGTTTATTGGGGGAATTATAAAAAAATAAAGTCAAATTTCACTTTAGGCTTAATAATGTTTGCTGCACTACTTTTACTGCAAAACATATTATTCAGCAGCTTTTTATTATTCCATCAAGCTTTTCGCGTTGCAGTACTTGGTTTACCGTTATTTGTACTGAATATAACCGAATTTTTGGCGTTAGCTATCCTCCTCTTCATTACTTGGAAGTAATGTGGTACTAATTTGGGTGTAAATCTGGAAAAACTATTTTTAAAGGTAAAGCACACCTTACATTACATAACATTATTTCAATTAAATTTAAATAAAAAAATTTAATGGAGGAAATACCTAAAATGATGAAAAAGCTCACATTACTAGTGGTTTTTGCAATGGTAATAGGAACTACACCTATATATGCTGCTAGTGCAAATAACACCACTACAACTACAAATTCAACTCTTAATCAGCAAATCCAGGGAAAAGAACAGCAACTGTCTCAGGGTGTTAAAAATGAAATAAATTCTTTAAGAGATCAAATAAAAAGTTTAAGAAATCAAATACAGCAGAACAGAAAACAGATGCTTAGTTTATTTACACAAAATAAAAATCTGAAAAAACAATTAAACACTACAGGGAATAATACAACGATTCAAACGCAAATCAATCAAAACAGAGCGAAAATGATCAATCTTAGAAGTGATAATAAAAATCTTAGAAATGAAATCAAAGATTTACGTCAGCAAATAAAATCATTACTTTAAATTTAATATTCTAATTTGTGGAGGATTATATAAAATTTATTATATAAAAATCCCCTCATCCCTATATTTATTTTATATATTCTCCAAAAAAATTTTTTTAAAAAATACTTTAAAGTTTTTTTTGATAAATCAATATAAAAAATTTTGTTGATTTGGATATAAATTTGGCAAAACTAATTTAAACATTAAAAAAATATTAATTATTAAGAATAAATCTAAATACTCAAAATAATAAATATAACATATAAATATTATATAAATAAAAACTTCACATCCCACATAATATATATAAATATTATTTTTGAGGGAGACAAAAAAATGCGTAATTATGAAAAATTAATCTCTTTTAAAGAATATTTTCCACTTAAAAGAAGAGAATCTACTGTTAAAAACATTGGATTATTAGTGGATGGGCCTAACATGCTCCGGAAAGAATTCAACCTTGATTTAGAATCAGTAAAAGAAATATTAGATGAACTCGGGAAAATGCGGGTTGGTAAAGTATTATTGAATCAGTATGCTTCTGATAAGTTAATAGAAGCCATAGTGAATCAAGGATTCACCCCAATAGTAGTAGCTGGAGATACTGATGTGCACTTAGCTATGGAAGCTATGGAATTAATATACAATCCTAATATTGATATTATAGCGTTAATGACACGTAATGCTGATTTTTTACCATTAATAAATAAAACTAAAGAAAATGGTAAAGAAACAATAGTGATTGGTGCTGAACCTGGTTTCAGTGTTGCATTACAAAATTCAACAGATAATTCTATAACTCTTAAAACACCCTTACACAACATTGCACCTGGAAAATAACTTTTATTCTTCATTATAACTCTATTTAATTATTTTCCATTAAAATTAGTTAATTTAAAATAAATTTTATAAATACTTTTTTTGAACTTATTTTAAATTTTTTTTAGCTATTAAAATAATATTTTTTTAGAATAAAAAAAAATAAGTATTTCCTTTTAAGAAAATTTGAGGTGACATATTTTTATGATAAGTATAACCACAATCAAACTTGCAATAGGAGGTATTGGAGGATTCGGTAGAATTGGGGGTTTTGGAGGTTTTGGACGTACTGGGATTTTTGGGAAGCTAGGATTCATACTACTGTTTAGCAGGCTTGGATTGCATGGAGTATATGCTATAGGAGCTTCAATTATAATATTACTAGTCATACTTGCTGTAATACTATATATAGTCTATATATACTATATTAAAACTAATTCTTCATATTAAATATTTATAAAAAAAATATTTTATAATGAAATATCTATAAAAATTTATTTTAGGATATCTGAAGTGGTAGGATCAAACGATGGGTTTAATTAAAACTTTTTTAATGTTTGTCTTTGCATTATTTATATTAACGATTTCTGGGTTAATTATTGCTGAAAATTTAATTGGATTTTCTCCATTTTCCCATGATGTAGCTTACTCAACTCAAGCTGCTAGTTCAACTGTTTATGTACAAAATGGAGTATCAGGAGTAGTTACATTAACAGATCCATTCCAAGGGAAAACGGTTAATATTAATGTAGATTATGATCCTCTTGATAGTGGTTCTGGAGTTATTGTTTCAAATAATGGTTATATCATAACAGCATTTCATGTAATAGGAGATCCTTCTGCAATTGAAAATGATCAACTGGAAGTAATGAATAGTAATGATGTACTGAATTATGTGGAGGATGCTGCTGTAACTAGTTATATATCCCAGGATGATCCTCAATTAGGTGAGGAATTACTTAATAATAATACAATTAATTCTAATTTTCAGATGAATACTAATAATATTAGTACTATAGTAGAATTGTTAAACCAGGAGAATCTGATAAAAGCAGATTCATATCAACAAGATGTTAAAGTTAAACTTCCATCCACCACTAATTTTTTAGATGCTAATTTGATAGATGTGGGAGATCCAAACACTGATGAAGATGTTGCACTCTTAAAGGTTAATGCTAATAATATACCAGCATTATCTATTGATTCACAACAACCAACTAATGGAGAAAGTCTTCGCCTATATGGATATCCCGGTAACTCTACACAAACACAGTATTACCAAAATTCAACAGTTACACCATCATCAGCATCTGGTAATATACAATCAGAGGTAACTAACACGTTTAACACAATTTACTATGAAAGTAGTGCAACAGCAACCCCCGGGTACAGTGGAGGTCCAGTACTAGACAGTCAAAACAATATATTAGGAATTATAATATATAGTCTGGGAACTCAAACAGGATTTAAGCAAAATAGTAATAATAATGAATCCAGTGCATTTTTATCCTCACAATACTTGATTCAAATTTGCAATAAAAACAACGTTCATATTACTGTAGACTAAAAATAAATAAATAAGATAAATATAAAATTCAAAAATTTTATTATTCATCTGATTTATAAGTGCATTTTGGATGATTTCTTTTAATTCATTTTCCCTGAATGGTTTTTTAAGATATACCATCATATTCTGACAAATTTGTGATTAAATTCTCTTTTTTTACTGTAATTTGTTAGTATCACTGGTAAATTAAACCATTTTTTTATTGTTTCAGTAGCTTGTGTACTATTAATTTCACCAGTTAACTTAATATTCATTAAAACTAGATCGGGTTTATTTTCATTTATTTTATTTAAAGCGTCTTCTGCAGAATATACTATATCCATGATATCATAACCAGATGATTTTAGATATGATTGAGTATTCAATGCAATTGTAGCATTATTATCAACAATTAGAATTTTTAATGACATCTACATGTCCATCCCGTCCATTCAATGCTTTATTATAAAGGTAATCTATGACTTCCTCTAACTTAAACAATAGATTTTCACGGTTATCGAAGGTTGTGGGTATAATTTCACTTCCATCCTTCATTTTATCAACAGTTTCATTTTATGTGGTCATATTCATTCTGTTGATTAATTTGAGTTTGTTTTAGGATTGATAGGTTTAACCTCGAATAATAAGATCAATTGAGAATTAAAAAAAAAATTAGTATGCAGAAATCAAATAAGTATAATGATATTGATTTTCATCAGTTCTAAGATGACAAAATCGGTGCAGTTTTTTTGGAATATTTAAAAAAGGATAGGGATTGTGTAAAAATGGTTAATGAAGATGAATTTGAATGATATTAAGCCGGAAGCAATAGCCGATAGAGAAAAAAAAGGATTTTATACAATTATTGGTGAATATAATATTTTCATGATTATGAAACCGGATGCTATAATTTACCATGATCAAGAATATAAAATTATAAAATCCGTAAGATATGATGATATAATCTCAATCAAGGAGAAAGATAATTACAGTAAGCATGACATCGTTAGATGGGGCATTATAGGGTTAGCTGCAGTTCGTCGCTTTAAAACGGTTGAATTAAGTTATAATGATGGTACAACAAAAGAAAAACTAGTACTTAAGGATATTAATAAAGAAGAAGCTATTAATTTTGTGAACGCCGTAAAAAACAAGATCAATAAGGAAAAAATAGTAGAAACCTCTGATCCTTTTGATAGAATAAAGGGCGCTAAATCTTTTTTGTATATGGGGGCTATTAGTGAAAGTGAATATCAGGTTATTAAGGATAAATATCTAAAAAAATTATCTTTCACAACTTTTTGAAAGAAAAGATAAAGCAGAATAGACTGATTTAAATCATAAATAAATCAATGCTTAATTAAAATAAGTTGTTAAACACTGTTAAATATACACTGTTTACCCTATACCAATTCATTCATTTATATCAGTTCTAACTACTTCTGTTTCCATATTCCCTTGCGTAATCTCTTGCATGCTCGCTTGTCTGCTCGTTCGCTTCCTCACTCGCTTGCATGCTTATTCTTGCGTATATGAATCAATGAAATTTTTTTTAGAAAAAACTAAATAATAAAAAAAGAAGCTATCATTAATCATAATATGGTACAATTTGAATAGATTCCAAACTATCATTTCATGTTATTATTTTTTATTAATAAATTTTATTGTTATAAGGTTGATCTAATGGACTGAACAGTTTTAGTTCCAATTATTATTGCTTTAATGGGGTCGATTTCTTGGATTTTTATTCACCTGTTTCCACATGAATTTTCAAAAATAATTTTATTTTTTGGAAATTTTCAAACCCCATTAGAATCGAGTGAAATACGTAACTATATTAACCAATTTCTGGGGTGAGGATTGGAAACATTATACTGCAAATTAAAAACCTAAAATTAAAAAAAAATGTAACTTATTTATCTTAACTATAAATATTCATCTAATTCAAAACCCATATATTGTGAACCCCATTCTAGGATGGATTTAAGGATGGGGATAAATGCTATTCCAGTTTCAGTTAATGAGTATTCAACTTTTGGTGGAACTTCAGGATATACAACTCTTTTTATGATTTTATTCTCTTCAAGGTCTCTTAAATGTTTGGTGATAGTTTTCGGATTAACATTATACATCCTTTTTTGAAGTTCAGTAAATCTTAAAGTCTGATCTTTAAGATGCCAAATAATAAGAAGATTCCACTTATTTCCAATAATACCAATCACAGATTTAGGGGCGCATATATCTCTATTTTTATTATCCATACAAATTCACCATTACTTACTTTTTAGAAATAATATTACTAAGTCTCCACTACTATACTTAAATAAATGATTTTATAAATTTATCGAATAACAAAATAACTAGAGAAAATATTAGATAAAAAAAATTGTAGGAGACGTAAATAAATGAAGGTAATTGCATTTAATGGAAGTCCGAGAAAAGAATGGAATACAGCAACTTTACTAAAAAAAGCACTTGAAGGAGCAGAATCTCAGGGAGCTGAAACCGAGTTAATCCACTTATATGACTTAAATTATAATGGATGCATTAGTTGTTTGGAATGTAAACGATTAAATGGTAAAAGTTATGGAAAATGCAGTCTAAATGATGATTTAACACCTTTTCTAGATAATATAAATAATTATGATGCAATTATCTTAGGATCACCAAATTATATAGGAACAATTACTGGTAAAGCAAAAATGTTCCTTGAAAGACTTATCTTCCCCTATGTGGCATATACAAAAGATTTTCCAGCAACCCTATTTAATGGTGAATTGAAAATAGGATTTATTTACACCATGAGTTCAAACGAATCATGGATGCATGCTTGGAATTACGATAAAGTAGCCACAGACCTGAAATTATTATTCGAAATGATGTTTGGTGAAGCTGAATCACTCATCGTAAATGACACAACCCTATTCGAAGACCACTCAAAATATTTAACTGAAAGATTTGATCCTGAAGCAAAAGCCAAAACAAGAAAAGAAGAATTCCCAAAAGAATGTGATAAAGCATTCCAAATGGGACAAAAACTCATATCATAAGAGAAAAAGTTAGTTTAAATAAAAAAAGTTTTTGATTCTAAAAATCATGTTTTATTTTTTTCAAAAGATTATTCTTAGATATTGATAGTCCTATGTGAAGTATTTTAACATTAACTTCAATCTATTTTTTTTTAAATTATTTTTGTCTATTACTCTATATCGATAAGTTTAAATATTAATTTAGTTCTCAATCAAACTAATGTTATATTAAGTTAAATTGGAAGCCGTGATTATACTGGTACCTTACTAGCAGATTTTATGAGTTCTTTTTCTAAATCTTCAGTTGTATTGTATAGGTATGCATCAAGGTAGCATTGTAAGGGCTTTTTTTAAAATGGATTAATATTGGTCATGATGTTAATCCATTCATAAATTCCACGATATTTGTAACTACTCTGGAACCGTTTTTTGTACACAAAGCACTTTAAATAGCTGTCAAAAATGTCCGTTTAACATTGTATATTCTTAGAATAAGAATAGAGTAGTTTATAAATATTCAACATTTAGTGTTTATGAAATATTTGATTTAAATATTTATAGAAATAAAGAAATTTTTTTTCTTTAATTTTTTTAAATTCTTCTTCATTCGAGAATATAACATTATCTTAATTCAGTTGATATCCTTCAAATATTCGTCTAACTTCGAAGTAGCTTCATTGGTTACTGGTGGGGAATGTCCCGATAGTATCACTTCGACATCCAGATTTTCTAGTTTTTTCATGGATTTTTTATATTTTTCAGGTTCCGGTAGTAGATTGGCTGGTGGACTTACAATCTTGTCTTTAGAATATCCTAGATTATCACCAACAATTAATACTTTATTTTGAGGATTGTATAAACAGATGCTTCCGGGAGTGTGGCCGGGTGTTTGGATTACTTGATATCCATTTATCACGTCCCCATCATTCAGTAGTATGTCAATTTCAACTGGTTTGGTTCGGTAGATGAATTTGATTAAATTTACCATATATCTCATGAAACCCATTTCTACCGGTTTTTTATTTTCTGAGATGTACGGAGCATCCGCAGAGTGAACAGCCACCTGAGCTCCTGATAATATTTTAAGCTTATCTAAGCTTCCGGTATGGTCAAAATGATGATGGGTAATCACTATGGTTTTAATATCCTGTGGGTTGCGTTTCAAATTTTCCTTTACATATTTGATAATTTTAGAGGAACTACCGGGCAAACCGGTGTCTATGAGCATTATATCATCATCTACAACTAAATAGACATTAGCAACTCCTTTAATCTGATATATTCCAGCTACTACTTCCATTTTCCTTTCACTCCATTATAAATAATAATCTTTTTTTATTGATTTTTTCAGTTATTATTTATTCACTTATTAATGTAGTCACCTATTAATAAAAGTATTAATGAAAGTTATGGAAAAAATATCACTAAAACAATCTAATACAATATTATTCCAAAATAAAATTCCAGCAACTAACCCCGAAAGCAAGAATATACTGGCTTAATTTCTACTCCCGTGATTGCTCGCTTGTTCGATCGCTCGCTATCCATCAAATCTTCTATAAAAGTCCCTAACAGCAAAGAATTAATTTAACACGCGCTTGCTTAATCTATTTAGTTCTAATTTTTGAATTAAATCATTATTAAAGGATGGTAAAACTAATTTTTTATATTGGTTTTTTTATAATTCATTCTTATGTAACTAAATATGATTATATGTAGTAATAATGCAAAAAAGATTGATATAATAGAGATTATCGCAGAAACAGCGATGTAAGAATAGAATGTTATTAAAGCATATGTTCCTACCGGAATTCCTAATATTAGACTCACAATGAGCCCTGGATTATATTCCCAATTTTGTATAGAAAAAATCACGTGGCTTAAACTATTAAATACAGCAAAAAAAGGAATCCATAGGCCGAACATTATGTTAATAGACGATAGACCTGCAAAAATAGGCATTAATATCCAAATAATGGGAATGTTGATCCAGAAAATGTTTTTATCATTTAGAGGGAAATCTCCTTTTTGGACATTAAATACTTTTTTATTAATATAATTTTTAAATCCATTCCATCTATGTTCCTCAAACTGATGCAATAAATAAATTGGTATCTGTATCCAAATCAAAAATAGAACTGAATTTTCAGTTTTTATGAAAACAAAAATAAATATCGTAACAATAATTGCAAGTAGAAAACTTAATTTTGCCCAGTTTTTATAGAGCCAATTCATATAATCACCCTAAACACCTAATCTATTAAAATAATGTTAAACTAAATATTTAACTTTATTCTAATAAAACCAAGAAATCATTCTTCAAACAAATTCTAAAACTATAATTATTCTTACATTTAACCACTTATTTGTAAGATAAACATAATATAAAGTATTATCATTGGTTTGCAAAATAGAAAATTCAAACAATTGTTTAAAAAATATAGTCAAACACCCCACCTGCTCGCTCACCTGGTTACTTGCGCCATTTTCTTTAATAATTATAAATGAAAGCAAGCGAGCGAGCAGGCAAGCGATCAATCATGCGAGCAAGCAAGAATAAGTGCTCCAAAACTAGTTAAATAGGTGAATTGGGGTATATGAAATGCTTTATATTTATTTAGAATAGTTTTGAAATTTTTAAATATGTTCTGGAAGGTGTTTTCCACATAATTAAGTATGTAAATTTTTTTTTAGAAAGAACTTTAATAATAAAATAATATATTTATTATCATAATAGAGAAATGAATAAATTTCATATGGTAATCGATAATTTAACAATAGTTATTTTATTTAATTAAACTCTCATAAAACTTGAAAAGGGAAAAAAAGGGGATAAGCTATGAATGGAAAGGTATTAATATTTGGAATAATTGGAATATTATGTTTAGTGGGCTTAACAGTAGGGAGTGCTGTAGGAGCGAATTCAAATGATAATTTGCAGTTTAGGAATGCATATTTATCATTTACCTATCCTGATGGTTGGACTGTGGTAGATAATTCAACCGGCTTGGGGAATGTGCAAATTCTAATGAATAGCTCGGACGGTACAGGACAAGTAAATCTATCCACAGTAACAGCTCAATATGTACAATCATCTAATTATAATCTGCAAAACAACACGGTTAACGGTTATAACATAAAAAACTATACACTAGCAAACAATAATGCAGGTGGAAACAGTTACATAGGTGCTTTCATCTGGGCGGGAAACAATATATATCAACTACAAGTCACATCATCCAATCCCAATCTCCCCCAATCTGATATAACATGCTACAATACAATAATAAACTCCATAAAATTTGCTAATGGAGGCAATAATATTTTTAACATTATTAGTTCTTGGTGGAACCAATTAACAAATAATACGGGAAATAATACAACCAATACAACAAATAATACGAGCAATACGGGAAATAATACAACCCTTATAGGAAATAATACAAACGGCAATAATATTGTAAATGTCATTATTTCCGTCCCTAATGCAGTCTATAATTTTATCGTGAAAATTATCATTACTATAGAGTATGGAATCCAAGGTAATAATTCAAATCAAACCATTAATTCAACAAATATGACCAATATAACAAATAATACAAACGTATCTACTGGATCGGCGGGAAATCAACAAACGCAATCAACACAGAATAGTAACTCAAATAGCAATCAAACAACAGGGTAGTAACTCAAATAGCAATCAAACAACAGGGCGGAACCACAAATAACAATTCGGTATCAACAAAGAAAAATCTGAATTTCGCTGACACCTCATCTAAATGCGTTATAGCTGCACATCCAGACGGAATTCCATTATATTCAAGAATATAAATACAATCTTTTTCATTATCAAATTGATTTAGAAGATCATTTACTCCATTCATTAAATATGATTTCCATATTTCAGAGGTAAAGCCATGTTCTA
>PMWA01000017.1 GCA_003166335.1 Methanobacterium sp. | reverse complement strand
TCTTCCATAAGTGCAAATCCACTTCCAGATGTAGCAATCATGGATCTAGCACCGGCATAGAATGCACCGATAGACATGTTAAGAGCTGCTATTTCATCTTCAGCTTGTTCAAAGATTAAATCGAATTCAACTCCGTTTTGGGCCATAAACATTTGCAGAGGTGTGGCTGGAGTCATTGGATATGAGGACATGAAGTTACAACCTCCCGCGAGACATCCCATTCCTACAGCCTCAGTTCCGCTTAATAATAATTCATCCTTAATTTGTGGATCTTTAGTTAATTGAATTTTGATTTTTCCAGATTTAATAAGTTGTTCTCCGATTTCGTGACCTTTTTTACCAGCTTCTAAATCTTTTTCTACAATTTTTTCTCCTTTACGGGTGAACATTCTCGTGATAATTTCGTTGAATATCTCTGATGATATATTTAAAATTCGTGAAATCACTCCCGCTGCAATGACATTGGAAAAGATAGGTCCACCCAATTCTTTTGCACTTTTAAAAAGTGGGATGGTAATAGTGTCATATTCTGTAACTGATTTCAAATTCTTCTCATCACCTATTATAAGAGTTTCTGGTGTTATTCTTTGATTTAGATGTTCAATTGCTCCCTGACTTAAAGCTAACAAGATATCAATGCGTTCAACGTAAGAAGTAAGTCTTTTTGATGATATACGTATTTCTGTAGAGTTTTCACCCCCTCTTACTCGTGACATATATTCTTTTGATGAGAAAACATGATAACCACCCATTTTAATGGCCTGCACGAGTATTGATTCTACTGTTTGAATACCTTGACCAGCCTCTCCACAGATTACTATTGAAACATCTTCTTTAGATGAATCATCTGACATATTTTTAAGACCTCCCATTTAACATAAACAAGTTTTTAGAAAATTTTGTGATCCGATGACGTAGTTTCTTTGCAGTTTAATTATATGGTCATAATTTTACTTAGATTTTGGGGTGATACTTCTAAGAATTTAAATAAGTTTTGAGAGGAAATGTACTTTTATGGGGTTTAAATTAAAAATAACAATTAATTAATATGAATTTGAAGTATAAAGGTTTTAAATTATAAATATCAGTAAGAGCATTATCTAATAGAACTATATTTGCTTTAACTGCAAAATAGGTGGAATTATACCTTTCAAATCGGGTTTATAATAATTTTAGAACACCTTCTTAGTAAAGATATTAGTTTAGATAAGATTGATTAATAATTCTGGACTTGGTTGTTATTAATTCGTTCGAAAAATTATTATTGTATTCGAGCCCATATAATAATGTAGAGGTGATTCATTTATGGAGAGAAAATGGATTTATGCCATAATTGTAGTGGTAATAATTGTGGTTGTAATTGGTGCATATTATGCTGCATATCCTCCAAAGCCAAGCAGCTCTACCAATGTAAGTACTAGCAACCAATCCTCATCAAAGGGGAATAGTGGAAGTTCTGGTGGAATAAGCTATCAAATACTACCAGTTTTAAAATCATTAGGACCGCCAGGATAATTATTTTAATGTAAAACCCTAATTCGTTGTTAGATCCATTAAATTAAAATTTATTTTTTAAGAATTTATAATGGATTTTCAGGAATAGGAGGTGGAATAAATGAGTTTTGTAGAAATGGCATCCATCGGTGAATTAAAAGATGGACTAATGAAAATGATCGTTATTGATGATCATGAATACATGCTCGCAAGAGTAGGAGATGACTATTACTGTACTGATAATCTCTGCCCACATATGGGTGGAAATCTGTCCGGTGGTACATTGGAAGGGACAGTAGTAACCTGCCCTAGACATCATAGTCAATTCGACCTTACTGATGGTCATAATATACGTTGGACGGACTGGACTGGAATTAAATTGGCTTTTGGAAAGTTATTGAGATCACCACGACCTCTTAAAATGTATGAAGTGAAAACCGAAGAAGATAAAATATTGGTAAACTTAGAATAAATAATCTGATGATTAGAAGGATTAAAAATAAAATTTGTTTAACTAAATTTTAAAGTTTTTTAGAGAAAGGGTTTTCGTGAAATACGATAAGGATACTATTTTAAAAATTATTAAATTGGGAAAACCCCAGTTTACCTTTGGTATATTTATGTATTTTCTTTTAGGCGCTTCTTTTGCTCTATTATTAAATGTACCATTTGTTTTGTCAAAATTCATATGGGGATATGTCATCCTTTTCATGGCAAGCATGGCTATCCATTATGCTAACGATTATTTTGATTTTGAAGTGGACCATCATGGTACTTCAACCACATTCACTGGTGGTAGTGGTATTCTGGTTGAAAATCCACAGTTAAAAGAGATATCAAAAAGATTGGCTATATTTTTTATAAGTTTATCGATAATCACTGCGGCATTTTTCACGGTTTTCTTTTCTTTTCCAATAACTTTCTTCTTGTTTGTGTTGTTTGGAAACTTTATGGTGTGGTTTTATTCTGCGCCTCCTATAAAATTCTCTTATCGAGGATTAGGAGAAATCGCCAACATAATAAATGGTTTCATAATGCCTGCTACGGGTTATTTGGTGATGGTGGGAACAATTAATCTTCCTTTTATCATTTTCTCCATACCTTTACTATTTTTACAATTTCTATTCACCATTGGTGTGGAAATTCCTGATTTAGAAGGTGATAAGCTTGGAGGCAAAATTACCTGGATCGTTTCTAAAGGCCGTGAATTTGGTTTTAGATTAATTGGAATATCCGGACTTTTAGCTACAGTTTCATTTCTCATTATCTTTGTTACAAATTTATTACCCTCAAACATAGATTTTCAAATAGTCGCTTTAATTTCATTAATTTCATTAAGTTTAGGGATAGTAGGGCTATTAAAAAAGCCTGTAGATAAAGTAAAGGCTACAAAACTTGCTACACTTAATGTTGCTTCTATTTTCGCAGTTATAATTTTGATAAATTGCTATTTCATTTATCTTTTAAAGTAAAAAAAAAATTAAGTCCAGATTCTTCCATAGAGTTAATATCACTGAGCTTAATGGGATTAGCGGGATGATTTATTTACTGGTTTCGAATGAAAACATTGATTAAAAGATTTATAAGATGAGGATAATTTTTTAGAAATCTAAGTATGGATAGTTTCGAAATTGAATTTAGATCTTTATTTTCTAAAAATCCAGCTAGGATATTAAAATCATCATCTGTGAGTTTCTCAAAAATTTTCCTGTATTTTAAGGAGGTTTCAAGATTCTTTCCAATAGCTAATCTCCAAAGATCTTCATACTTTTTTAAATATTTAGAGGATGTATCTTCATTTTCAATTGCTTCTACAGCAACTTCTCCAGCTATTCTGCCACAAGTTATTGAGTTTTTTATTCCCCCTCCGTTCACTGGATCGACTTGTGCAGCTGCATCTCCAACAACCATAAATCCTGATGAAAAAGTTTTGTCGATTGGTCCTGAAACTGGTACTCCTCCTATATTAAGTTCTACAGGGGTTGCATCCAATTTTTTTATGAATTTATTGAGATAATAATACGCTGTTTCTTTTGTGTTCCTGACACCTAAACCAACATTTGCTACACTATTACCCTTAGGAAAGATCCATAAATATCCTCCGGGGGCTATACCTCCTCCTTGATGTATTTGCAGATAGTTAGGATCTAAATTAACACCAACCATTTCATATTGGGCACATGAGGCAATATCTTCACTTTGATTTACAGTTTCAAGACCTGCCATATTTGCTACAGTGGATTCAAGTCCATCAGCTGCTATTACTATATCCGCTTTTATATCAAATGTTTTTCCTAGATGCTTTGCAACAACTCCGCCAACATAGCCATCTTTTATTATTAGATCTTTAACAATAGTTTTTACCATTATATCTGTGCCTGCTTTAGCTGATTCTATAGCAAGCTGTTTATCGAAAATTTTCCTCTCCAAAACATATCCTTCCATGAATCCATACAAATTATTGCCTTTAACTCGGAAGTGCTTACCATTGGGAGCATAAAAATCTACACCCTCTATCTCTGTGCACAAATATTTTTTGGACGGATTCATTTCAAGGATTTTAAATGTATCCTTAGTCGTAAATTCAGCGCACTGGACCGGAGATCCTATTTCTTGTCTTTTTTCAATCATTAAAACATCTAAACCACCTTTAGACGCAAAAAGGGACGAAGTTGATCCAGCTAATCTTCCCCCAACTACTACCACATCATATTTCATTTATATCGTCCACATCATAATCAAAAAAGGTCAAAATATTCTATCACCTACTTTTATATAATCCAGATCTAATAATTTTTTGCAAAATAAATTTCTTTTTATTATAGATTAAGACATTGTAAACCATCTCTAATCATATACTGAGCCAACATAGGATATATTAATTAGCCATGATGCTGCAGGTATATCTCAGCTCCATCCACAGAGCTATCAGTGTTTGAGGCCGCTTGAGGCAAGGGACTTTCCTGCTGCCTAACGGGTAGATTCTCAACCTTTATATCAAAGCCTTCAAACTGCACACTGTAAGGATATGTATCAGGATAGGACTGCTCCAATGATTTACTTAGATTTTGGGGTGATATTCCTAAAAAACTCAGAAAATTACCATAAAAAATTAAGAATAGTAAAGTATGTATTATATATAATCATGTAATATTTAGGTCTATTTAATTATAACTAATTATATAAATGAATTCAAAATGTAGGGTGTTGAATTTTGTTAAATCTGCTCAAGAATTTATTTAAAAATAATTAGAAACTAATTCTTTTTTTATTAATAGCTTACGATATTTTTAGTGTTCCATTTATTTTAATTCATTATTTAGTGCCCATTTATACAGATAATACAGATAATATAATTATTCTTCTTATCCAAATTGAAACCGCATTTATAGCCGTAATTATTTCAGCAGGTTGAGTTGTAGCCTGTGCTGGTGTTCCTGTTTCTATTGGTTTATTTTCATTCTGAGGGGTTACTGGTGTAACTGGATTATTTTCAGAAGTAGTTGTAGTGGGTTGTGTTGCTGCTAATTGCTGTAATCCAGCTATAATGTTATATCCTGGAATCCGGGGTCCCCAACTTTCTATGTAATTTCTAGCAGTGGGCTTGTCATTTTCATTCACATAATAGGTTACAACTTCCTCAAGTTGTGCTTGAGTTATATCATTCATGCGATTCTTTACCTCCTAAAAAAATAGTTTTTTAATAAAAAAATTTTAAGAAAATAAAAATTACGAGATTATAAAAATAAAAAAATTGGTAAAATGGAATTTTAAGGATTAGGATAAGGTTAATGTAAGGAAAAACAGTTTAAAATTCGGTATATTTAAATATAGTCATACATAAAATTATGATTAGGGATAAAATATGGCTGAATTACCAATAGCTCCAATAGGAAGATTAATAAAAAATGCCGGCGCACAAAGAGTAAGTGCTGGTTCAGAAGAAGCTTTAGGAAAAGAATTAGAACAATGGGGTGAAAAAGTCGCTATTCAAGCAGTTGCACTCGCAAAACATGCAGGAAGAGTAACTGTTCACGCATCCGACATTGAACTAGCCCTTAAAGAAATGGCTTAAAAATCTTTTCTTTTTTTCTATTTTTTTAATACTAGAATTGTTGTTATAACAATATTGTTGATTTGAACAATATTTTCAACTTCATCTTCGCATTGTTTAATGAAGTTCATATAGAAAGTGTAATCAGTTGATTGAGTACAGTTTCATCCTAAACAGGAAGAACAGTTTTAAACTTCAAGAAATATTATGCTTGCAGTTTCAATTATTATAAAAAAAAAGAAAAAATAAATAATTATTTATTTGCTTGTGATTCGGCGGATCCTATTTCGCAATGTTTTTCGCTAGAAAAATTAAATTCTGACGAAATAGAACATTCTTGGCAATTACAAGTTTCAATATTTTGAACACATGATCCTGCATCTCCTAAAGAACAGAAGACACCTAACACTTCACCTCTCATACATTCATTGTAAGAAGGACAGGCGTTACAAATACATTGAATCATAGTTTTCTCATTTTTTGGTACAGATACCATACATTTCACCTCCTAATTAATTAATCCTACAAATTTTAAGACAAAAAATTAGTGGATTTATTTAACAATGAGGTTTACAGGTGGTTATACCATAATCACCACATATGGTGTAAACTACAGTATAATATATGACTTATTTACAATAAGTAATTTTTGAATTAACTAATTATATGCATATAATAATTAAAAAAAAGTTTAGAAATGGACTATAAAAAAGATTAGCATGCTGTGCATACTCATCATAATCTGAATTATCAACAGGATCATGAACAGTGTTTGAATTAAATGTTCTCTGGTGGAATCCAGCGGCCTTTGTAATGGAAATCAATTCTACTCATCAAGAAAAAATAACCTTCAGTGGTACGCATTTCATACATACCTGTTTCAATCCTCACAGGCCAAATATTACCCGGAACAGATTTACTTAAATTTTGTTTTCTAAATTTAAAGATTTATTTAGACTATTAAAGATTTAAATATAGTTTAAAACTTATTATTAGTACCATATATTTATAAAAACATTTTTTAAATATAGAATAATCGAATTTAGATATTTCAACTCATAAGGAACTGTTGTTTAGATTTATTTAATTGAAAATTTCACTTAAAGAATAAGAGGGATAATTTTTATTATTCAAAAATAAAAATTAATAATCATGATAAAAGATTTAACTGCCCAAGATATTATGATCAAGAAAGTTCATGTAACTTCACCAACCGATTTAATTGCAGCAGCCAAACTCAAAATGGTGCGATGTAATGTCGGAGGACTTCCAGTAGTTAATGATTCCAAAAGACTGGTTGGTATTGTTACACATCGCGATATATTACTTGCCGGAGGTGAAGCATTAGGACTTAAAGTAGAAGATCTAATGACCAAAGACTTGGTAATTGCAGACGTGGACACTCCTATAATGGAAATTACAAAAATAATGGCAGACAAAGGTTATCAAAGAATTCCCGTTGCAAAAAAAGGAAATTTAGTAGGACTCGTAACTCAAAGCACCCTCATACGGGCACTCGCCGGTTTAGATTAAAAAAAAATATATTAATTTATTAGTTTTTTAAATTAATGGTTTAGGTATCTTAGCATCCTCCTTCTCCTTCAAACCACCAATCTTATCTATTCTTCTCTTAAGAAACTTTTTTCCATCTTCAGATATTCCAAATATAGGTATACAATCACCAGCTTTAAAGAAACCTCGATTTACAGCCATATCCCGAATGTATTTAGATGCACAGCCCGTTACAACATCTGCATACTCCAAAATAATCTCAGCATCTTCCTCAGAAACCTCACTAACATGCGCCACAAATATGTAAACTCTAACATCCTCATACTGCTTTTCAATTTCTCTAATTCTCTTCACATCATCTGCTGAAACTACAGTAACTGCTATCCTTTTATAACCCATATCAATTGCCTTTAAAACCCCTTGAATCTGGTTTATCCCAGCGTTTTCCGGATCAAGAACATTTTCCTCTCCCAAAAATTCTATTAGAGTTAAAATAGGAGTAGTGCTAAGTAAACCCGATACTCTACCCCCTACACCCTGCATAACTTCTGAATCCGTCACGATAACTGTTCCACAACCTTCACTGACTGTAACCGCACAATCAATAAGTTCATCCTCTAATAATGTGCTTAATGTTTCTGAAACTCCGAAAGATAGGAAATCACGCATTCTTAAGGTTCTGTTTTCAGTGCACATTCCAAAATCTTTTATACGAAATTCAATATTCTCTTTTACATTTTCACGAGTAAGTTTTTTAATTCCACGGTATTTATCAAATATGGGGCAATAATCTATTTTTGGCTCACCAACTTCCACTACTATCCCGTTTCTAATAATTACCCGAGTTTTACCGAGTGCTTCAATGACATGTTCATCTTCGTTCGACATAAATTTTCACCTAAATTTTTGAAAAAATTTATTCATTTATTATTAGTTACACGTTCCATTCCCACATAGCTACCGAATAGCTTTATAATATATTTTTTAGGAATTGTTATTTATAAAATTAAAGGCTCTAGTCAAGAAATTATTTTTTTATCATTTGATAAAATAAGCCTTCTAAAACAAATTTTTCAAATCTAAAAGGCTTTCTAAATCATATCTAGATTTCATGAAGGTTATATTTACTATTTTTTAGGTTTTTTTATTTAAATCCTCAAATATCTATTTTAGTAAAAAACTTTACCATTTCTTGACCTTTTTTTGACCAATCTAATTTTTTTACTTAAGAAAACTTTTATAAGTATTATTTTTCTAATATTTTTATTTATTTTTTAGATGGTATCCAGTAATACTTTTATTAAAAATATATTCAAGTAAATATTAATGCTAAGGTGACGTTAAGGAACTGTAAACAGATCTAAATAAGGATTATTAGATGTGATTTAAGTTTTTAAGACTTCATAAATCAACTTTATTAAAATTTTTTTTCTATAGGATTTTTCATCAATAATATTAATTTCTCTTTTCATTTTAAAGATCCTAAAATAAAAAAAAATAGGTCCTATCCCCGCCTAATGCTCTGGTTGTCATTTAATGCGGTAACAAAAATAGTGTATTTCGATCATAAACTTATAAAGATTAAAAACCCAAAATAATATTAATATTTCTTTTTCTACTATAAAATATAGAAAGCTTTAAGTTAGATAAGAATCTGATGTCATATAAGCCATGCCGGGGTGGCTCAGCTGGTTAGAGCGCACGGCTCATAGGGTACTAAGCACGTGTTCTGACTTTATATCTGGGATACCGTGAGGCCGCGGGTTCGAATCCCGCCCCCGGCACTTCAAAACTATTTTTTTTAATCATAAATGATAATTCAAAAATAATTTAACACTCTTTTAAAACTAAATAAAAAAATTAATTTATAAATTCATAATAAACCCATCTCTTTAAAGGAAGTATTGTCAATAATTTTTTAATATAGATATCAGGGAAGTTTAATATGGAAGACATTTATGAATGCTCTATTTTAGGGAACATCACCCAAGTAGACGCTTTAAAACTGGTGAATTCTAATCCATTTGATTTATTCAATTTAGCCAACCAACTCCGTGAGGAGATCGTGGGAAACGAAGTCACTTTTGTCGTTAACATAAATATAGATATCACCGATCGTTGCATGATTAAATGTGGCTTTTGCTCCTTCAGAGATAGCATCGGATATCAAATGACAACAGAAGAAATATTGCAGGACATCGAAGAAGCAATTAATTTTGGAGCTACTGAAATATGCTTATTTGGTGGCGTAACACCTGAAATGACCGTTGAATATTATTGTAACCTCATCAGTACCATCAAAACGAATTATAATATTGACCTTCATGGATTATCCCCGTGGAAGTTTTCCATGCAGCAAAAACATCAGAAATGACCATTAAAGAAACTTTAAGTGCTTTTAAAAAAGCGGGACTGGACACTATGACTGGTGCATCGGCAGAAATACTCGTGGATTCAGTCAGAGCCAAAATATGTCCTAATAAAGTTTCTACAGCTGAATGGGTGAATATCATAGAAGAAGCCCATAAAATGGGCATTCCCACTACATCAACCATAATATACGGCACTGTAGAAACGTGGGAAGATCGTATTAATCATCTTTTAATACTGCGTGATATACAGCGTGAAACCCATGGATTCACAGAATTGGTTCCTATGACCTTTCTAAATCAAAATAACATTTTAGGCACGGAATTGAAAGGTTCCAGTTGCTTGGATGACTTAAAAATGCACGCAATTTCTAGAATAATCTTTGGTACGGAAATACCAAATATCCAGCCTCCTGGATAAAGTTAGGGATCAGAATGGCTCAGATGGCTTTGTGTTGCGGAGCCAATGATCTGGGTGGTACCATGATGGAAGACAAGATATCCATAGCAGCAGGAGCATCTTATGGTGAACATTTACCTTTGAAGATATGTGTAAAGTTATAACCGCCATAGACGCACACCTTCAGAACGTAACACTCTCTACCAGAGTGTTTAAACTTTTGCCAAATTTTTTTAAGGATTTTTTTATTCTTTAAAAATACCTCATTCTTATCAGATTAAAACCTACTGCACTTGCATATAGGCTTATACGTAGATAAGGATTTATTGAATCAAATACAGATCCAATTAGTAGTGAAATACCCATTACAGCATGTACTATCCTATTCTTCTTGTCGGTAAAGTATGATTTTAATCCCTGAACTATTGTTTTAATAATATTAATTCCCCCTAAGTAACTATTTGTATAAACATAAATTATTTTATATCAAATTTTGATATAAAAGTTTCATTTTTTTATAAAAAAAATTATTTCAAAACATTATTTAGACATACACTTCAAGTGTAACTTAGTTCATGTTATGTGTATATCTTGGATATTATACTTAAAAAAAAATTGAATTATACATAACAAATCTATTCAAAATCCTCACAAAATAAAATTCAGCTTTAAATTGAATTAATAAATCAAAAACAAGAATACACTAACCTATAAAAAATACTCACTACTTTTTTAAATCAATATCTAAATATCATAGAAATAAAATAAATGATTCAGGTTCTTCATCAAAATTTTACAATAAAAATGGAGTGTAAAATTAAATTAATTACCTCAAATAAAGCAGGAAAATCAATAAATAAAACGTCAAATTTTCCAAGATAGATAATGAATAAACAAATGATGGAAAATAATCAGAAAAAATTAGATAAAAATCAATAGTTTTGCTATCACTATATAGAGCTACCTATCAGAATTCATAATTTTAGATAAGAATCCATCTTTTCACCGATACAACAGTAAATTTCTTTAGTAATATTAACCTTCCTAATAAAATCGTTTAAATGTCTATAAATCGCTCCTAATCGGATAAAATTCTGAATCAATGATATACATACCGATGGACTATTATAAAATACAAGGTAAATCTATTTTTCCACCTTCCTTTACAAATACATTTTCGTGAAACCAAACGAGATACTCATAATTCCCGAACTTTTTTCGTTTTTATCTAAATACAGATCAACAGAACTTCATCCCCTTATCCCCTCGTTTCATTGAACTCGGAGGTAAATCTGTAGAATGATCAACCTGTAAATTTTGCTAATTGTAGATAAAAAATAATTTGAATATTATTGAGACATACACTTCAAGTGTAACTTAGTTCATTTTTTGTGTAAAATATCTTTTGATTTTAACATTTAAAATGAAAATTATTTTAATATTATTTTATTTATTAATTCAATAGATAAAGGCTAAAAACAGGATTAGTAAATGAGATCTAAGTTTAGATTCCAAAAAATTCTCTTAGAATTATTTTCTATCCATATTATAATTAATTAAGAACTATTTCAAAACATTTATATATAATTAAAAGGAAACTTCTTTCCGGTATAAATTAGCTATAATATTCTATGAATTAATTTAGGAGTTAAAGAAAATGCCAAGCAAGGATGAAATAATAGAACAAGTACAAGAAAATGACGTAGAATTTATCCGGTTATGGTTCACTGACATAAATGGTATATTAAAAAGCTTCGCCATTACCCAAGATGAACTAGAAACCGCNNGATATTGAAGAATCCGACATGATCGCCATGCCAGACATTAATACATTCAACATCCTACCATGGAGACCAAAAGAGAAAGCAGTAGCCCGTATGATTTGTGACGTTCAAATACCCGGAGGAGACCCTTACGAAGGAGATCCACGTTACATTCTAAGAAGAGCCCTAACAAAAATGGAGAAAATGGGCTTCGACCACTTCTATGTCGGACCTGAACTCGAATACTTCTACTTCGCCTCACCAAAATGCCCTGAACCCATAGATCAAGGCGGATACTTCGACCTCA
>PMWA01000039.1 GCA_003166335.1 Methanobacterium sp. | reverse complement strand
TCCAGTTCTTGGTTTGAGCGTTTTAGCTCTATCATAGTTGATTTTAGTTTTTCTTCTGCTCTTTTGCGTTCGGTGATATCATCAAATGCTCCAATAGCCCCGCGAATATTGCCTCCTCTATCAAATAATGGCACTGCATGTCCATAAAAGTCCACTATTCTACCATCATTGCGGATAATATCAAACTCTGAACCAATTACAGGTTTCCCGGTAGCTATAGCTTTTTGGATGGGAAGCTCTTCAGGAGGCAACTCTCGACCATTTAAATAAGCCTTAAAATTAGGTTTTTCACTGGACGAGGAGCTTAGTGACATGTTAGAACCCGGAGTTATGCCTAACAATTCTTCCATGACCGGATTAGCATACATGGTTTTACAGTCTTTATCTTGTGTTATGGCAACACTCATTGGTAACAATTCATATAATGTAGTGAGCTCTTCTATACGCTGATTTAAATTCTTGTTTAATTTAATAATTTCATCTTCAGCTTTCTTGCGCTGGGTGATATCTATAAAGAATGATATTAATCGGTTTTTATGTGGTGAAAATGTAAATATTTCAAAATATTTGTTTATAGAAGGTCTGTAATGTTCTAAATGAGATTTTTTATATTTCAAGGCAGCTTTACCATATATTTTTATCAATTCAGCAGCTTCTTCAGGCGGTATAGCTTCTGATAGCTTTTTGTTTAATATATTCTCTCGTTTAAGACCAGTTAAATTTTCAAATGCTCGGTTAATTTCCAAGTAAACAAAATCTACTGGTATTCCTTTATTATCTGTGATAATTTTGTAGGATACAAATCCATTTAATGGATTGTCAAAGAATTGTTTATAAACTTCATTATTTTCCCGAAGCCCTTGATTTTCTAACTGAAGTTCCTTANNTTACTTCAAATTTTTAAATTAATTTGTTGAGAAATTTATAAAAGTTAAAATTTCTCAACAAATTAATTTAAAAATTTGAAGTAAATTAACATTATTGTAGAAAAGAAAAGAAATTTTTAATAGTTCTATTGATCTATTATATATGTATAAATAAAGTTTTATTTTAATAAAGGAGGTCCTAAATTTGCGAAAATATAAATGCCGCATATGTAACTATATCTATGATCCAGAGGTGGGTGAGCCTAGAACTAACACCCCGCCTGGTACTGCTTTTGAGGATTTGCCTGACACTTGGAGATGCCCTAAATGTGGTGTGCCTAAATTCAAGTTCTCACCCATCTAAAAAATGAATTTTGAGTAAATTTAACTTCTCATTTTATTTTAGTAAATTATTGTAGATTTAATAAGTTTCTTCAAATTCATTAATAGTGCTCTAATGCAGTTTTCAACTACGAATATGAACTATCATTTTTTAGCATTCATATTTAAAAAATTACCTATGGAGCTTATATTAGTTAAAAAACCCAGATTTATAGTCGTGAATTTGTTAACTTGTAATTGAAGGTTTCATTTAAAATCGATGGGATATTACTAAAAATAATTCTTTTAATAAGTATTAAAGGTAAACATTAAAGGAGGCCACGTATCAATGAAAACTCTGATTATTTATAAATCGTATCATCATTTGAGCACTGAAAAATTAGCAAAAACCATGGCTGAAACCATGAAAGCGAAACTGGTGAAAGTAGATGATGCTCAGCCGGAAATGTTGAGTGAGTATGATTTAATAGGCTTTGGGTCGGGTATTTATAATTATAATCATCATAAAGACTTAATCAAGTTTATAGAGAACATGTCCTCTATGGATAAGAAGGTATTCATTTTTTCAACTTCTGGTAACTTCCGGGAGAGACATCATAATCTAATTAAAGAGAAATTAAATCAAAAAGGTTGTAAAATAATCGATGAGTTTAATTGTTTCGGGGAATTCAGACCTTTAGGTTTTAATTTAGATGTGAATGGACCATTAGCATTTATATTTGGTAAGAATAAAGGGCATCCAGATGCGAAAGACTTGGAGAATGCTCGAGAATTTGCTAAAAGTCTTTTAAATGAATAAATAAATCGTTAATTCTAATTATGATATAATGCATTAAATTATTTATAGTAATTTTTACTATAATATTATATTATATTTTTTTTATTCAAAGTATTATTTTAGTTAATGATTTAAAACTAATTATCAATAAACTAAAAACATTGCTTTTTTTCAAAAATATTTCCAATGATTTTTGATGCTTTGGTTATGTTGCGAAAAAAGTCGGAGCCGAAGTTATTTTCTAAATAGAACCCACCCTTGTCAAATAACACTACATCTTTTTTTCCTAAAAATTCTACAATATCACATTCATAAATTTCCTTTCCAGTAATGTCTTTGAGCCCTGTAAACTGCATCAATTCCACATTTTCTATAATATCCCCTGAAGGGAAATGTTCAACTGAATTTTCACATATAATTGCAAGATGGTGTGCGGATGAATAAAATCCAACAAAGGTATCATCAAAATATACCATCTGCTCCCATTGAGGTATCCATGCCCTGAATTTAATTACCCTATTCATCAACACCACCATAATAATCTAGTTAACTTTTAAGTCTAGATACACAGTGCAAAAAAAGGAATATTTTTTTAATACAATTAGTCATGATTAAAATTTATTTTCTATCATTTTAAGTAATTTTTTTTACACTTTAATGACGCTAATTAATGATGATTACTTATTATATTATATGGATTTAGTTGGAATATTATTTAATGAACTGTCTGGTATTACAGCTGGTGTGGTTTGGGCGCTTATCATTGCTATAGTGATTGGTGAGGTGGTAGTGAGGATTGCAAAATATGTTTAAACTTTAATTCAGCTATATAAATAGATTTAAATTATAAAATAGGTAGAGTTTAATTTATTATGAAAATATTGGGTATTGATTTAGCGGGTAAACAAAAGAATCCCAGTGGAATTTGCATTTTAAGTAACCATGAACTATTTTTAAAAACATTATTTTTTGATAAGGATATTTTAGAAGAAGTTAAAAGGGTAGATCCTTTATTGATTGGTGTTGATGCACCTTTATCTTTGCCTAAGGGTCGTTGTTGTCTTGAAAGGGATTGTGAATGTAGTATGGTTGGTCATTTTCGCCAGGCGGAACGTGATATTCGCCCTTATGGTCGTGTTTTACCTTTAACTTTTCATGGGATGAAATTACTCACTTTAAGAGATGTTAAACTAGTTAAATATTTAAATGAGAAGTATGAGGTTATTGAGACTCATCCCCGAACGGATCAAAAAATATTAGGGTTTACCGAATTGAAACTTGATGTGAGTCGTTATTTTAATTTAAGGGGCGAGATTACTAATCATACGTTAGATTCCGCTCTTGCGGCTTTAACTGGGTATTTTAAAGTAAATAATTGTATTCTTGAGTTGGGTGATCCAGTTGAGGGAATTATTGCTATTCCTCGTGATAATAAATGCTTAAATTTACTTTTAGATTAAATGAATGGGATTCCAGTGTGGATTTTTTTACCCTAATTTTAGATTTTTAAAATAAAAGATAATTAAAGATTAAAATTAATATTAAATTTAGGAAATTTTTATTTGAAAATAAAAAAAATGTATTAGATTAAAGAAATTTATAAATTTAATTAATTTCTTTTAATCAATTTTTATAAAATAAAAATGTTAAATTTCCATAAATTTTTTTAAAATCTGATCTAGATATTTATTTTTAACCTTTTGGAATTCTTCTTCGTTTATTGCGCCGATGTCTAACAATTCTTTCGATTTAATTATTTTATCCATTGGGTCAACTTCGGTTTCGGATATTTTCTTTTTATCTAGTGTATCATACAATACAACACCCCACCCCTAAATTTTTTTTTATTTTCTAAAAAATATNNTAAAAAATATTTTTCCCTTTATTTTAATCCATAAAAAAATCGTGAATATAACCTTTAAAGTTCATTAATTGCTATTATCATCATATATCATGCTTTTTTTGAAGAATATAATGTTTAATTATTCACTTTTTACAGATTATTTATTTTTCACTATATGATTGTAACGATTGGTAACTCTCAAAGTTGATATATTATGAACTTTGTTTATAACATAAATATTATTTACTATTTACAATGAAACCGAAAATAATATAAATAATAAGTTTACTAAATTTTTAGTCCATATCTGGTCTTTAGAAGATTTAATTACTGTCTATTTCCTAGAATCCTAGATATATTATTTTAAATCAATTTTAAGTTTATTTAATTTAAATTTAAGTTATTTTTTAGGTAAATTTAGCTTGTTTTCTGCATTAATTATTAAATAGAATATGTAGAAGTATAATGTGTAGGTGAAGATGAATACCATAGCCATGGCTATTGAAAAGGAATTATTCATCCCTTCAAGTATGAAGATTAAACCAGTTATTATGGCTAATGCAATGAATAATGTTGATATAATAGTTAATTTACTATAAAATGAATTAGTTAATTTAATACCTATAAATGATTATTATTGCTGAGATTAATAGGATTAAGAAGCCATTGGTGATATGTGCTAGGACTTTTAATCCTCCTGAGTAGTTTAAAAAGTTTAAAGGAGTAGTTTTTGGAATTACCGTGAATAAGTTAATTACCATTCTTAACCAGTATTGAATGAATAAATAATACTCCTATAAGTATAATTAGTTTTTTTAGGGTTTTATAATCCATCATACTTTATTTAACTATTTTCTTCCATAAAGTCTGGTTATTATGGGTGCGTGAGTGACAATAGTTTTTCCTCTCGAGATTGTGGAGTAAATATTCAAAGTTCTCATTGGAGAGTTCACTGAACCCTATACTAGTAATATAATTATAAAGATGTTCAAGGGTATCCTCTTTTTCTGGTAATAATTGATATACTTGAGATTGGAAAGAGGTTAGATCCGTTTTAGGTTTATCTGTAATGGCTTCAAAATGAAGCTTCACTTTCTGAAGTTCCTCCAACTGTTTCTCCTGCTGCTTCAGAAGATCTTGAAGTGAATTTATCGTATTTTCTTTCTTCTGTAATTGCCTGTCTTTTTCATCTATTTTATTTTGTGATTCTTCTTTTAATTCTTTAATTAGATTGTTTTCACTCTGTTTTTGACTTGATTCTTTCTGACACTTCTTAAGTTGAATTTTTAATTTACTTATCTCAAGAAGGCAAGCCTTTACCAACTGCCGTAATTGTTCTCTTTCAGTATCCTTATAGAAAGCCATATATAAATCACTAATAATGTTTTATGTAGTTTTGAGCCTTTAAACTTTTAGATATTTTCAAAACTCAAATTATAATGAAATTTTAATCACAATGATTGCAGATTAAAAAAAATTAGATTATTAATTTTATGAATAATAAATATTTAAAAAATTTTTTTCCAATCGTTTTTTATGCTTATAACTGTGTAATCCTTATCTTTGGCATTATTTAATGCTTTTTGGGCTCCATCATTATAAGCATATTCTCTTTCATGGTCATCATGGCTTAATAATAATTTATATTTAGCAGAATCCAGCATTTCTATATCTCCATCAGCATTACCGGCTGCAATAACTGGTAATCGTCCGGTACTTGCGAAAATATGTTCAACCTTCCCGGGTCCTAATGAAATACCCCCTATTATCTTTTTTGTCCGTTTGAGGGTACCGTTTTGGTACTCATATTCTGGTGCGGTTCCTATAACGTTTTCTTTATGTATTCCCCACGTTTCTTCAGCGATGACCCTCATAAAATCTCGACCACCACCGGAACATATAAATATCCGGTATTTGTAGCTTTTTAGTAAATCAAATAATTCTAGCATGGGTTTGTAAATCATATCCGTATAATTAACATTAAATTTCAAATGTTTAGCAGTTGTTAAAAATTTTTTAACTTCGTATTCGAATTCATTGGGTGTTGTTCCACTCCACTGTCGAGCTATTGCCCTTTCTAAATCCATGATTGCATCTGGTTGTTGTTCGAGAATAAGTGATAAATATTTATTGTCTTTTTCGATTATTGCTTTATATGGTTGTTGGTTTGCTAATGATGGGTCTTTTAGGGATGATTTTAGTAAAGCTTGGAATATGAAATCCGCTTGAACTGGAATGGGTTGCTCCACCCAAAGTGTGCCGTCATTATCAAATGTTGCAATACGGTCTTCGGGTTTGATGTAATTGGATCCATCTTCTACTGTTGAGTTTAGAAAATCAATGATTGATTGTTTGGTTAATCCATTATTCCAACTCGTTAATCTATCATTATCCGAATTTATCATTTTTTTAATCAGCTCTTTGAAC
Organism: Methanobacterium sp.; assembly: GCA_003166335.1. Lineage (GTDB taxonomy): Archaea > Methanobacteriota > Methanobacteria > Methanobacteriales > Methanobacteriaceae > Methanobacterium_A. Next base: position 20,136 of record PMWA01000039.1, on the reverse strand, counting down.
TTATATTTTCAAACCACTAAAATTGATTTTTGACTATTATTTGGATTATTTTTTTTAAAAAAAAATAATAGATTAATATTATAGTGTATCCGATTTATTAAATTTTTATTTTCTTTCCAAATTTGGTGAAAGAATTTCTTGAACTTCCCTTATGGAATAATTTAATTAAAAAAAAATATTTTAAATGAAATAATCAAAAAATATTCAAAAAATGAGTACCCTTAAATTTTTATAAGATTATTTCATTTATGAGTTCTGCGTTGAGTATGGATGCTCCTGCTGCGCCTCTAATGGTATTGTGACCTACTAAGATGTATTTAAGGGTTTTATTAAATACATTATCTTTTCTGATTCTTCCGACAGTTACTGCCATTCCATGTTCTGCATTACGATCCATGCGCGGTTGGGGTCTGTTTTCTTCTTCTCTTATGATTATGGGTGCTGCTGGTGCAGAGTAGAGGTCAAGTTTTTGAGGTAATCCTTGAAACTCGTGGAAAGATTTTTTAACTTCATCAACGTTGAATTCTTCACTCATTTCGATGAAAACTGCTTCAGTATGTCCATCTAAAACAGCTACACGATGGCAGGATGCGCTGACTCCGAAGGATGCTGGGGTAACCGTATTACCATCTAAATCACCTAATAAGTGTAAGGTTTCATTTTCCATTTTCTCTTCTTCACCACCGATGAAGGGCACTAAATTATCCACAATAGCCATACTGGGTACTCCATTATATCCTGCACCAGATACGGCTTGCATGGTGGAGACGTATACTTTTTCTAATTTGAATTGATCATATAATGGTTTTAGTGTCATGGCTAAGGCTATGGTGGAGCAGTTAGGATTGGTTACTATGAATCCATCCCATCCCCTATTTTTGCGTTGCAATTCAACTAATTCCAAGTGTTCCGGATTAACTTCAGGGATAACTAATGGGACATCTGGTTCCATTCGCATGGCAGCGGCGTTAGATGCTACTACCATTCCGGCTTCTGCGAATTGGGGTTCTACTATTCTTGCAATGTCTGCGGGTAATGCTGAAAACACGATGTCTACATCTTTAACTTCATTGGGGTCAGTATCTACAACGGTAATGTTTCGGGCTATTTCTGGGATTTTACAGTCTAAATACCAGGTTACTGCATCTTCATATTTTTTTCCTGCAGATCTTTTTGAAGCTGTGAGGGTTGTTAACTCTAAATCGGGATGATCACCTAATAATTCAATGAAACGCTGCCCTACCATTCCGGTTGCTCCTAGAATTCCTACATTCACCATAATTTAATCACCTATAAATTTTTTTAATTAATATATTTGCTTTATTTTAAACCGAGTACATCTGCCATGCCACTTATTTTACCTTCTTCAGCTTGGGGTATGTATCTTATGGCTTTTATAACTCCATTTACGAATGCTTGCCGACTGCTTGCTCGGTGTATTATTTCTAAGCGTTCACCATCACCTGCAAATAGTACGGTATGGTCGCCTACAATGTCTCCTCCGCGAATTGCATGCATTCCTATTTCATCCGGTGTTCTTTCACCAGTTACTCCTTTTCTTCCGTAGATACATGTTTTCTTCTGTTCATCTTCTAGTTCATGTGCTATGATTTCAAAGGCTTTTACTGCGGTTCCGGATGGTGCATCTGCCTTGTGTTTGTGATGAGCTTCAATTATTTCGATATCGTAATCTGATAGGATAGGTGCTAAATCTTTGATTACTTTAAAGAATACATTAACTCCTATAGCCATGTTAGGAGCTATAACTGCTTTTACTTTATTCGATTTGATAACTTCCTTTATCTCTGTCATTTGTTCATCGGTGAAGCCTGTGGTTCCTACTACTAGATTTACATTGTTTTGTGAGGCTGTTTTTATAGTATTTACTGCTGCACCTGCTATGGTGAAATCAACTAGTACATCCGGTTTTATATTTTTTAATACTTCATTTAGTTTGTTGGCGGGAGTGATTTCTATTCCTATATTTCCTATTCCTATTACTTCTCCTATGTCTTTTCCTGCTATTGGAGTGTCAGGTGATTCTATTGCTGCTGCAATATTCATGTCATCCTGATTTAGGATGGTTTTAATTATTTTAGAACCCATTCTGCCTGCTGCACCGGTTACCGTGATGTTAATCATTTTATATCATCTCCTAAAATATATTTTCATAAAATTTATAAAAAAAATAAAGAAGTGTATATATATGATTTAAAAACAAATTAGGGTGGTTAATCCCCAAAAAAAGTGTTAAAAGAATTTTTAAAGGATTAAAAACTAATTTATTAGTTGATTAACCTTTTAATATTCTTTTTTTTAGATTAGCTTCAGATCTTGGAGAACCATTCTAAGTTTATTTTTATTCTCTTCCTTCATGGTTCCTAATGGCATACGTACATGCCCCGCTGGACGACCCATTAAGTTAAGTGCTTCTTTAGCAGGCACCGGATTAGATTCTATGAATAATACCTTCATTAAATCATATAGCTCGTAATGAATTTGCTTTGCTTCATTATAATTACCGTCCAATGCATTATGCACTAGCAAACTCATTCTAGCTGGGTCTACATTTGCTAACACACTAATAACACCTTTAGCTCCCAATGATATCATAGGTAACGTTAGATTATCATTACCTGATATTACACGGAATTCACTATCTACATCCTCCAGCTTCTTCATAATTTGGCTTAATTTATCTAAATCTGGATTTGCTTCCTTAATAGCTATAATGGTATCTAATTCCGCCACTTTAGCTATGGTATCTACATCAATATCGGTTCCAGTTCTTGAAGGGACATTGTAAACTATTATTGGAATATTAGTGGATTTTGATAGCATACGATAATGCTCATAAAGTCCATGAGGTTGTGGCTTATTATAGTAAGGTGTTATCACTAAAGCTGCATCTGCACCTGCAGTTTCGGCATACTTCACTAATCCTAATGCTTCCTTTGAAGAGTTACTACCAGCTCCGGCTATGCATTTAACTCTTCCATTAACTTCATCCACCATGATGTCAATCATCTTCCGCTGCTCATCATGGGTAATAGTAGCTGATTCACCTGTGGTTCCTGCTGCTAATACACCGTCTACACCTCTCTCTATTAAATAATTTATATTCTCTCTTATTCCTGTTTCGTATACTTCATCCTCATTGTTGAATGGAGTTACCATAGCAACTATAGTACCTTCTAATTTCATTCCAAGACTCTCCTCACCATTCCATAGGCTTTCTTACCATCATTCCAATCCACAAAAATAACAACACTAGTTTGACTTGATGAAATCTCTATAATATTAATATGTTTTTTACGTAAAGGCTCGGTTATTTTAGTAATTATTCCTGGAGTGTCTATAAAATCTTGACTGGCAACAGTAATCATAGCGATTTCCCTACCCAAGGATAGACTGCTTAAATGTTTATTCTCCACTACTACATCATGCAATATTTCATGAGCCTTGTCAGCAACGGATTTATCCACAAATATAGTTATACTATTCTGTCCCGTGGATATACCGTAAATATTAATCTTATTCACTGATAATGCTTCCGTGAGGTCTGCTAACACTCCACTTTTAGTTAAAATTTCTTCTCCCACCACTGCAATTACACTTATGGGTTCATCATTTAAAGCTGTAGTTTTAAGCATTTCATTCTCCGAGGGACCTATAATCTCTGTTCCAATAGCTGAAAGATCACCATGCTCGTAACCGATGATTTTAGCATTAATTAAGGGATCCTTATATTTCAATGAATATGGATGTAACACTTGCGCGCCATGAGTGGCTAAATCCCTCATTTCCTCTACTGATATTTTATCAAGCTTCTTAGCTGATTGAAGCTTGTTAGGATCAGTGGACATTACTCCACCCACATCCGTTATAATAATCACTTCCTTAGCCTTAAGAGCGTGCCCTAATAGGAATGCAGTTATATCACTTCCACCCCTGCCTAGAGTGGTTATATTACCATTATTATCTTTACCCAGGAAACCACAGAGCACTGGTATAATACCCTGATCTAGAAGCTTTAGAATCTCCTTAGACTTCTCCTCTGTGGCTTCAAAATCAATTTTAGCATTTAAATAGTTACTATCAGTAATCACAGGCCAATTATCATTAAATGGATCAAGATATTCCGATTTAACACCCAAAGATTCAATGGTGGATGAGAATATTCTCACACTGGTAACTTCACCCATGGAAATAATCTCAGCTAACTGCTTCTCATTAACGGATTCCCCTATGGATTCATTAACAATACTTAATATTTCATCAGTGGTTTTATTAATAGCAGAAACCACTACCACTATTCTAGAGCCTTTCATATACTCTTTAACCACTGATTCAGCTGCTTTTTTTATTTTTTCTCCATTACCAATGGATGTACCACCGAATTTAACCACAATTATATCCACTGTAATTCACCGCTTTTAAATATAATATTAAATATTATCTTATTGTCTAACTAATCTGGTGACATAACCTGCAATTTTATTTCGTAAATGTTTAGTGCTAACTGTAGTATATTCCTCGACTAACTTCTTGTTTTCATCGAAATCATTAGTGAATTTACCATTGTAAGTTTCAATTAACTCTTTAGATACTCTTTTTATGAATGATGATCTAATGTTACCCATATTTTTTACCTCCTAAAAATTTTTTCTTGTTCGTTTTTATTTAAATCAGTTAGTATATTCATTATATTTGTAAGACTAACCTCATTAATATTCTTCTTTTTAGCTAAAGTTTTAATTTTATCTTGGATATAAACTTCTCTTTTAGCATCATGAATATCTTTACCTAAAACCAATTTGGCAGTGGCTATATCCTTAGCTAAACTAGTTCTTTTAATTATAAGATTAATTATTTCATCATCAATTTGATCAATCTTACCCCTAGAATCAATTAATAGTTTCAGGGCATCTGACTTATTCATGTTATAATCACCTTAGTACCCTGATTATCAACTTTAGTACTTATAACCTTTCCCGGATAAGATTTCCAGGCATCCTTTATTAAAGGAGAATAGTTATCATCTGCAATCGCCACAAATGATGGACCAGTTCCAGAAAGCCCTGCTGCTACTGCTCCAGCTTCTAATGCATCTAATGCTATATCAGGATTGAAGTGAAGAGCTGAACAATATAAAAATCCGTTTAAAGTTAACGCATGATGAATATTACCCTTCAATGCTTCTTTAAAGGCTAATTTAACCCAAGGTGCTAAGAGTTTCATCCTTGCCACATCAGCATCTATGGTAAGTGACTTTTTATCCGGCACATATATTAATATATTACGCTCATCCAACTTGTCTCTTCGTATAAGTTTACGCTCTAAATTATTAGTGATGGTTAAACCTCCTAAATAGGAGGCACTAGCATCATCAAAAGCTCCAGTTATAGTTACTCCAGCTTGTAATGAAGAGTCTACAGCTAAATTCATAATTCCCTTATCATCTAAACCTATATCAATAGGATTAATTTCATATGCATCCATTAGAGCCTGGGTTGTAGCTAAAACTACAGCATTTGATGTGGCACTGCTACTGGAGAGGCCGGATGCAATGGGAAGATTAGATTCTGTTTGTACTTTAACTCCAGTTTTTATCTGGAATTTTTTTAAAACATTCTTCACACAAATCTCCATTAAAGATGTATCTACATTTTTATCTGTTTTACAATTTATCTTAGAAGTGGCTGTTAATTCTGCTTCTACAGTAATATAAAGTTGAATGCCGAATGCAGAGCCACAGCCGGTAGATATGGCATTTATAATTGTAGCTGAGCCGGGGGATCTAACCTTCACTTTCAAAATTATCACTACCCCAATTAATAATATATAATTAAAAAATTTTTTTTTATTCAAATTTGTTAATGTATTTCTAACCGATTGTTCACCAAAGATTGGTTTATTTATTTTGAAAATAAATTTTCATCACTTTTAATCAAAATTTACATTTCATTATAGAATATTTAGATAAAGGTGCTAGATACTTAAAAGATTTCTTAAAACGATTAAAATCTAAAAAAATGGTTTTTTATAAATGATTTAAGAAATAAAAATTTTTTATTCTTCTAGAATTTATTATTATATTTAGTATAGTTTAAATCCTTTATAAAGGTAAATATGATTTTTTAGAAATTAAAAAAAATGTAAAAAAATAAGTATGCTTTGATTATCTTTTAGGATTAAGTAGAACAGTATTCAATGAATAATGTAATTTTTAAAAAAAATTAAAGTTCTTTTTTTAATCTAAATGATTGGGTTTTAATTATTTTTTTATTGGGAACGATCAATGTGGTAACTGAATAGTCCTTCTAATCCTTTACGTTCAATTGCATAATTGATGGATCGTGCTAAGAGTTTACCGTTGAATTCTCCTTTGACTAGGTAGTCCTGTGCACCTTGTTTTACAGCGTTTATGCCCATTTCTTCATCTGATAAACCAGTTAATATTATGATAGGGAGTTCGGGATGTTTACTTAGGATTTGGAGAAATGTGTCTAAGCCTTCACTATCTGGTAAGTTTAAATCAAGGATTACCACATCAAATTTATTTTCCTGCAGATTTTTTAATCCATCTTCTAATTTGGGAGAATGAGTTAGTGTAAATTGAGTGTATTCGGTTTCTTTAAGCATTTCCCGGATGATTAAATAATCTCCAGGATTATCCTCCACTAATAGTATTTTAATGGTGTCTTTACCACTCATGTATCCCCCTTCTCTTTGGAGTTAAATGCGTTTTAATCTTAGTAAAAATTTTTTAGGTTATTATGGAATGGAATTTATAGCATTATTTTTTTTTATACTATGTTATTTTATGATTCACGTTTTAATATTATTTTGGGTGCAAGTCTTCTGGTTGCTATAATTTGTTATTATCCTAAACGAAAACTATTTAAATTATACTGTATTAAGATGTATTACGGTGAATTAAAAGATGGATGAAAAAATAGTAAATAAATTCTCAAGTTCTTGACTTAAAAGATGATAAAGGAAAAGTTTGGGGTGCAGTATTAGTATCCATATCAAAAGATCTTGGAAAAAGAGGCATCATCTTTATGGATAAAAAATCAGGCACTTGTTCCGCTAGAAGCATAACTGAATTAATTAATATGTTATCTAAGAAAAACGTATCTTTCATCGAAAAACGAAGGGTACTAGAATTTTTATCTGAAAGATTACGAATCTTAGAAATTGATTCAAAATATAAACCCCAATCCACACGTTCAATAGAAACGAATGAGATAAATTAACTCCCAAAATGAAACTTTTTGATTAATTAACAAAAAATCGAGTGGTAAATCTATGCTTCAACTAGTGGAAATAAAAGAAACCAATATTGACGAAGTTCTTAATCAGATATTTATATTAACATTTAAAGATGAGAATTTACCTGAAGAAGTATGGTCCCTCCTTAAAAAGGATTTAATGGATAATAAATACCAAATAAACCGTTCAGAAATTAATGCCGAAGCAATCGTCCAATTAAAATAGTAATAATATTAATTTAATCATTACCATCCCTCAACTAGAATTCAAAACCTCTAACAAAGAAGTGGATAATACCCTTGAAAAATTTAAAAATGATTTCCAAGAATATTACACTAATTTAACGGCGAGGGTGCAGTTAATACCAATTTTAGCTTTATAAAAAAATTAATTTACAGTACAAAAACGATCATGGCCGAATTTATTTTACCCGCCTCCAAACGAAAATATAATAATATTCGGCATGATAATAGGTACTGAAGTTTTCTCAACAGTGAACTTCAGTATCATATTATTACACAAATTTTTTAATCACATTAAAAAAAAAGGCAGTTATATTTTTTAGAAATACCATTTTAATAAAAAATATCATAATATAAAAAAAAATTTTTTACATCGGATGCTAATAGAAACCTGAAAAAAATTTCTGAAATTGAATGAATATACTTAATTAAAAATGTATAATATATGCTTCAAATCATTTTTTAATAAATCAAACTTGATGATCTATTACTTCTTTTGACATGTTGAAAAGACTTCTAATCTATTTTAATCTATTCTATGAAGTTGTTGTAGAATATAATGATATAGATTAGATTTATATGGTTTTATGGACAGATTATAATTAATAACTAAAAAATATTTTTTATCCTGATATATCAAAAAGGAGAGGTGACGAATTATGGTAGTAAAAGTTGAAGTATTTACATCCCCATCATGCCCTTACTGTCCCATGGCTGTAGAGTTGGTGGAAGAAGTGAAAAAAGAAATGCCTGATGACTTGGAAGTTGAAAAAATAGATATAATGTCAGATAGGGAAAAAGCTGTTGAATATAATCTCATGGCAGTTCCCGCTATAGCATTAAACGGTGTAGTTAAATTTGTAGGTGCACCTACTAAAGAAGAGTTAGTAGAAGCCCTGAAAGCTGAATTAAGTGAAGAAAGTTAATAAAATAAAATTTAAGTTAATAGTTAAATGGAAGATAAACTCTATTCAAAAAAAGAACCTGAATATGGGATTACCACAGGCACCGCGGCGACTGCAGCAGCAATAGCTGCATTTAAAGTCTTAAATAAAAAAGTGGATAAAATAAAATTAGAAACTCCCATAGGTAAACTGGATATAGACATTGAAAACTCACAGAAACTAACAAATACTCATGGAAGAGCATCTGTAATAAAAAGACCATATCATGACCCGGATGTTACTCGTAATCTGGAGATCTTCGCCGACGTTAAAATTACTGATAAAACTGGAATAATCATCAGAGGGGGTGAAGGTGTGGGGGTAGTCACTANNAGTCACTAAACCAGGACTCCAAATTCCGGTGGGTCAACCCGCTATAAATCCCATTCCTCAAAAGATGATTAGAACTAATCTACAGAGATTACTACCACCATATAAAGGAGTGGAAGTAATTATATATGTTCCTGGCGGAGAGAAACTAGCAGAGAAAACTCTTAACCATCGATTGGGAATCATAGGCGGTATCTCCATTTTAGGAACCACAGGCTTAGCTCGATCCATGAACATGGAAAGCTACCAAAAATCATTTAAATGTCAATTAGACGTGGCAGTAGCTGAAAAGTATAAAGAACTTGTTTTTGTACCGGGTAACATTGGAGATAAAATCGCCCAGAACCTCTTAGATGTAGATGAAGACCAGATAATTCAAATGGGGAATCTAGTGGGTTACATGCTCCATGAAGCAAGCGAAGCAAATGTTAAACATTTAATTCTCCTCGGGCATGCTGGAAAACTTATTAAAATCGCTGCTGGAATTTTCAACACTGAACACCGTAATGCAGACGGACGAAGAGAAATAATAACCACGCACGCAGCACTTTCAAATGCTTCTCAACCTCTTATAAATCAGATTTATCATTCAAATACTACGGAAGAGATGATTGATTTATTGGATGAGGTTAATTTGGTAGAAACTGTTTTCAATAGTATTGCAGAAGCCGTGAAAGAAAGATGTCAATATAAATATCAGGAAGAGTTGGATGTTGTTATAGTGAAGATGGATGGTACAGTATTAAACTCCAATCACCATGTATCTTTTAAAAATTAAAATATTATATTTTTTTTATAAAAATTCACCTGCGCATTTTGATTTGCAATAATATTAAAGAATAAAATTATAATTAAAAAGAAATATAATTAGATTCCTTATATTTATATATAAAAAAGAATGTAATTTTCGTTTTTTGAGGTTAAAAAATTATGAAGGTGTGTCTTTTAGGTCATTATCCACCTCATATCGGTGGTGTATCATCACATACCTATCTTCTCTCCCAGGAATTAGTTAAAAGGGGTGATGAAGTAATTGTATTAACCTACCCTCACCCGGATATTCATGATTATGATGGAGTGCATGTTGAAACAGCCCCCACAATTAACATTAAAGGTTTAAGGGGTTTCTTCTTTTTCATATCCGCCACTCTAAAACTAATAAGCATCACCCGAAAATATGATGTAGATTTGATACACGCCCATTATTTACTACCACCCGGTTTAATCGCCGTCCTAGCAAATATATTTACCCGTCGAAAGACGGCTGTCACAGTGCATGGTTCTGATATTAATATTTTAGCTTCTAATCCATTTTTAAGAATCTTAATAATATATGTGCTTAAAAATGCTGATTATATAGCTGTGGTAAACGATGCCATTAAAGAAAAAATTTATGAACTTAATATTACGGGATTAAAGGATAAGATAATGGTAACTCCTAATGCTGTGGATGTGGAGAAATATAAACCAGATAATGAAACTACTTTCATCCAGGATATGAGACTTAACAGGGATAAGCCGTTGATATTATTTGTAGGTAACTTAGTTACTCAGAAAGGTTTAAAATACCTCCTTGAAGCAAAAAAATATTTAAAAACTGATGCACAGCTTATAATAGTGGGGGATGGACCCTTAATGACGAATTTAAGGGAAATGGTTTTAAAAGAGGATATTAAAGATGTGTATTTCACCGGCGCCCGACGGGATGTCAATAAGATTATGCCTGCCACTGATGTTTTTGTCCTGCCTAGTATTTCAGAAGGATTTCCCATAACTTTACTTGAGGCTTTTGCCACGGGATTACCAGTGGTAGCCACCAATGTAGGAGGGATACCCGGATTAGTCACGAGTGATGTAGGGTTATTGGTAGAACCTCGAGACTCTAAAGCTTTAGCAGAAGCATTAGATAAAATATTATGTGATAATGAATTAAGTCAGAAAATGGGTAACGCTGCACATAGTAAAGCCCATGAATACTCTAACTTAAAAATACCATATTAAACAAAAATTTATTTAAAATTAATTTATAAAAAGGACTTTAGCTTAAAAAAAAAATTTAATTGAAAATAGATTAGTTTTCAGGATCTGAGAACTAAAACATTTGATTTAATGAATTTAAGAAAGGAGAATTTTTAATAATGGTAAATAAAACTTTAACTCATCTTTCATCTAATGGTGTGAGGATGGTGGATGTTAGTGATAAACTTGTCACTAGAAGAATTGCTCTTGCTAGAGGTAAAATCTATTTAAAAGAAAGCACTATTAATTTAGTGGAAAATGAGGAGTTAAATAAGGGTAATGTATTGGTAACTGCTCAAATTGCGGCTATAAGTGCTGTGAAATCTACTCATCATCTCATACCTCTCTGCCATTCTTTAAGAATCACAGGGGTGGATGTGGATTTCCAAGTTGAAAGGAATTATATAATGATTACTGTTAATGTGAATTCAACGGGTAAGACCGGAGTGGAGATGGAAGCATTAACGGGTGTTAGTGTGGGTCTTTTAACGGTTTGGGATATGGTTAAGAGTGTGGAGAAGGATGAGAATGGACAGTATCCATCAACTACTATTTCAGAGATTGAAGTAATTAAAAAAGAGAAGGATTAAATCTTTATGGAGTCTATAAAACCGGAGATTAATGGAATATTAAAGGAATGTTATCCCCAGATAAAGGAATTGAATCCTGCTCAAAAGGCTGTGGTTGATGCGGGTTTTCTAGAGGATAATCATAATTATATTATAGCTATACCCACTGCTAGTGGTAAAACATTATTAGGTGTGATGGCTGCATTAGATACTATATTAAAGGGGGGTAAAGTGGTATACGCGGTGCCTTTGATATCTATTCAGAATGAGAAGTTTAAAGAATTTAAGAAATTTGAAAAATTTGATATAAAAGTGGGGAAACATCCGTCTTCTTCTGATTTAGCGGTGATGGTTTTTGAATCCTTTGACGCGTTAACTCGTTTTTCATGGAATACATTAGGAGATGTTGATCTTCTGATTGTGGATGAGTTTCATATGATTGGGGAGTACTCACGGGGACCTACTATTGAATGTGCACTCACTCGATCACATATATTGAATCCTGGCATGCGGATTATAGCACTTTCTGCTACTATTAAAAACATGAATGAACTTGCAAATTGGTTGGATGCACATGTAGTGGAGCATGTTTTCCGTCCAGTACCCCTCTATAAGGATGTCTTAAATATTGAAGAGATGGAAGTTAAAAACAAAAATGATGTTATCCTACAGGTTTTGAATCATTCCATAACAGAATCATCTCAAATATTAGTATTCGTATCCACTCGAAGATTTACAGAGTCACTGGCTAATTATATTTCCGGTAAAATAAAAAAGAATCTACCCCATGATAAGAAGGATGCATTTGAAAGAGTGGCTGAAAAAATATTGGAGGTGCCCAGAAGGCGAGGTTCAAGACCGACTAGTGTATGTTTGAAGCTTGCAGAATGTATACGGGAGGGAGTTGCCTTCCATCATGCTGGTTTGTTTGACAAGCAGAGGGAAATTATTGAGGATGAATTCCGGGCGGGTAATTTATTGATGATAACCGCTACACCTAGCCTAATGTATGGTGTTAATTTACCTTCTAAGAATGTTGTGATACGGGATTACACTCGCTGGACAAGTCAGGGACCGCAACCCATACCTGTATTTGATTATGAACAAATGTCCGGTCGAGCGGGGCGTCCTGGTTATGATGATGAAGGTTACTCTTATTTAATCGCTAAAAGTGTGGATGAAGCTTATAATCTTAAGGATCATTATCTGTATGGAGAGATTGAAGCTACTAACTCCAAGTTATTGGAGAATAAGGATGCAGTTTACCGGCAGATTATCTCGCAGGTCGCTTCTAGATTATCTAAAACACCTGAAGATATACAAAACTTTTTTAAGGAAACTTTTTACGGATTTCAAATGTATAATAATGAGATTTTAAGTGTTTATACCTCTGATAGTATGGAATATGAGATTAATGAAGCTTTAGAGTTTTTAATACATCATGGTATGATAAAACCCACTCCTGAGGGTTTAAAAACGACTCCATTAGGTACATTGATTTCCCGGACTAATTACAGTGTAGAAACCGCGGTAAGACTCAAGGAATACACTACTCGTAACACGCAACTTGATATTTCGAGTTTAATATATGAGATCGCTAAAACTCCGGATATTATACCAGTTTCATTTAAGGGTAGAAAGAGTAAAGAGCCAGTGCGGGATAAACTGAACATTAAAGGAGTGTTTGTGGTGGAGGTTGGTAATAATGAAGCCACTGCCGCTGCTTTAATGGAATGGATTGAGGAACATACAGAATATGAAATCGAAAACGCATTTAACGTATACGCTGCCAGCACCCGCCGAACAGCCTATGATGCATCATTACTCGTTAAATTTTATAAGGAAATGTGTGAAATTTTAAATATTTACAGTTATACACCGGATTTAGAGACACTCACCGCTCGATTATATTATGGTGTTAAGGATGATCTAATACCATTAGTGGTGGGTGTGAAGAGATTAGGCCGTAAAAGAGCACGTGCACTGGTTAAAACCTTTGGAACAGATTTAAGTAATGTATCTAAGAATGAATTAATCCGAGTGGAAGGTATCGGCCCTAAAATAGCCGAATCCATAACTAAAAAATATAAATAGTCTAAAATTATGACATTAATAATTAAATTAGAATCTAAAAAAAGAATCCCTAAGAATGAATTGTTATCCCTTATAAAAAAGGAAGCTGCTGAAATTGATATTAATAAGATCATGCAAGCTACTACTTTCCTACGAGAGGATGCTAAGTATATGCAGTCACCTTACAGGGAAGATTATATCGAACGATTCTCCAAGGCATTTTTCGTCAGAATAGTAAATATTAAGGATGATACCGCAGATTATAAAGGGTGCGTTGATATTAAAAAATTAAGGGAATTCTTAGAATCTTTGAATAATCTACAATTTGAAGCGAAAAGTCAGGAGGAAGAGTGTTTTTTGAAGATTGCTGGGATTATCGCTACTTATACTACTTTCGTTAGAGAGGAATCCATTCATCCAGTTGGCACTAAATTTCCCGGTGGATTACAGTTGAAGAATATTAATGGTAAATATTTATGTCCAGTTAAAGAGAAGCAGTTGAATAATCCCAGTGCTCTCTGTAGGTTCTGCGTTTCCGTACAGGATAAGAGTATTTAGAAAAAATATTCCTTAATTTTTTTGGGAGGTTGAATATTATATGAGTTTGGAATTAAAAACTACTTTAATGAAACTGGAAGAAGAGAGGAAAGCTGCCTGGTTAGATAAGAATAAGGAGGCTTTATCTGATTTATTAGCAGATAATTTCTGTGAGGTTAATCTTTTTGGACGTTTAAATAAAGAAGATGTTATCCAGAATTTACTTCCACATCTAAAATTATTAACATTTGATATGTCATATTTTAAACTAATATCTGCTGGATATGATACAGCCATACTCACTTATCAATGTAATGGGAAACTTAAATACAAAGATAAGGAAATATCCGGTGACTTTCATGTTTCAGCTGTTTATACTAAGTTTGATGAAGATTGGAAAATAGTTTTATGGCAAATTACCCCAATTATTTAATTTGTAAATTCAGTAAAAAAAAATAAATTGTTAATAAATAAAATTTTGTTTTGTTACTAACAAGTTTAGCCCTTCTTATGATGGTAAGCAAAAGGAGAATTATTTAACTTTAAAAAAAAATACTATTAAACTTAAGAAAAATATCAACCTGTGAACTTCTTTGCACGATATTATGGTATAGAGTTAAAAAAAAATCTAAAAAAAATATTCTGTTTAAAAACCTATTTTAATATTATTATTTTTATAAATCCCATTAAAGTCCTCTGAATGTGATTTTTTTAAGAAATTGTTAATTTTAATATGTACTGATCTTTTCATTTTGAATTCAAAATTTAAATTAAACAAATATTTAGTCGTACATTTCCAGTGTAAAAAAAATGTGAAAATCAACATTAAATAATGAAACAGTTATTTTTTTGTACTTGATATTCTGGCTAATATATTTCTTTATCGATTTCAAAGCCCTATCTGAATGTTATTTATAGATGTGATATTTATTGTCAGATTTTGTAAATGTTGCCACCTCTGTAAAGTTAAATCAAAATTTGTGATAAATTAGCAGATATTAAAAAAAAGAAATCTAGAAATGTGGTTATTAGTTAGCTATACAAAAAGAATTGGATGAGAGACAGATATTGTTGAGTCTTTTTTTGAGAATAAAAAATGTTTAGGAATTCCAGGTTGCACTAACCTATGTACCTAAGATTAATGCCCAGAATTGGCGCCAGGTAGAGCTGTATGTAACCCCAAATCCTAAAATCCTAAGAAGTGTATTAGGGGTGCTACACCTTTCCAGATAATCAAGAATAAAGAACCGATTATTCAATCTTAATTAAATTTCATTTTAAAAGTTTAGGAGGTATAATTGCATGACTGATATAACTCAAGCACAACTAGATGAAGTTGTAGCGTATTATGTGAATGAAAATGATAAGCAGACAGCACGAAATTACATTGAAACCTGGGGGCCTAGGATTCCAGGTTATAATGTTATAGCAGGATTACAGCAGCTGACAAATGCAAAATCCACCCCCTCAGTGAATTCAGAATCTACGAGCATAAATGTCTAGAATGTGGCCATGAATTAAGAGATAACCATATTATAATACGTTGTCTTAAGTGTAAAACTGGAAGATATGATATAATATTCGAATATCCAAGAGAAATTTAGACATTAAAATATGAATGTAAATTAGTAATATTATTGAAAATCTTAAAGAAAGTTAATATGGTTTAAAAATCAATCCCCTTTTTGATGTGGAAAAGTGATATGATATTCTTTAACAAGGACTTCTGGACAAAGGATAGAATAATTATTTCTTCATTCTTTGCAGTTGCATTATTTTATTTCATATCTCTAATGAGCTACGGTTTGAACCTTTATGATGAAGGAGTTTTTTTATATGGTGGATTAAGAGTTTTAGAAGGATATTTACCTTACAAAGATTTTTTCTTTGTTTATACTCCAGGAAATTTATATACAATTGCTTTATTGTTTAAAGTCTTCGGACCCTCTATCATAATCACTCGAATTTTCAATGTATTTATACTATTTTCAATACTTATTTGCAGTTATAGTATAGTTAAAGAAGAATTAACAGATAAGGTGAATCTTTTCCTGTTCTTTTTATTAATGACGATCTTCTTAGGGGGTAATGTATATTTTAACAGTGTTAACATTCCCATTCTTCTATCCTTACTCTCAGTAATTTTCCTAATCAGATATATGTATAACAAGAGTTATCAGAATTTAGTTATTTCTGGTTTAATAGCTGGTTTAACATGTTTTTTCAGGTTAGATTTCGGTATTTACACAATCATAAGCATTTCAATAGTTCTTCTATTGAATAATTATGTTCAAACTAAAGGATTGAAATCAAGAATCAAATCTATGACTCAATCAGCATCTAAATGGACTTTATTCATTGCCAGTGCACTGATTATAGTTATTCCTTTTACTATTTTCTTTCTGGTTAATGTTCCTTTGAATCAGCTTTATTATTTATTTATATATTACCCACTACATATTTACCCAATTTATATGTCTCTCCCTTTTTTACCTACAGTTTATAATGTAACAGGTCTGAGTTTTTTAATCCCTGAATTATTTCCTATTTTAGTGTTTTTATCTGTATTTTCGGGTTTAATGTATAAAGTATTCCATAAAACATTTGGATCCAATAAAGATTGGACAATTCTACTATTACTCCTCTTAGGAATCTTTTTCTTTACTTATACAATTGTTAGAGCAGATCAAAACCATTTATATCCCGCATTTATCATATCAATAATTTTATTTTCTTATATCTACTCAAGTATCGGATCTATAACGTTAAAAAACCAGAAAATAACTAAGAAAAATAGAAGTATTCTTAAATTTGTGTTAGTTTACTTAGCAATTGGTACGGTTTTAATATTTTACATAGGCTCTATTTTATATGTTCCGTTTCAGCCAGGGACTCCTATAAATTTAGATAGGGCTAATGGCATTTATGTAACTAATCAAAATTATTTAATAGATACTGTGAATTTTGTTCAACAAGAAATTCCTCCATCAGAAAAAATATTCGTGGGTACTTCTAATACTGCCATGATTCAAAATAACAATGTCATGTTCTACTTTTTAGCAGATAGAGGAAGTGCAACATATTACGATGACATGATAACGGGGGTAGTAACTACTGCCCCGGTGCAGCAAGAAATAATAGCGGAACTTCAAAAGAACAATGTCCAATATATTGTATTATTTAATAACTCTTATACGTCTAATAAAAGCATTGGAGTAAATATACTCGACGATTACATTAAAAACAATTATCAATCCATCAAAGTTATAGGTAATTATACCATCTTAAAGGCTAAAAACTAGGCCCAGGTCCTGCAAACTACATTATTAAGAATCATAGGTTATACCATCGGACCTGCCCACCTAAAAAACAAACCAAAGTCAACGAATTCCTTTAGTGATACATATCGGTCTTATTATTAACTTCTATCAGCTAACAATTTATAAAAGAAAATTTACCCTATGACTATTTATTTAGCTGTAAGGATTTTTTTAAACTTTAAATACATAAAAAAAGGTTTAAGGGGAATATTTAACAGTTCTCCTTCCAACAATCCCTACATCTCCATTTTTGAGTATATATGATTCGCATGTTTTGCTTACTTCTTTGAATGGAAATATTTTTTGTTTCATTTTATATCACTTAATATAAGATAATTTATAATACTATTTAAATGTTTTGTAATATCCTATTCAAGTTTTATTAAGAATCTATCAGAGATATAATAAAAATTTGGTAACATTTCACTTAAATATTAATAAAGTTTATATACCTCTTCTGCCGATAAAAAGACACAAAGATAGAAGAGGTGAAAATGATGCCATGCAATGAATGTAAAATGCCAGTTTCGATACTTCCATTACCTGGACCATCAAATTACTTGATCAAAAATCATAAAATTTACCATAAAAAATGTCCCAGGAAACCTTTTAAAAAAGGTTGAATAAAATTTTTTGATATGCATTAACAGGTTTAGATTAAAAGAATGTTTTTTATAAGATATTTGTTTTAGTATTCCGTCTCTAATGAATTATAATAATCCTAATATTATATCTAACAGAAGGATAAAAATGATTTTAAATATCTATATGTCCTTTTATTTTTTTATTTTTACCCCTTTCCTTTGCAAGAACAATAATATAGCCTATTCCAAATAAAGCGATAATTACAGAGAATATCGCACCTAATATTTGACTTACAAAACCGTCTAAGAATGCTACAATCCCACCTAAAGCCCATAATACATAAATTAAAAGATACGCAATCCATGAATCCGTTAAAAATAGTAGCACACCAATGATCCAGGTAGCAATACCCACCCATAATAATATTCCGTTAGTAAATCCGAATATAATTATAATAAAACCTATGAAAAATATTCCCTTACGGTTTGTAGCATCAGCCCAACTTGTATCTGGATTATCAGTTTTTGATTTTTTTTCTTTCGAGGGTCCTTGTGGTTTAGTGTAATGATTGTTATTAAATTCTTGTTTATGTTTAGTTTCGTGTTTTTCTGAGTTATTAGTTGTTTTTGAAGTAGTATATCCGCTTTTATTATATTGTTTATCTAATTTAGACTCATTTTTATTAGAAAATGTTTTGTTTTCTCCAACAACATCAATATTTATTGCATATCTTAATTCACCGCCACATGCACAGTTATCAGTGAAATCATCTGGAGATTCGCCTGGCTGAAGCTTATAATATCCCTATAATTCTTACAAACAAGATAACCCATTAAACAGCCCCCCAATTTAATAATAAATTATTCATATTATCAAGTTTATTCATATTATTAATTATTTAGAAATTTTTCTCTGATAAAGCCTATACAGTTTATGGCATCATTTTTTTTAACATTATTTAGTTCAATCTCGCCTTCATTGAAACTGATTTTTAATGTTCTATAATTTTGAACTAACATATAATATGGTAAAAAAAGCCAGAAACCAACAGTTTCTTTAAATTTATCTTTGTTTTTCACAGATTCAAATCTTATTATATCTTTATATTTTATTTTCTGCGTATCATCAATGAGTAAACCATCTGTTAGTAAAGTTATGATTTTTGCATCACCTGAACCTTTAACATCATATTTACCTTGGACTTCTAATGTTTTTTGAACTTTTAAATTTCCTTTATTAATTGCGGTTTCTATTTTTTTCTTCTTATATTTATTGTGATAACCATCCATCGTCCAAACGGCATTTTGTTTTAAAGATTCGTTTGTATAATGATTATTCTCTTGTTTAACCGATTCGATTTCTAGATTATTTTTGGAGTTTAAATCCATACCACATTCAGCACAAAATTTTCCCTCTATCGGTGTTTCTTTTCCACATGAAGGACAAAATATTAAGTTATTTAAATTTTCTTCTTCATTTAAGAATTCAATAGAGTTATGATATGTTAATTCACCTCCACATTCGCATGATTCAAAATTATTTATAGATTCCCCTTCCTTTAATTCATAATAACCACTGCACTTTTCACAAACTAAATAACCCAAAGAATCCACCCCCACAATTTAAAAAGTAAAAAATTAACCAATTTAATCATATTACTAATTTCCTTAATTTTAATCTTGATTCATTTAATTATATAATTTTTCTTTTATGATATCTACGTACCACTGTTTTTCAACGTTTTCACGGCTATTGTAATCATTGATAATTTGTTTATTTATTTTTTCAGTGAATCTGAGGACATGCATATATTTTTAGGTATATTTTTGAGCCTTAATTTCCTTGTTGATATCTAATTCCCATTCTTTCATTATTGTAATTTAAAATATTAAATTATTAAAAAACTTTCAAAGTATTAATAACATTCATTTTTTACTTCTCATTTGCTCTCTTGGATAATCCTCGTTAATGTTGCCAACTATAGTGATCCACCCTGAGGAGAGATCATTTATGACAGATATAAAAACCATAGAAAAAGACGATTTAAAGAACGTTAAGGAATTAAAACAAAGGGAATTGGTTATAATTCCTAAGAAGGATTTTNNAGGATTATTATCTTAAAGAGCCAACTGAGCAGGAGCCCTGGCATCTATGCCCTCATTGTGATTTAACATTCTCCCATAACCAGTACAATCGTTTTACTCAGATAATAATGCGAGCAATAACCTCGAATAAAAAG
>PMWA01000078.1 GCA_003166335.1 Methanobacterium sp. | reverse complement strand
AACCTTAAGCAAAGTAAAATATAATTTAATTAACTAAATTTTTTACTTTTTATTTGTGTTAAAAATGAAACAGATTCTTATTATAATTAGAAGTATTCATATAAAAAAAAATTTTATTATAAAATATGCTCCTTATAATCCATAAATTTCTTCAGCTGAAATGACTTCTTCTCCACCATCGATTAAAGCTTTAATTCCTCCATCAACGTTTTCTGGGTGTAACAAGACGATGGCTACTTTTTCCTTTTCTTCAACGAACGCGTAGAGATATTCCAGATTAATATTGTTATCATCTAAGATTCCCAGTATTTCACCAAGACCTCCCGGTTCATCACGCATTCTAACTGCTATAACTTCTCCTATCTTAACTATAAAACTGTTTTTCTCTAATAATTTCTTAGTCCGCATTGGTTCAGGAACGATTAACCTTAAAATTCCGAAATCTGATGTATCAGCAATGGAAAGAGCTCTTATATTAACATTTCCTTTCTCCAGCACATCAAGAGCTTTCTTCATTCTACCCCTCCTATTCTCTAGGAATATGGATAATTGTTTTATTTTCATATTCCAAAATCCCCCTAAATCTCTATTTTTTTTAATTATCAAATCTTCTTTTATCTATAACTCTTACTGCTTTTCCTTCACTTCTAGGTAATGTTTTAGGCTCCACCAGAGTTACATTAACCCTTAAACCTATTTCATTATGTATATAATTTTCAATTTTCTTCTTGATACCAACTAATTCTTTAATTTCATCAGAAAAGAGATCAGAGGATGCTTCCACCAGCACCTCCAGTTCATCTAGGTGATGAGGACGAGTGGCAATTATCTGGTAGTGAGGCTCCAATCCATCCATTTTCAATAGTGCCTTCTCAATCTGGCTTGGGAATACCGCCACACCCCTAATTTTAAGCATATCATCAGTTCTTCCTGTGATACGATCCATTTTAATTAAAGTCCGGCCACAATCACATTCACCTCTACGGAGAGTGGTGATATCTTTTGTTCTGAAGCGAATTATAGGCATGCCTTCCCTGGTAAGAGTAGTTAAAACCAATTCACCTCTTTCCCCTTCAGGTAAAGTTTCAAGAGTTTCCGAGTCAATGATCTCCGGGTAAAAGTGATCTTCCATAACGTGTAATCCATCCTGCATAGAACATTCTAAGGCTACACCCGGCCCTATTATCTCCGTGAGTCCGTAAATATTATATGCAGGGGCGTTGAATCTTTTTTCGATTTCTCGCCGCATTTCAACAGTCCACATTTCAGCACCGAAACCTATAAATTTCAAATTCATTTCTTCCCAATTTAAACCCTCTTCTTCTGCCACTTCCGCCAGGTATAATCCATAGGAGGGTGTAAAGATCATGATGGTGGTTCCAAAATCCTTCATAATCTCGATTTGTCTTTTTGTTTGCCCTGTGGAGATGGGAATAACGGTGCATCCAATTTTCTGGGCTCCGTAATGTACTCCGAAACCTCCGGTAAATAAGCCGTAACCATGAGTATTCTGGATGATATCATCCTCTGTTGCTCCAAACATGGTGAGTCCTCGAGCCATTGCTTCTGACCATATTTTTAGATCCTTCCGAGTGTATCCAGATACGGTTGGTTTTCCTGTGGTTCCCGAGGAAGTGTGCACTTCCACGATTTTTTTAGGTGAAACCGCGAACATTCCAAAGGGATAAGCTTTCCTTAGATCATCCTTAGTGGTAAAAGGCAGTTTTTCAATATCTTTTAAAGTTTTAATATCTTCAGGTTTGATTCCAGCTTTATCGAAAAGCTTTTTATAATATGGAACATTATTATAAGCTCTTTTAGCAACGCTGCGCAGTCTTAGAAGTTGTAAAATCTCTTTATCTTCTTGTAACATGCATTCTACTTCTTCATTCCAAATCATTTTATTTCTTTCCCATTTTAATTTAGATTAAAAAATTTTTTTGAAAAAATTTTTAGTGCCTAAATATTTTTTTATTTCACTTGGAAGCTATTTATTACCTGATTCATCTGATTATTATCATTTAATAGTGTAGTGTTAAATGTGAATATGATGATATAAGCTGTATCATTTTTTTCTATAGCTATCCCACGAGTATTATAAATATTGTTAGTATTAGTAGTAGTGTTATTATAAGTAGCTTCAATATCGTAACCATTAACTCCACCCATAGTGACGTTACCTTCGTAGGTAATCTCACCATTCTGCATTATGGATTGACGCCACTGAAAAATAAATTCTGTAAAACTAGTATTTCCCAGATCTTCACTAAAAACAGAAAAACTATTATTCGGATCCTTCTGTACCGTCACAATTAAAGGAGCTTGCACCTGCTGATTCAATACTGTCCAACCTTGCGGATAATTGAAAGATATTATACCATTATCATAAATATTTTGATTAACCGTCACAGGGGTGGTGGTATTATTAGTTCCGTTAGATATAATGGTTTTATGGCTACCAACTCCCGCTATAAGAGCAGCTGCTACTATAATAATAATCAAACCAATTAATCCTAAAATAATCCTATTATCAACAACATTATTAAATTTATCCTGCAAATCCTCAGATTTACTTAATTTAGGAGGACGAGTTCTATCCTCAATATTACTATCCTTAATTACACGAGCCTTACCAAAATAACCTTTAGAATCATCATTTGATTTATCCAATTTAGGGGGGCGATTGCTATCCTTATCCTTAATTAAACTAGTCTTATCTTTTAAATTATCAAGATTAAACTTTGAATTATTAGAATCAGATCTATCCAACTTAGGAGGACCAACTTTTCTCAAAATATATCACCAATAATTTTCCTACATCATTATTTATGATTAAATAATTTAAAGTAATCTGTTACAATCTAGATTAATGATTCTACATTCATATTTAAATTAAACTATAAAATAGGCATATGATTATAACTTAAAAGAATATTATACAGAATTTAGAACTAGATAACTAGAATACTGTAAATTAATAAAAGAATATAAAATAGGATTTATTTAATATGAAACATAAAACCTATCCCCTAAAAAACAACCCACTTAAAAGTTGGAATGAAGTATTCGAAAATCCCCGGCCTATAACATTAAAAGAAAAATTCCAGACCGGGACAGTTATCATCAATAAAAAAGGAACACTAAACCCTGAACATCCCCTAGCCCAAGACATTAAAGATGAAGAATTAGAAGTACCCATACTCGCCTACTGGATACATAATGAAAAACAAGGTGATTATCTACTCGACGCCGGGCTTGATAAATCATATTACCAAGACCCTCGTGGAGGGATTAAAAAACCTCTCGCAGAAGAATTCATCCAAAAAAAAGATCAAAATATTAAATTTCACATTGAAAAGAATATAATACAACTCAAAGCAGTATTCCTAAGTCACTTACACCCCGATCATATAGCAGGAATCAGAGAACTACCCAAAAACATCCCCTATGTCATAGGTAAAAATGAATTCGAAGAATACAAACCAGAAAATTACGGAAACTTTCTAAAAAACCTGAAAATTCTCTACGAAATAGACTTCTCCAAAAAAGATGGAATATCACCCCTGGGACCCAGCGTAGATTTATTAGGCGACGGATCACTCTGGGCAATCTCGACACCAGGACACACACCAGGACACATCTCATTCCTAATAAACAGTTATAATGGACCCGTCTTCCTCACCATGGATGCATGTTTCATCCATGAGAATTTAGAAAAAAAAGTAGCACCAAGCAGTTATACCTGGAATGTAAAACTAGCACAAAAAACTCTTGAAAAAATAATTCAGTTTCTTAAGGAATATCCACAAGTTAAAGTGCTATGCGGACATGAGTGCAAGGAACTTTAGTAAAGTGTGATTTTTTTACACAAATATGAATTTGAAAGCTTAATTAAGTTATTTAAGCGGTTTTTTGATTTACTTATTATTAAGCTTTGAAATTTATAATTTTATTATTTTTTAAAAGAAAAAAAAGTACTTAAGGTACATTTAAACCTGTAAAGTAATTTCCCACAGATACTGAAAAATTAGCTTCAATGATCGCTGCAATAAAGATTAAGACTATTGCAATTACAAGCAATGCTAAAGAATCCTTAAATTTCCAATATTGCTCACTTATAGTAGTGCTTTTTAATAATCCTATAACTAGACTTGTAAGCCTGAATCCTGCAGCACTTGCTATAATAAAACCCGGAATTTCAAATATGCCATGAGGCAAAGTGTAAATAATAAACTCTCCCGAAGTAAGAACAGTATAATTGCCAACTATACCACCATGCATAAAATATCCTAAAAAAGCTCCATAAATGAATCCGTTAAAAAATAAGGCTCCTGCCGGAATTATTCCAATTATTCCACCAATGTATGTAAAAAGCAAAGCTTGAAGATTATGCAGGAATATTGAAAGTGTGGTTATTTTGACAATTTGTCCACGAAGCATCTTTACAAGAAATGTTAAGAAATTTCCAGTGAAGCCTGATGAAAAATAGCCAATAAAAAGACCTATAAATAAGGATGCAAAAAATATGGATACTGCAATAGTTAAAACCATCTTATTTCGCTTATAAAGACCTATAAAAAAATTAAAGAACTGATCCTGAAAATTATTATCTGAAATCATTCTAGACATAACTAAATTTTCCCCATTTTCCATTTTAATTATCGTTTAATTCAGTCATTTTAGTTCAATGACCATTAAATTTTTTTTATCATCAAATTAAACTGTTCGCTGTTGAACCATTACATACTATATTAGAAAAGAACCGTTAAACTGATAAAAACCAGTACAAACATTATTAAATTATTTTTATCATTTTTAAATTTTAATAAATTTATATTTCATCCCTACTCCCATTTTTAATAATTATTTAATTCTAGATTATTATACATCGCTAAGTCTGCAAGTAATAGTATATAGTTTTCTGGAAAATTTTTTTAAAATAAGATATTTCTCTGAAACAGTAGCCAATGAACTGTAAAATATATTCAAATCCCTAACTCACGATTAACTCATATTATTAATGTTTTCAACTATTTGACGATTATACAAGAAATAAATGTAAAATAGGTAGATAATCAGAATTGACATCAGAGTGATTAACATAAACGAGATTTCAAAATAACCAGAATATGATGGATATATAGAACATGTTACCATGGATTTTATCCAATTAGAAAACATAGAATAAAAAAAGAAAAAAACTCATTAAAACTATTAGATTAAATAAAAAAAGAATTAAATGGAAACATTTGTTTAATTTAATATTTCCCTCATTAATAGCTAATTTTTAGGATAGTTTGAGTGAACTTTATTAAGTAAACTTACCATGGCACTGGTGCACTGTCATCAAGTGAAGACCAAGAATATTTTATATTATTAGTTGGATAAACTGTTATAATGTTTTTACCATTCTTACTTAACCAAATCTCTATTTTACTATCAGCAATCAAAATTTTATTAACTCTGTTGCCTTTAATTTCATCACCAACTTCATAATGAATCGCTTCTGATATACCAAATCCTTTAAAGTGGTCCTGAAGAGATGCATTCGGTTTAATATTTTTCATTAAAACCCATTGAGCTGCTGTTTCCATACTCATACTACCGCCTCGCCTTTTTTATGATAATGGTTAAATTAAAAATCTACTGAAATCTATTTTAACCAAATTAATAAATGTGTAAAAGTCAAACATAAAGTTTGCTAAAAAAAAGTTAAAAATATAAATTATTTTTTTTATTACGAAATTTAGTAACCATAAATGATCATCAAATTAGCTATTTTTTATTTTAAAGTACATAAACGATTTAATAAACATTTTGACAGCAAAATAAAATTGCTTGCTGACATAAATAATTTAAATTAAGTTTAACAAAATCATTGAACAGGAAAAACTGATTTATTATAAAAAGCTATGACAAAATATTAATTAACTTATATATAATCATCATTTTTATCAATCCCTCTTGAGTATAAATTAGATAAAGGTCTTGCACTTATCCCATGGGTGAATACACTGAGTAATACCGTAATTAAAACAGTTATAAGCAGAGTATTCTCGCCCGGGAATTTTTGTTTGTTCTTCAAGGGCTATGAGTAATAAAACTATAGAGGCCTACCCTCGGGGTCCGAACCATCCTATAAATAGGGTACTTAAAAAATCAGTTTTCGTTCCAATCAATGATATTGCAACTGGCAGCATTCTTATCACGGTTAAACTCAAAATAGTGTAGATAATAACGGTTAAGGATATAAATGATGAATATTGCACTCCTCCTACAAATGCTGCGATAAATCCACTACCTCCAATTTGATCTGTTATAACAAAGGAAAAGATTGCCAAAGAGAGTAAGGAAATTCTTAAATATTTTTTGGTGATCCATTTTTTGTTTTTTGCATTGATTATTAACCATCCTCCAATTAATCCCACTGCTAAACCTATTGCTACTGCAAAAAGGATCTGTAAAAGCGCTGTTTCAATAAAAAATTGTACTGGATGGAATGTTTCTTCTGCTACAGACCAAGCTATGAATAGGATTAGGAATGGCACTGCTAAGCCGTCGTTTAAGCCGCTTTCGATTTCTAATCCTTTACGCATTTTAGAATGTAATTTTTTATTTTCAAAAACTGTTTTTCCTAAAGCTGCATCAGTTGGAGCAAGAAGTGTGCCAATTATAGCTGCTTCCCAAATGCTAAGATTAGTGAGTAGAATTGCAGCAAATATAATCCCTGAAAAAATAGTTAGTGGCATACCTATCCCCAGTAATCTTAAAGGAATGTTATGCTCGTGGATAGTATATGATAATCCAATACGAAATGCATCGCTAAATAGAACTAATGCTAATTCAGCAATTAATAGAACAAAATTGAATTGATTTCCAAGATTAATTTGTGATGAGAAGACTAAGCCCGAAATGATTCCAGCTATAACTAGAACCATTTGGTCAGTGATGTATTTCTGTAATAATTTCTTGGAAAATAATGTAAAAAATGAAAACAATAAAAAGGAAAAATATTAACTCGTACATTTATATTATTCCTCATTAAAAAGTTATTCAAGGAATTTGAATCTATTTTTTTCTAAGTTATTTATTATTTTAATTATTTCTTATCATTACTTTTACTATCGTTTATAAATGGTAATTCTGGTGTTGTTAAGAAAATTTCCATTAATCCAGCTATTATTAGGAATGCACCTAATATTATGGCTAAAAATAGTGGATTTCTTAAGTATATTGCAATAATTAGATATAAGAGACCAAGTATGACTCCTAGAACACCTATTCCTTTGGTTTTAATTCCTTTATTTGATAATAATGCGGTTAAACCTGTTAATATTAGGAAAAATCCAATTATATATAATGCTAAAAATGTTAAAAAGCTTAATGCAGTTATATTCCCGGTTATACCTATTCCGAAAAATATGGCAAAAATAGCTAATATCAAGTCCGCTATGCCCGCGGCTAAATTTTTACTCCAAACATTATAAGCTTGAATCAATAACCAAATCCCTAAAAATATTATTCCAATTCCAACAAGTAGACTTAATGTGAAAACACTGATTAAAGGAAATGTAATCACTATAAATCCTAATATTATAGCTAAAATACCTAAATAAACATTTCTTTCAACATTCATTTAAATTCCCCTCCTTATATAACTGTAATTTATGCAGCTAATCATCTCAGACATCGTTTTCTAGTTCTTCTTCTTGCGTCTTCGATCCTAATAGGATATATTCTTCTGGCATACTATTAACAATCCTCCATATCCTTTAATGATAAATCCTTTCAATCTCTACTCAATAGTTATGGATTCAATTTATAATTTAAGAATTATTTTTTTTAAAGTCTAGTATGGCTCTTACACTGGGAGGTTCTATATCTATATCCGCGGAGAGGTGGGGGCCTTCATCTATGTAAGCGGAAGTTAAAATAAATTCATCTGATATTTTTTCTCCCGTATTTTCAGTGGTTTTTATTTTGAATAATTGTTCTTCATAATCCTCAAAAAAATCAGTTATTTTTCCTGTATCAGGCCCGGTAACTCGCAGCATGATGGTGAGATGTTCCCCAGGGAACTGAACATCCCTAATGAACTCTTTAGGAATTATCAGTTCATAAACTTTTCCATCTACTTCTTGGCTAAATGTTATTGGTTCTAGAATTCCTGTCACTATAAATCACCTCTAAAAATATAATAATAGTTTTTTAATGAATTAATATATTAGATTATTATGTGTTTTAAATTTTATATAGTGTATGAGGCCTATTTTTTTTGATTAAAATTTTCATGCCCAAAATAATATATTTTTGTATCTACATAAAGTGTATATGGTGATTATGAAATGGATAGGGAAAGTTTTATTTTACCGGGAATATTGATTGTGGTAGTTTTAATTATACTGGTACTGGTGGTGGCTTTTTCAGGAAATAACACGTTCCAGATGGGGAAGGTTTCTTTTCAGTATCCGAGTGGCTGGTCACAGACTAGTTTAGTTGGAAATTTTAGTGATACTTCAATTTATTCAGAGGTGACATTCACTGCTAACTTCGCTGATTCTAATGGTACGTCTCAACCATCTTACATTATCATTCAAATGCAACAGAAAGTTCAAGGTACTATAAATTTACCTAGCACTAATTCCATTGTGACTAATACTACTAATTCGTCAGTTTCTTCATTGAATGTTGATAATTTATCAGCAACACAACTGGGAAATTTCGGTTCAAATTCTGCAGAGAAAGTAACTATAATTCAACAAAACAATTATTACTATGTGATTACTGCTATAGGACCTACTTATGCTTTAAATCAAACTTCAACAGCTTATAATATGATTTTGAAGACTCTGATGGTTAGTTAAACACTAAAAAACCTTCATTTTTCCTATTTTTTTTTTAGGAGAAATTTCCTAAGGAATCTATTTAAAAAATAGTTTTTTTTAATCTATAATTTTTGCTTCTACATCTTCTTTTGTTAATTTTAGAATCATATAATCTCCAATACTGATGATATCGTCATCAGAGATCATTAAATGTTTTTTACTGAAAGCGTTTCCAGTGGTTATGATTATGTTGTGAATGAGACAGCCTTTAGTGTCGATGATCATATCACTAATTTTACCTATTTCCAAACCTTCTTGAGTCAAAACTACCTTTCCTACAATATCTTTGAAGTGGTTTCCCTTGGGGGTGAAATCATTCAATTTATCCATATGAATTTTTTGTTCAATTCCATCTTTGTCCAGTTTTAATTGCACATAATCCCCTATACCATATAGATCATCTTCATCTATGGCAAAATATTTTTTATTTAAAGCTCCGCCAACGGAGATAAATATTTTATCCACCATACATTTTTTCAGTTCAAAAGCGATTTCCACGACTTTACCCACTTCATGAGCTTGTTTATCTAAAACTTTCATCCCTATAAATTCACTGGCCTTCATTTTCTTACACTCCCATTTTAACTAACTATAACTTATGTTTTTAACAATATAATATAATTAACGCCCTCAATTTTTACTTTTAATAGATTAAATAGTTTTTAAGAGTATAAGTAGGGGAATATTAAAATTGGTTAAGAATTATTAAATTTCTTTTTTATAGAATAAATCCAAAAAAAAGAATTATTTAACTCTTATTTTATTAAAGTGATAAAAGAGATTAAATTTTCCCTTCAGGAACTGTCTAGAACTTTCTTACTAATATCATTACATTTATAAAGAAATTTCTTTAGTTCCTAACATCCTGGCTGGAATGATATTGATGTGTAAATTTTAAAATGATATCGATTTTCGTTTGTAGAGTTTTTTTTCTCAATAAATGATATTTGGCATTATTCATCTTATTTGGGGTTTTACTTTAACTTTCACGTGAGGTGAATGATTAAATATTAGATGTTCTATAAATATTTACATGAATCTTGAAAGCGATCCCATATATCAAAAATTTCTCATAAAAAAAGACCGTAGAAAATCAACAGTAAGAACCTATAAAATAAGATTAGGAAATTATTGTAAATTCACTAGTTTATTACCTTCAGAACTAATTGATGAAGCTGAAGCCGAGGAAGACGCTAGAATCCGAATGAGAAAGCGAAAAATAGAAAGTTATATGGTTGGATTCATCAAACATATGAAGGATAGTGGTTATAGTCCTAATTTTATACGTGGAAGTCTAGCAGTGGTTAGGAATTTCTATAAAGAATTAGGAATAGAATTACCTAATGTGACTTGCACCCTTAAAGATCCTCAAAAACTTATTACCATTAATGATATTCCAACAAAAGATGTGATAAGGAAGGCATTAAAACATTGCAACATTAAATATAAAGCCATTATTCTCCTTATGATGAGTGGTGGAATGGGTGTAGCTGAAATTAACCATTTAACTCTCAAAGATTATCTAGATAGCTTAGAAATTGCTATAAAAGAGCCTTTATATATAGATGATATACTGCAAAAACTCCATGAAAAAGAAGCAGATAACACAATACCTACTTGGAGTATAAGAAGATTCAAAACCAGTATGCCTTATGTAACCTTTAGTTCTCCAGAATCAGTTAAAGCAATCAACGATTATTTAGATGAAAGAATAGAAAAAAGATTTGAATTTAAGAATTTTGATGATTACCTCTTTGAGAATAACGGGGTTAAAATGCATGATAATATTTTAAATCAGTATTTTTGTAGGTTAAATGATACATGTGGATTTGGATATGAAGTTAAAGGAAAAAGAAATATGAGATTCTTCCATCCACACGCTTTAAGAAAATTTTATGCTTCTAATCTTCATAATGGTGGCTTGGATAGCTTAAATGCTGAATGGTTAATTGGACATAAAGTAAAAACTTTAACGAACACCTATATCAAACCAGAAATATCAACATTGAAAAAAGAATATTTGAAGGTTTTACCTGCTTTAAGTCTAGAAGATATAGAACCTCGAACAGTTGAAAGTGATGAGTTTAAAGAATTAAAAAATAATTATGAGAAAAGATTCAAAGATAAAGATAATGAAATAGCTGATATGGAAAAGAAAATAGAAAATATGGGCACCTTAATGGAAGAATTAGCCCGAGAACTACAAAAACAAAAGAATTAAAAAAAAAAGCTTCCCTCAGATTTTTGCACATCTCAAATCAATAAGGAGCTACATCCTGCGAAGGACTATACAAATATCCATAATGAATTTGTTCTTCATTGTCTTTAATAAAAATGTTTTTATCTTTTATTTCGTTTTCAACAAATTCAATACGGTGGTTATCGTGATTATTCTTCAAATTAATGAATGCATCCCATGAATTATTATTTTCCATTGTGTAGTTTTCTTTCTCTGGATCAAATATCTCATGGCTATTAGAATGTTTGATTACTATTTTCCCATCATCATTTTTTATTGTTACTTTTACTTCATAATCCACATTAAAGCCGTACCCTATTCTTTTTATATCTTCATAAGCCCAATTTTTAGCATTCATTATAAATCCGTTTGTCAGTTTTCTTCGGTCTGCTATGGAATTCCATGATGTATCCTCATTAATCATCTTAGACGGAGTATTAATTTCTTTCAGAATATTATAAAGTACAGTTGGGTATCGTTCTAAAAAGAATAATATCAACTTTTTATCATTATCATTTAATGCTAAATACAACTCTTTTTCTATAGTTTTTACTAACTTTTCATTAACCACCTTTTCAAGATATTTAGAATTCATTAAATCATTTAACATTAATTCTTTAAGTTTAGTTGGTGTAAGATGGTTGTTAATTTCATCTAAAATCAAATAAAGAACGGTTTCATTTTCATTTAATGTATATGCTCCTCCTATTGACCTTGCATGTTTTGGAACTGACTTTTTTATGATTGATTTTTCCGTAATTATGTCGTCATCTTTTAATTCCTTTATTATAATACTGATGTCACTTTTACATTTGTTTTTAATATCTTCAAAATTCTTTTTTGTCTTATTTAATTCTTTTAACCTTTCAGTGATTACATATTTTCTGTATTCCTCTTGAACTTCCTTTATTTGCTTATTAGGTATGTCATAATATCCTTCTGGCTTTTCGTATTTTTTATATTTTTCGTCTATTTTTTTCATTGCTTTCTTTTTACTACTCTCAGTTTCATTCAAACCCTTAATAACATCCAATTCTAAACCACATAAGTCAACAACACTCAGTATATACCATAATTTCTTAATATCCATCTGAGACCATTGATCACAATCTAAAAGAGCCGTTAATATCCAAAGTTTTCTGATTCTTTTCTTTGTTGAACTTTTACTGTTTTTTTTAGACATTATCTCACCTATTGTGTATTATATGGATTACTATATACCTGCTTTTTTATTAATAAACATGTTTTAAAAAAAACAAAAACTTAAAACACGTTTAAAATTACATTTAAACTAATAACATGTTTTAAATTGAATAAAAAGAAAAAAAAAGCATTGTAATACTTATATGGGCACTTATAAAATATCTTTTAATGAAATGAAAGTTAATGAAGTGAGGTTAATGAAAATGAGATTGAAAATTGTATCCCTACAAGAACTGAGAGGTTCCTATTTCATATATCTTCCGAAACAATACGCAGAAGAAAACCTTAAAAAAGGAGATCGGATGGTATGGGAAGTTGAAGAAGGAAACCATGATATTTTACACCTTAAAAAATTGGAATTAGGAGATAAACATGTCAGAAGAGCTTGATAAAGAACTAATAAATCTTTACAACTTCTACAAATCACAGGAAAACCCACCACGCCTTATGAATACAATTAAGGATTATCTAATTAATTCTGAAGGTATTAACCCAGATGAGCCGTGATAAAATATGGAATATAAGAAAAATAGAAATAATGTAGGGAGTGAGCAACCTACAATCAAAAATAGTCATTCAAAGGACTTAAACTTTATGGATCCTTTAGAACCCTCATTGGAAGTGTGAATAGTGACTTCTAATGATTTAAACCTCATGGGAAATTTGCCTGAAAGGATGAAACCTCTAAAGCAAATAGAAAAACTCCAACTAAGTTACCCATCTACACATTTAACAGGATTTGATGATTTAGCAGCTGCTACAGCCCTTTTTGGAGAGGAATACACCTTAATATTTAAGGGGTTGTGGTATAATCTTCTTTCGTATAGAATCAGAACCTCAATGATTTCAGTTGGAAGGTTAAAACCTGATGGAAGGATATCCCCGCTTTTTGTCGTAAATTCCGGACGAGGGAAAGGAGAAATAAAAAGAGTTCAAAAAATGTATGTGGAATACTTCAATGGTAAAATTAGGGAGCCGACTAGCTTACATGCAGAACAATTAGTAGGTAAGAGCGTATATATTAAAAGGGATAAAAGACATGAAGAAAGGAAGGGTTATTTAAGATCCGATTTTTTAATTATTGATGAAGCCTTCAATTTATTGTCTTCTAGTGATTTGCACTATTCAGAAGCTAGGAAATATATTAGAACAGCTTTGGATCCTTACCCGGATAATACAGTTTCAAAGCAGCTAGTTGAATTAGGAGAAGATCATGCACTGGAATATGAACCAGAATGTCCTATAACTTTATTCGTGCAACCTTTACAGTTTGAAAATGATATACTTGTTTTAGAGGGTGATATAAGGCGTTTTATCCTCATATATGTTTATATGGGTGACAGTAACAAAATAGACGCCTTGGAAAAGAGAATTTTTGATTCATCCAATGATGAAGCCTCTATTTATAAATTTTGTGAGAAGATAGAGCAATTAAATACTTTTGAAACCTTTAATATGGCACATGAAGCAAAAATAGCATTTGCAGAGCTATCCATATTATTAGTGCAACGTGGAGAATCATATTCAAAGAAAATATCTAATTTCATGGAAATGATAGTATTTACTCTCCAAAACAATCTTTTAAAATTTTCTGCAATCCAAGCATTCCAGAATAATAGATCTACAATTGAAATTCTTGATATAGAAACGGCTTATGTTGATTTATTTGAGATTATGGAACATGAATATGAATATGTTGAGATAAAAGTTTTTGGAAACCTTGATTATGGTGATGGGTGGAGAGGTGCTAGATTAAAGGATCAGGAATCTTTGAGATGGCTCCATGAAAAGGGAGCAATTAGTGAAAATGTTTCAAAGGTATCTATTAAGGAATTTGAGGATAAATTAAGAGGAATATTCGGTGTAAAAGAAAGACAGGCCCGAAAATATAAAAATAAATACGAAGAAAATGGTTGGATTAAATCAAAGACAGCTCCTAATATTTCTAAAGTGTGGTTAACATTTGATCCCATAAAAGATTGGGATATAACAGAGGCAACGGAGGCAACAGGGGCACCATATCAAAAGTACAGAAGTTTGGTAAAAAAAATAGAATCTACTAATAATCAGACTCATAGGGGCACTGCCTCCGTTGCCCCTGTTGCCCCCGATGAGAACTCATTAGATCATGAAGAATCTATAGATATTCATAGACCTCAAGATTACGAATCAATGAGTGACAATGATTTATGTGCTGCAGCATATCATGGGAATGATCAAGATGCCAAGAATATCTTAGATGCTCGTATTCTAGCGAAAACGACAGCTAAGAAGGAGGGAGCTTAGAAATGGCTGTGAAAAAGGCTTCTCCCCCTGTTAATAACTTTCCTATCACGTTGACGATCACTCAATATTCTAAAGAGTTGATACATAAACTTCCCGGTATATGCCAGGGGAATTTAGAATATTGTATACGGAATAAAATCCCAAATACCACTAGAATAGACATTGAATTAGCATTCATCCAATTACTTAAAGAAAACTATTTTTTTAGCTATGAATCCTCGGTTTATCCACCAAATAAAGTAGATGAGAATGTTAAAACTTTAACGAAATTCATATACTACCAAAAATTATCATTTACTGATTATGGTATTCTCTATGAGCTGTATAAATCTAAACAGGAAGTTAATAATTTATCGAAGTTCTCAAGAAAGATATTAAGTCAAGGATGGAGTGAGGATGAAAGAGAGATTAAGAACAGAATAGGTAAATTTTTCCTGAAAGGAATTCTCATAGGTAATAATAAATGCATCAATATAAATTGGGAGCCAATCTTGGAGGGCATTCCATGAAAGGTTTTCTTTCTTTTTATTCTTTATTTTATGGTTTTGATTATGCAAGACATTTCAGAAGACCCCCTGATTTTGCCCCTTCAAATAAAATTAAAATGCAATTTACAGTATTAAATCCTAAACAATTGTATTTGCAGGTACATAGGAATAGTGGAATACATCCTTGTTTTACTCACATCTATGATTATGGGAATGTTGGTAACTTAAAACAACAGAACCCGGATAATATGGTAATTGATAGAGCCTATTTTGATTTTGATGTTTCAAATCCTAAAATAAAACAGATTAAGAACGATTTAATTGAACTCCAGAAAGTTAATTTATATTACAGGAAGGATAAACAAGCGGGGCTGAAGAAAGAACTACAGGATCTTATTATTAATGAGCATATTGCAGAGGTTGCCATAAATGAAGCTAAAGACTTCACAAAGAAGTTTAAAGTACGTTTTGGGAGAGAGCCCATCTTATTTTTCAGTGGTTGCAAAGGTGCACATGCTTACACTTTCTTTGAACCCATCCAACAGGTGGATATAAACCGAACTTTATCATGGTTCGCTGAAGATATTAAAAAGAAATTAAATTATCGAACCTTAGATTTAGCTGTTAAT
>PMWA01000055.1 GCA_003166335.1 Methanobacterium sp. | reverse complement strand
CCGTGTGTACAAGTGTGAGAATCAGTACCAACCACCACCTCCCCTGGAAGAAAATGTCCTTTTTCGGGGAGCACTTGATGGCACACTCCTTCATTAATATCGTAAAAATTATTTATTCCCTGTTTTTTAACGAATTCCCTCATTATAATATGATTTTGTGCAGCTTCAAGTGAATCTGCGGGTACTTGATGATCGAAAATCACGACGACCTTTTCTGGATCCCAGATTTTTTTCACTCCTATTTTCTTAAATGATTCTACAGATAAAGGACCAGTTAAATCATGAGTCATTGCCACATTAATATTGGCCATCACTATTTCTCCAGCTTCAACACTTTTTTTTGCAGAAGCTTTTGCTAGTATCTTCTCCGCCATAGTCATTTCCATGCTTTTATTCTCCTTTATGACTTAATTTACTTCATCAATTTAATAATCTATCATTAATTTTATCGTTTCATTAATTTATTATTACTCATCTAATAATTCTTATCACTAAACATCCCATTGTAATATAAATTTGATTATAATATTAGATTGAATTAAGTTATCTGTCTGTATTTGTTTAATGCTCGTTTTTTATTTGGATGTGTAATTTTATTTACAGTTTTAATGAAATATTCAACTTCTTTTTGGTTTAGAATCTTTAAAATTTGTTTAATTGCATCATTATGAACTTTCATATGTATTTTCATTATATCTTTGCCTTGGGGTGTCAGTTGAAGGAAATAAAAACGTTTATCAATAATTGATTGATTCTTAGTTACTATATTTCGCTTTATTAGTTGGTTAATAGCAATTGAAATCGTCGATTTTTTGACATCCAGCATTTTCGCTAATTCAGAAACGCTAATGTTTTCATGTTTATTGATTAATTCGATATAATACAGTTGTCTCAGCGTATATCCCTTTAAATCTCCACTAAGTAGCTGTGTTTGTAATGTTTCAATGAAACCACTTAATTTATCAATAGTTTCTACCAATTCAAGCTCCTGATTCAAAATAAATTCACCTCATTAATGATAAATAGTTTTATCTAACTAACTATTATTATAATATACTAACTATTTAAAAGTTATGGAAAAAGTTTGCAATCCTAAAGTAACAGCTTAACAATTACCCTTATAAAAGCGCAAATTATTTTACACACAATTCAATAATCCGCATATAGAATAATATGATAATTCTTTTGAGAAAATCATAGATAATTTAGAAGATTATTTAATTAAACTGTAATTGTCAGGCCTTCAACAGTATCCAGAATTCAGTTTAGATTGAAAATTAACATTTTAAATTAATTTTTTTATGAATTTGTAAATAGTAAAATTTAAAGAAATTACTTAGTAGTTAGAATTATAATAATGATGTTGATATTCATATAAATTTAAGTATTTAATAATAAAAATATGTATATTATTAATAATTTACTTAATTTGCTAAAAATATTTGTAATTAATTATATAAAATTAAACAAATGGAAATTGAGGGAATTTAAATGAAAGAAGTGAATGAGGAGATAATGAAAGAATATGAGAAGATAAAAGATAAAATCTCATATGAAGATTTCTTAAAGGAAATGGAATCCCGAATGAAAGATTATGAAGAAGTAAGTTTCATGGGTGAACTAGACGTTGCCCGAATGATTGTGGGAGAACATTTAGACGAAGAAAACCAGCCCTTATCAGAAGATAATCCTTTAATTAAAATATCAGAATTAAAAGCTGGAAATCATAATGTAAATCTGATTGGTAAAATAATGAGAATTTCCAATGTGAAAAAGTTCACCAATCAGAAAGGAAGATCAGGTAAACTTGCTAACCTGCTTTTAGCAGACGAACAAGGCCAAATAAGAGTGGTAATGTGGACAGAAAATGTTAAACTCTTAAAAAAATTCAAGGAAGGCAATGTAATAAGAATAAATGATGTGGAGATTAAACAGGGATTTAGAGCAGAGAATAATGAAGCCCATCTAAACATGAATTCAACCATCCAAAAACTTGCTGAAGATGAATATCCTAACTTACCACCATATAATGAAGAAATAACCAACATAACAGATATACGACAAGATATGGAAGTTAATATTATCGCTAGAATCATAAGAATTCCCAGAATAAGAACCTTTAACAAAAATGGAAAGGAAGGACAAGTAGCATCCATAGAAATACAAGATAAAACAGGGAAAATATCCTATACATTATGGAACAAAGATGTAGATCTCATAGAAAATCTGGATCTCCAAGAAGGAGATTCAATAAAAATATTAGGAGCTCAAAGCAGAGTAAGGAACGGCGAAACTTCACTATCACATAATTACCTAGGTAGGATAATTAAAGATGAATTTGATGTACCCAAATATCATGAAAACATCTTAAAAATTGGAGATGCACATGAAATAAAAAACGTCACCCTATTAGGTGTGATAAGTAAAATATACGATATTATAACATTTATGCGGAATGATGGAAGTACCGGACAAGTACGATCCATGGAAATAGAAGATGACACCGGAAGGATAAAAATAACTCTGTGGAACGATGACACAACATTAGAATTCCAAAAAGGAGACATCATCAAAATAATTGGAGGAAACATTGAATTTGACCAATATTCAGGAACCGATTATCGGGTAAATACAAACTGGAATACCAAGATAATTATAAACCCACCGTTAGAAAGTCAGATAAAGGAAATACTCCAAGAATGTGGTAAATACCTTAAACCAGTTAAAATTGGAGATCTTAATGCCATTGAAGATGAAGGGGAAGAAGTAGACATTATTGGTAGGGTGATAAATATTTCTGAACCCAATGAATTTCAGAGGGATGATGGAAGCAGTGGTATGGTGATATCTACAGAAATCGCTGATAACAGTGGAGTGGTAAAGGTTTCTTTATGGGATGAAAAGGCTGAAAGTGGATTGAATATAGGTGATGCTGTTAAAATTGAAAATGCCCGAACACGTATGGGAATTTATGATATAGAACTCAGCGTTGGGAAACCCGCCCGACTGCTGAAACCAAATGCTGAAGAAATTGAAAATTTACCTTCTGTTAATGAAATTGAAGATTCAATTTATGAAAACAAAAATATTGATGAATTAAAAGAAGGAGATCGGAACGTAAGGATAATCGGTAGAATATTAGCGTTATATGAGCCTAATAAATTCACCAAAAGCGACGGAAGCTCTGGAATAGTGCGTTCATCAGAATTAGGGGACAAAACTGGAGTAATTCGGTTGTCATTATGGGATGAAAAGGCCGAAAATCCTTTAAATGAAGGAGACGCAGTGAAAATAGAGAATCCTAGGGTAGTATTTAGAAATGAACGAACAGAGCTTAGCATAAGTAAAAGTACATCCCTAATTAAAGTAAAAAAAGAAGAATCTAAAAATATTCCAACTATGAATGAAATACAAGAGAAAATGTATCCAACCAAAAAGATTGATGAAATCGAGGAAAATGACCAAAATATAAAGGTTATTGGAAAAATAATCGATGCTCACGGTAATAAAATACTTTATGAAATGTGCCCAAACTGTAATAAAAGAGTTACGCTCACAGAAGATGGTTATGTCTGTGACATGTGCGGTGAAGACGTAGAAAATCCCAATCCACTATTGATAATTCCCTTAGTAATTGAAGATGAAACCGGGACTATAACTGTTACTTTCTTTAGAAAAGCTGCAGAAGAAATAATTGGAAAGACTACTCAAAAAGTAGAGGATATTATTAAAGAAACAGGAGATGAGGGTTCTTTGGAAGATTTGGTGAATGATCTGGTGGAAACTGAAATAAGTATTCTTGCAGATGCTCGTTTTGATGATTACAATGAAGAAATAAGACTTATCGCGAAAAAAATTTTAGATAAGAAATTATAAAATTAGAATTAATCCATTTGGATTCAAAAATATTTATATAAATAATTTAAAGACTTAAAGGGGATTAAAATGGTTGAACTAGAAGAATTACCAAGTGTCGGGGAGAAAACAGCCCAAAAACTGAGGGACGCCGGTTTCGGTGATATGATGAGATTGGCTACCGCCACTGCCAAAGAATTAAGTGTCAAAGCAGAAATTGGTGAAGGTGTAGCTGAAAAAGTTATAGAAGCAGCAAGGAAATCTGAGCAAATTGACTTTGAAACTGCTTTAGATGTAATGGAACGGCGTAAGGATGTTGGCCGAATTACGGTTGGAAGTACCGCTGTAGATGAGTTAATAGGAGGCGGCATTGAAACACAAGCTATAACTGAGGTTTTTGGTGAGTTTGGTTCTGGTAAAAGTCAGATATCTCATGAAATAGCTGTTACTGTGCAATTACCCACCGATAAAGGTGGACTCGATGGTGAATGTGTTTTCATAGATACTGAAAACACT
Source organism: Methanobacterium sp. (assembly GCA_003166335.1). Lineage (GTDB taxonomy): Archaea > Methanobacteriota > Methanobacteria > Methanobacteriales > Methanobacteriaceae > Methanobacterium_A. The sequence continues at coordinate 22,618 of PMWA01000055.1, read as the reverse complement.
TTTCGTCCAGAACGAATTGACCAGATAGCAGAAGGATTTGAGTTGGATGTGGAGGAGGTTTTACGTAAAATACATATTGCTAGGGCTTTTAATTCTAGTCATCAAATATTAATGGCGGATAAAGTTAATGAACTTATACAAAGTGGCATTAATATAAGATTAGTCATTGTAGATTCTCTAACAGCGCATTTCCGTGCAGAATATATTGGTAGAGAATCATTAGCTATGAGACAACAGAAATTGAATCAGCATCTCCACACTTTACAGAACATCGCCAACACTTATAATGTAGGTGTATTTGTCACTAATCAAGTTCAGGCTCGTCCAGATGCATTTTTTGGGAGCCCCACTAAAGCTATTGGAGGACATGTATTAGGTCATGCAGCCACTTATCGAGTATGGCTTAAAAAAGGCTTAGCTGGTAAAAGAATAGCCAGATTAGTGGATAGCCCTCATTTACCTGAAGGAGAAGCTGTGTTCAAAATCGTGACTGAGGGAATTGTTGATTGAGTTCTACTAAATTATAATTATAGAACTATTACTTTTTCTTTTCTAGAGAATTAGGACTTTATGTGAAATTTGACTTCAAAACGTTTTAGTATATAAACTTTGTATAAAAAAATAAATAGAAAAGTTTATTTATGGTAGTGATACACCGTACACCATAAATATATTAAATTAAGATGCATTATTATATTTTAAAAACAGGTGATCTAATTGGCAGATAAAGAAAAAAAGCAAGAAACAAACGAAGAACCAAAAATAGGAGTCTATGTATGTCACTGCGGTATCAACATTGCAGGTGTAGTTGACATCGAAGCAGTGAAAGATTACGCACTAACACTCCCCAACGTTGTTGTATCCGAAGAATACAAGTACATGTGTTCAGATCCAGGACAAAGTCTCGTTCAGGATGACATAAAACAGAAAGGTATTAACAGGGTAGTTGTAGCAGCATGTTCACCAAGACTCCACGAGCCTACATTTAGAAGAGCTATTAAAGAAGCTGGATTAAACCCCTATCTCTTTGAATTTGCAAACATCAGAGAACACGATTCATGGGTTCACATGAATGAGCCAGAAGCAGCAACTGAAAAAGCAAAAGACCTTGTGAGGATGGCTGTTGCAAAAGCACGATTATTAGAGTCACTAGAATCGGAAACAGTAGGAGTTACCAACCAAGCCCTAGTTATAGGAGCCGGTGTAGCTGGAATTCAGACAGCACTTGACCTTGGTGATATGGGATTCAAAACCTATCTGGTTGAGAAAAACCCAACCATAGGCGGTAGAATGGCTCAGTTAGACAAAACATTCCCTACTCTCGATTGTTCCATGTGTATCCTTGCACCAAAGATGGTGGATGTTGGAAAACATGAAAACATCGAACTTTTATCCTACTCTGAAGTCAAAGAAGTTGACGGTTATATAGGCAACTTCAAGGTTAAAGTAGAGAGAAAACCAAGATACATAGACGAAGAGTTATGTGTAGGATGTGGAAGCTGTTCAGATGTATGCCCCATCGAGATACCAAACTACTTCGACGAAGGCGTAGGAATGGTCAAAGCATCGTACATACCATTCCCTCAGGCTGTGCCATTAGTAGCTACCATAGACAAGGATTACTGTATCGAATGCCACCTCTGCGACACAGCATGTGAAAGAGGAGCAATCAACCACGAACAGGAACCAGAAGAAGTGGAACTGGAAGTCGGTACCATAGTCGTGGCCACGGGTTACGACCCTTACGACCCATCAGAGAAAAAAGAATGGAGATACGAAGACAGCGAAAATGTAATAACCGGGCTAGAGCTCGAAAGGTACATAAACGCATCAGGACCAACTCAGGGACACGTTGTGAAACCTTCAGACGGTGAGACACCAAAAAGCGTGGCTTTCATCCAATGCGTTGGCTCCAGAGATGAGCAAATCGACAAACCATACTGTTCTAGAGTTTGTTGCATGTATGCTATGAAAAATGCTCAGCTCATCAAAGATCATGAGCCAGATACTGAAGTTACAATCTACTACATGGATATCAGGGCTTTCGGTAAAGGATTCGAAGAGTTCTATAAACGATCACAGGAAAAATACGGCATTAAATTTATTAGAGGCCGACCTGCAACCGTTTTAGAAAACCCAGATCAATCATTAACCATCCGGGCTGAAGATACCATGCTGGGAAAAGTAACAGAGTTTGATTATGATATGGTTGTTCTATCTGTAGGTTTACAGCCCCCAGAAGGTTTAGAAGAACTCAGACAAACTATTGGTCTATCTAGGAGTGCTGATGGATTCCTAATGGAAGCTCACCCCAAACTCAGACCTATTGACACCTTAACTGATGGAGTATACTTAGCTGGAGTATCTCAAGGACCTAAAGATATTCCTGACGCAGTTGCCCAAGCATCAGGTGCAGCAGCCAGAGCAGCTATACCTATGATTAAAGGTGAAGTAGAAATCGAGCCTATTGTGGCTGCCGTGGACACCGATATATGTGGTGGATGCGAAGTATGTATAGAACTCTGTCCATTCGGTGCAATAGAAAGAATAGACGAACAAGCACACGTCAACATAGCTCTATGTAAAGGCTGCGGAACCTGTGTAGCCGCCTGCCCATCTGGAGCACTTGAACAAGCCCACTTCAAAACCGCTCAGATCATGGCACAAATAGAAGCTGCTATGGGTGGAACCGGCGAAGCAAAATAAATTTTTTAAGGGTTAAAAAACCCTTCTTTTTTTTATTTTCTTATTCTAATAACTTTTTTTTAAATTAAATTAATCGATTCTAGATAAAGATTTTTTATAAAAATAGTTATAAAAAATTTCTTAAATTTTTACATATGAAAATTAATAATTCTCAATATGGTTTATTCATTAAATTTAAGGTGTTAATCCGTTTTGAAAGTTATCCGGGATTTACTCTGCTTTTATGCAATTGAGATGACAAGGTTTTCTCTACCTAAAAGATTCTTAACTGGCTAATTTTACACTAACATGTGTATCTGGGCAAACAAGACGATACCTTGGATTCCATGGAGTGGTTATAAAAATCGCCACCAGACCTAGATTATCCCTCGATTGGGATATTTAGATATATAATTTAAGAGGCTGACTCATAATTCGAAATTTGGAAAAAAATAAGAACTAATAGAGCTTTATATTCAAAATAAGCTAAATTAGAAGTGTAGAAAATAATTATGTGACAGCCTCTTAATATAAAAAAATTAAAATTATTAAATCTTATCCTCCAACTTAGAGGATTTCTAAAAACTTCTAAAATGGAGTGATGTTAAAAGTTATATGTTACTTATTACTATTAACTATTGCCTTTCGACATTTATTATCCTTAAAAAAGACGTTAAAACAGTTAATGGTTATCATAAAAAATATTTGAAATTATCGTATCAACAGCAAATATAGGTTAATAGAAATTCTCCTTAATATAAAACGTGATAACTAAAGATAATTATATATCAAAAAATAAATACCGAATACTAACTAGAAAGTTTTTTTTAGTGGATATGTATATGTTTCTACTACAGGAAATGATTGTTAAAGATAATACTCATAAATGAATAAGCATCATTGATTAGTTCTAAAAGTTTATTTTGGAGGAATGTAATGTTTAAAAATGAAAAGTATGCTCTTAATATTAAAGAAGCCACCAAAGAGCATCAGGAATGGATGAAGAATAGTATAAATTTGATAGCAAGTGAAAATATAACTAGTTTAAGTGTAAGAGAAGCATTAGCCTCTGATCTTTCCCACAGATATGCTGAAGGCCTGCCTTGCGAGAGATACTATCAGGGCTGCGGTTACATTGACCAAATTGAGAATCTGACCATAAATCTCTCAAAAAAGCTTTTTCATGCAGAACATGTTAATGTTCAACCTGTATCTGGTTTGGTATCCAATTTAGCTTCTTATTTTGCGTTAGCAAGTTGTAATGATAAGATGATGGCACTAGACGTTCCGGTGGGCGGACATATCAGTCATGCTAGTGTTAGTGCTGCTGGTATAAGAGGTCTTAAAATTTCAGCACACCCCTTCGATGAGAAAATAATGAATATAGACCCCGATGCCATGAAAAAGAAGATATTAGAAGTGAAACCTAAAATTATCCTTCTTGGAGGTAGTCTCTTCCTATTCCCACATCCAGTTCGTGAGGCTCGGGAAGCAGCAGACGAAGTGGGTGCTAAGGTAATGTATGATGCAGCTCATGTACTGGGACTCATAGCTGGAGGTAAATTCCAAGATCCTATAAGAGAAGGTGTAGATGTACTGGTGGGAAGCACTCACAAAACTTTTCCAGGCCCTCAACATGGTATAATATTATGTAAAGAAGACATCGCAGATAAAATCGATGCAGCTGTCTTCCCTGGTGTAGTAAGCAATCATCACCTACATCACTTGGCAGCACTGGGTATATCCACGGCTGAAATGTTAGAGTTTGGTGCCGACTATGCAAATCAAATTATCATAAATGCTCAATCATTAGCAGAAAACCTTTATGAGCAGGGTTTCAATGTATTATGTGAGGATCAGGGATTCACTGAGTCACATCAAGTAGCTGTGGATGTTTCTAATCTTGGAAAAGCAGCGAAATTTGCGAAAGATCTGGAAGATAACAACATTATTTTGAATAAGAACTTGCTTCCTTGGGATGATGTTAATCATTCAGATGACCCTTCTGGAATACGAATAGGTACCCAGGAGATAACCCGCCGTGGACTTAAAAAATCACATATGATTGAAGTGGCTGAATACATTAAAATGGTCGTCATGGATAATAAAAATGTTAAAGAAGAAGTTTCAGAATTCATGAATCAGTACACTCAGGTACATTATGCTTTCAAAAAAACTCCGGCCTATGATTACATTGAATTTTAGAATCTAGCGACTTTTAACTCATGGATTAGAAATAATTAATTTTCGAAAATCTTTTTTCTCATTTTTTTTATCAATTAAATAAATTATTTTTGGTGGAGTAAAATAAGCATGAAAATTGCGTGGGGCATAACTGGAGCCGGTCATTTACTTCAAGATAGTGTGGAAATCCTTGAAATGTTATCAATGGATCATAAAATAACTGTATTCCTTTCAAGAGCTGGTGAAGAAGTTCTTAAAATGTATGGTCTTTTTGAACGAATTACGAGTGTGACTGGAGGTTATTATCAAGAATTAGTGACTGAAGCTGAGCAAAAATCAAGTTATCCTATAGCCGGTAGATTTTCACTGGGTAAATATGATTTACTGGTGGTATCCCCTACTACATCTAATACTATCGGTAAGATTGTAAATGGTATTGCAGACACATTAATAACAAACATAATAGCTCAAGCGGGTAAAGGAAGGGTTAAAACATATGTAATCCCTGTTGATTTAGAATTAGGTAATATTGAAACTGTATTGCCATCGAAGCTTGAACTTGAGATTTGTCAGAACTGCGAAACATGTGAAGCTGCTGCAGCATGTCCTAGTACTGCAATTTCCCCGGGAGTGGAAATAAATCTTCTCCAGTGTCAAGGATGTGGTGTTTGTCAAATGGCCTGTTCTTTTGATGCAATAAAGGGTGGGAAAAAGATCAAGATTCATATGAGAGATGTAGATATTAGGAACACTCGTAAATTATATGAATTCGAGGATTTAGAAGTTTTAAGGCATCCTTTAGAAATAAAAAATTTGATCTAGTTAAGTGATTTTGATGGATGTATAGAATTTCAGCCTTCCAATAAATCTATAATATACGCTAACATTTCTATCTCTTCCCGGGCCACGAAATCCTCTGGATTCTTTTGGGAGTCTTCGCTTTTAAATGGATAATATTCCTCTTCAAAATAAGTTGTGAGATACAGATCATTACATACAATTTTTACCGGATCTTTTAAACGGTCTTTGAGTTTAGATAATGTTTCAGCATTCAAATCTGTAACTTTATAGGTGACATAGTATCTCGCGTAATTTTCTGAAAATCCATATTCAACTATTTTAACTTGCAAATTTTGCACTTCCCACAATAAAATTTTATTTTCCAAAGTTAATAATGCTAATTATTAATATTCAAGTAAATTATTCATATTTGAAATCCATGACATCCCCTATTTCAGTTTCAGATGATGTTAGGTAACCTTCCTTAAGTTCCACTACGTATCGCGCGGCTTTTTTTGGGGTATATGTCTGCCATGGTTTCAGAGTAACCTGATCCAAAACATTTTTTTCATAGTCTAGAAAAATCACGTCCAATGGAATTCTCATGAAAAACATGTGAATAGCTGAACCCATTTTACCTCGTCCTTCTGGAATTTTCAAGATCATGCCTTTTTCTAATCTTTTCTTTAACATTAACCCCCGGAATCTGGAGGTGAAGCTATCTGCCATGTCTACGTGTCCTAAATTGCTTCCTTTGCTTTTATTTATTACAAGTATGCGTCCTTTTTTAAAATTTTTAGGCATTTATATCATCCATTATCTCTTATTAGTATAATTAAGAATTAATTGTTTGGGGAATTTAACGTGGAATTGAATTATAAATTTTATTTTATTATTCTTTTTATTTAAGTAAATTTATTCCCTCATAAAAAAATTTTAAATATCAATTTGGTTAGTAATTTTGTTTTAATTTTTAATCTGACTTCTTTTAAGAGTTTTAAGGTAATGAATGTATGGATCATTTTTTATATCATTAATTTCAAAATGCATACAGATATACACCTGAATGATAATGAAGTTGAGATCTTTCTCAAGCTGAAATTATATTTATATTTCAAAGAGAATGATTGAACATTTTATTATATTTATTATAAAATGGAGGCTAATATTTATGAGGAACATTATCGTAGAAGAGCTTATCCAAAAGCCTATTGAAGATCAAGATATTGAAGTAGTTGAAAGGAAAGGAATAGGGCATCCTGATAGCATAAGTGACGGAATAGCCGAGTCAGTAAGCCGAGCACTCAGTAATACTTATTTGGAAAAGTTTAATGGAATATTACACCATAACACTGACGAAGTTCAGATCACCGCCGGTGAATCCGCTCCCGAATTCGGTGGTGGGGAAATAATAAAGCCTATGGATATTCTGCTCACTGGAAGAGGTATCTCTGAAATTGATGGCATTAAAATAGGATTGGATAGGATTGCCATTGCTGCAGCAAAGGAATATTTAAATGAAAATATATTGAATTTGTGTGTGGAGACTTGTACTGTGGTGGAATGTAAAATTGGTCATGGATCAGGGGATTTAGTGCATGTTTTCGGTAGGAAAGATGTTGTACCATCCTCTAACGACACTTCTTTCGGAGTAGGATATGCACCTTTTTCTGAAACAGAGAATATAGTCATGGAAACCGAATTAATGTTAAATTCACCGGAATTCAAAAAGAAATATCCAGAGGTGGGTGAAGACATAAAAGTAATGGGGCTTCGGGAAAAAGATAATATAACCCTTACCATTGCCATTGCCATGATATCTCAATATGTAGATGATATTGATCATTATATAAGCGTGCGAGATGAAGTTAAAAGCAAAGTGTTGGATATGGCTTCAAATTATACCTCTAGAGGAGTAGAAGCCTTTATTAATACTGCAGACAGTTTTGATGCAGAAAATCCATCGGTTTATCTCACTGTAACCGGAACATCAGCGGAAATGGGTGATGATGGTTCAGTAGGACGGGGAAATCGGGCTAATGGACTCATAACTCCTAATAGGCCCATGTCTATGGAAGCAACTTCCGGTAAAAATCCAATAAATCACGTAGGCAAAATTTACAACCTATTATCCAATGTAATGGCGAATGATATAATTAAGAAGGTTGAAGGAATAAAACAAGTTCATATAATGACTTTAAGTCAAATTGGAAAGCCTATAGATCAACCTAAAGCTGCAAGCGCTCAGATCATACCAGAAGAAGGATACAATCTGAATTCAGTCAAGTCTGATGTAGAGGAAATTATGGATTATTGGCTAGCAAACACTAGCCAGATAACAAATTTGTTAGTAGAAGGAAAATTACGCACATTCTGAAATAAAAAAAAACATTAAATAGATTCTGTACTGTATAGTTTTAAACCCTATACACTTTTTTTTTAAATACATTTAATTCTTTATTTTTTTAATTAAGCTATTTAATATAATTTAATTTATAAATCTTCTTTAAAGGCCATTATACTATTTTATATAAAGTTCAAACAAAGTTTAGATGTAGATTGTATTATAATGAACTCATCAACAAAAATGATAGGAGAATAAAAATGCCAATAAAGGAGGCAAAGCGCTCATATAACCCTAAAATCTTAGAAAAAGAAATTCAAGACTTTTGGAGTTATGAAACCATATATGAAAAAATCCAGAAAATGCGAGAAAATAATCCTAAATATTCCTTCTTGGACGGTCCACCATACTGTAGCGGAAGAATACATCTTGGAACAGCCTGGAACAAGATAATTAAAGATACTTTCCTAAGATTTAAAAGTATGTCCGGTTTCAATGTTAGAAGACAAGCCGGATGGGATACACATGGCCTTCCCATAGAACATAAAGTGGAAGGAATCATGAATATTAAAAGCAAAAAGGAAATAGAAGATAGAATAGGAATTGACGTATTCGTGAAGAAATGCCGTGAATTCGCAATTGAAAATAAGTCCATTATGACCCAGCAGTTTAAGATGTTGGGAGTTTGGATGGACTGGGACAATCCTTACGTCACTTTTGATACTGGTTATATGGAATCGTGCTGGTGGACTTTACAAAAGGCTCATCAAAAAGATCTTCTTATTAAAGACTTACGCGTAATAACTTGGTGCCCTCGCTGCGAAACAGCCCTAGCCATGGCAGAAATAGATTATGAAAACAAGGATGATCCTTCCATATACATTAAATTCCCTTTGAAAAACGATGATAAAAATTATATATTAATATGGACCACGACACCATGGACTCTTCCTGCGAATATGGCTGTCTGTGTGCACCCTGAATTTGACTATGCCTATGTTAAAGTAGGAGACGAAGTCTATTTAATGGCTCATGCCCTTATTAATTCACTATTTGAAGATCAAGACTATGAAGTCATAAATGTAGTTAAAGGATCAGAATTAGAGGGAATAGAATATAATCATCCCCTTTTAGATGAAATACCCATTCAAAAAGACTTCAAACATATGATTCTTTTGGGAGAACATGTTACACTTACTGAAGGTACGGGCTGCGTCCATACTGCTCCAGGTCATGGTCCTGATGACTTTGACATCGGTAAAAAATATGGACTACCGATATTTAGCCCAGTTGATGAAGCTGGGATATTTAAAGAAGATGCAGGCAAATATACAGGGGAATACGTTAAGGATGCCGACCCTTATATTATTGGAGACTTAGATGCACATGGACTTCTCTTGAAGGCTGAAACCATAAACCACCGCTATGGATTCTGTTGGAGGTGTAAAACTCCTATAATCTATTTAGCCACAGAGCAATGGTTTTTGAAGATCACAGTTATAAAGAATAAAATGTTAAAAGAACTTGAAAAAGTAGAATGGATTCCCTCCTGGGCTGGTGAAAGCCGATTCCGTAACTGGGTTGAAAATGCCCGGGATTGGACTATATCAAGGCAGAGGTACTGGGGTATACCCATACCTATCTGGATATGTCAAAATTGTGGAAATATAACTGTAATCGGCTCCATAGCAGAGTTAAAAGAACTTGCATCGGAAGGAACCATTAAAGGAGACTTCATACACCGCCCTCATGTGGATGAAATCATTATCAAATGTGCATGTGGGGGAAATATGCAGAGAATACCTGATGTTCTTGACGTATGGATAGACTCTGGAGTTGCAGGATGGGCTGCCTTAAACTATCCCCGAGAAACAGAACTCTTTGAGGAATGGTATCCCTATGACTTCATAACCGAAGGTCATGATCAGACTAGAGGATGGTTTTACTCCCAATTAGGTTGCGGTTTAATATCACTAGACAGCATTCCTTATCGAAAAGTTTTGATGCATGGTTTTACTTTAGATGAGGAAGGCAAGAAGATGAGTAAGTCTTTGGGAAACGTTGTCGAACCAGACGAGGTTGTAAAGAAATATGGGGCTGATGTGCTCCGTTTTTACCTGCTCTGGGGTAACAAACCATGGGAAGACCTGAAGTTTAACTGGGAAGAAGTTAAAAATGTTGATAAAATGTTCAATATTCTCTGGAATGTATACGTCTTCACAACGACTTATATGGCCATAGATAACTTTAATCCCACTCTTTATCAAATAGAAGATTTAAAACTACGAGATGAAGATTATTGGATAATGTCTCGTGTCCAAAGTCTGACGAGAATTGTTAATGAATCTCTTGATTCTCTTTATTTACATAAAGCCACACGTAGTATAAATCAATTCATATTAGAAGATTTGAGTCGTTGGTATATCCGTCTTATCAGAGGACGAACTTGGATAGAAAAAGAGGATCCTGATAAGTTAGGAGCTTATTACACTTTATATCAGGTGATGAAACAACTTATAATCATCATATCTCCAATTACCCCTCATATTAGTGAAGAAATCTATCAAAACTTGGTAAGAGGGGTGGAAGAAGATGCACTTGAAAGTATCCACATGGAAGATTGGAATTATGATGAGAATTTAATTAGTGATGATTTAGAAGAGAATATGAATTTTGTTAGGGAAATTATTGAAGCTTGTGCTCGGGCTAGGGATATTGCTCGTTACAAACTTAGATGGCCTGTAAAAGAGGTAATTATTGTTTCTGAAGACTTTAAAATATTGAAAGCTGCTAGAAAACTCAATCATATCATCATGGAACAGGCTAATACTAAGGAACTAGTATCATCTAATTATTTTGAAGATATCAAAATTATTGCTAAACCTAATCTTAAAACTCTGGGTCCCAAGCTTAGAGGTGAAGTTCCTAAAGTAGCCTCAAAGCTGGTTGAAGTTGACGGAGCTGACGTTGTAAAAGCTCTTGAATCTGAAGATAAGTATGAGGTAATGATAGACGATGAAATCATTGTATTGAAGAGGGATGATATATTATTTGATACAGAACTTCCAGAAAATATCGTCACCGCAGATTTTGAGGGAGGTAGCGTTTTTGTGGATACTGAACTTACAATGGAAATTTTATCTGAATCCATGGCCCGGGAGTTAATAAGACGAATCCAAGATATGCGAAAAGACATGGATCTGGATGTAGAATCTAATATACAAGTTTTCCTGGAGTGTAGCAAACAGTTCCGGGAGCTTATAAAAACATTTTTAGGATTTATATCTCATGAAGTACGGGCAGAAAAATTTATATTTAATCCCGGTGAAAACGGCTACACTAAAAGATGGAATATAGAGGATGAAGAAGTTATCATTACTATAAAATGAGTATATTTTATAAAATTAATTCAAAGTTGATTAAGATGGCCTTAACTGATTTAGAATACGAATACGTGGTAAAAGAAGTAGGAAGAAAACCAAACTCCCTTGAATTTGGGATGCTTGATATAATGTTCTCAGAACATTGTTCATATAAAAGCAGCCGCCCTATACTAAAATTATTTCCCACTGAAGGTGAAAAAGTTATATTAGGTCCCGGAGACGATGCAGGGATCGTGGAACTCACCGATAATTTAGCTTTAGTCATTGGAATGGAAAGTCACAACCATCCATCTGCAATCGAACCATATGGTGGTGCTGGAACTGGTGTAGGAGGTATAATTCGGGATATCATATCCATGGGGGCCATGCCTGTAGCTCTTCTTGATTCCTTAAGATTCGGTTATTTAGAAGATCAACGATCCCGATATCTTTTTGAATATGTAGTTAAGGGAATATCTGATTATGGAAACCGTGTGGGAATACCCACTATTGGCGGTGAAGTTGAATTTGACGATAATTTCCAGTATAATCCCTTAGTTAATGTAATATGTGCAGGTATCGTGCAGAAGGATTCTATTGTACGAGGAATAGCTTCCAATGTGGGTGATGTATTTGTACTCATGGGTGGTCGCACTGGTAGGGATGGCATTCATGGCGTTACATTTGCTTCTGAAGAACTTACTACGACTTCAGAGATTGAGGATAGACCAGCAGTGCAAATAGGTGATCCATTCACGAAAAAACAGGTTTTAGAGGCTACATTAGAGGCTTTGGATAAAATTAATGTTCAGGGATTAAAGGATCTTGGTGGGGGAGGATTAACATGCTGCATCTCCGAGATGTCCGCGAAGGGTGGAAATGGTTGCACAGTCGATTTAACCAAGATTCCCCTTAGAGAAGAAGGTATGACCCCATATGAAATCATGTTATCTGAATCACAGGAGAGAATGATATTTGTAATTCATCCGGAAGATGTTAAGGAGTTGATGGAAGTATTTAAAAAATTTGAGCTTCCCGCAGCAGTTATTGGTGAAGTAACCGATACTGGCCGTCTGATGGTAACTCAAGATGATGATGTTCTAGCGGACATTCCCACAAAACTCCTTGCTGATCCTCCTATTATTGAAAGAAAAAGTTGTCAGGTTATAAAATACGTTAATCAGCCCCCAACACTAGCCTTCGAGAAAGAAGAGAAAAAATTTTTAAAAAAATCTTTAGATTATGAACTTCCTAATCTAAAAAATGTGAAATTAGAAGACGCCTTGTTAAAAATTCTATCCTCCCAGAATATCGCTAGCAAAGAGTGGGTCTACAGACAATATGATCATGAAGTGCAGATTAGATCAGTGGTTAAACCTGGTGATGATGCTGCTGTAATGCGAGTTAATGATGATACGGCCTTTGCTATTACATCTGATTGTAATAGTGTCCATACACTACTGAATCCTTATCATGGTGGTGCAGGGGCTGTTTGTGAAGCTATAAGAAATGTGATTTCTATGGGTGCCCAGCCCCTTTGTATAGTGGATTGTCTCAATTTCGGGAATCCTGAAAAACCAGAGGTTTTCCAGCAGTTTAAAGATTGTGTAGAAGGAATGGCAGACGTTGCAAAAAAGTTCCACACACCAGTTATAAGTGGTAATGTTAGTTTTTACAATGAAACAGAGGGAGTAACGGTAAATCCATCACCTGTTGTAGGTGTGGCAGGTTTGATGGAAATAAATAATATTAGAACATCTAAATTTAAAAATGAAGGAGATAAAATTATAATTATTGGAGAGACTCGTTCAGAATTGGATGGATCAGAATATTATAAGTGTATTCATGGTTTAGTTTGTGGTGAACCTCCAAAAGTTCGGATGGATGATGAATACCAGACTGCAATGGCTGTTCTTAATTTAATAGAAAGTGATGTAGAAAATAATATAACAGCTGTTCACGATTGCTCTATTGGTGGTTTAGGGACTACAATATGTGAAATGTCGATATCTGGGGATTTAGGATTGGTTATAAATCTTTTAAATATTCCAGGAGCTGATAAAAGCTTAAGTAATTCTGAAATTCTATTTTCAGAGTCACATGGAAGATATGTAATAACGGTTAAAGATGATGCCATAGAAGAAATATTAGATAAAATTGATGTGCCCAAGGCTGTAATTGGTACGGTTGGAGGTGATTCCCTGGTTATAGATAATTGTTCAGTGGAAATCCCTGTCAGTAAACTTAAAGCATCATATCATGGAGTTATAGAGAAATTTATGGCTTGATGTATAATGGAAAAAGAGCTATTCCGTCAATTAATTCATGTTTCGGGTGTTTTCGTTGTTATTTTTAGTTATTTCCTTAAAACTGAAATCCTTATAGCACTCTGTATTGGGATTTTAGTTTTTATGGAAATATTGTTTCGTATTGACAAAAATCATCATATATTATTTTTCTCAGAAATTTTGAAGCGTTCAAAGAGACGGAATGATGAACGGGGGTTTGCTTATTTCTTTATCGGTATAATTCTCACACTTATTTTCTTTCAATCCAATATAGCTGTGGCTAATGCCGCCATTCTACTGCTTGTTTTTGGGGATTCAGCATCAAATTTAGTGGGACGCAATTTTGGAAAGGTTAAACTTCCATTACAAGAAAAGAAAACTTTAGAAGGTACTTTGGCTTTTATTGTAGTGGGTTTTCTGGTTGCTTTAACCCAAGTACCATTGTATCCAGCAGTTTTAGGAGCCTTATCTGGAGCTATAATCGAAGCGTATAGTCCAATAGATGATAATATCCCAATTCCCCTTTTATCTGCCCTGGTTATGAGTTTAATAATTTATTTAATGTGAAAAAAANNTTTATAGTCTTATAGCTCTTTCATGTCTGAAATATCTTACTGCCAAAGAAAAAATTCCGGCGGATAATAAAATAGTAGGAATTGATGATAATACTAGTTGTGAATTTATTATGGGTGTGGATGCCAATTTAACTATTAAAACTGTAGGTATAAAATTTAAAATCCCTTCAAAGAATGGGGCCTTTATAAAGAGTGGCACAAAAAGTATAAAAGTTGCAAATACCAGTGCTAGGGTTATTGCAGAGTTAGCCTCCTTAGTACTATCCACTAACATAGATATGATTATTCCAACACCAATGAATCCCAATCCCACAAATGACAATATGAAAAAGAGAATAATTGGATTATAAATGGGAACTTTTAACAAATCTAGAAGCAAAATCCATGCCATGCTCTGTAGAATAGAAAAAAATAGAATTGGAAGTATTTTACCTATCATTACTGTGGAACTGGAAAGAGGAGTCATGAGAAGAACTTCAAAGGTTTTTCTCTCTCTTTCACCTACCACACTGTCAGTTACAATGTTACTAGCCATAAAAAACGGGAGAAGCAAAACAAATGGTACTATGAAACCATACATAATCTCCACAAAATAAGAGCTGTCCAAAGCAATAGGTGCTGTCTTATTACCGTTAACTTTAATCTCAGTTAAAGTAACGGGATTTTGAATAGTATGTATTTCAGATTGGTTTAATCCCGCTGCCTCCAGTTTTTTAGTTAATTCAAATTCGTTAACTGCATTATTTATTTTTTGCGAAACCACAGGATAAAAAACATTTGAGTTGTCAGTTTGTACTGTTATTTCTCCTTCAGGAGAAATGCCCACTACAGCCACCAAACCTGACCCTAAAAGCTTCAAAGCTTTGTCTGTATTATTATAGTATATTATATTAAAGTTCTGTGCTTTAAGATCCTGAGACAATTCTGATCCATTCAAATTCTCAGATATTCCCACATTTAAGTGTGAAGTAATTCCATAAGTGTCTAGAAGAGCTGGGTCAGTTGCAATGGAGCTTATAATAGCTAAGCCAAATGCTCCCAAGACTAGGAATAATTGGACAAAGATCACGAGGATATAAATTTTATTATTAAGAATATCCTGTGATTCTTTTTTGGCAAGAGTTAATATCTTCATATAATGATTCATTCCTTAATTCTCTGCTGTTTATGTAAAAATTCAAAAAACTGATTTATTAATTTTAATTCATCTTTTTATTGTTTCATCTAATTTTTTTTATCTTTTTAAAACTGATTAATTCTAAAAAGAGTCTTATTAATCCTGGTCTGGGTCCAAAAAATATATCATCCCTCTCAAAAAGCTTTATAGAAATCCAATAAGTGATTATACTAACCAATAAAATGAATGCTATTGGTATAAAGTATTGCCAGAATGGTATTGTTTCTCCAGATAATATTCTCATTACCATAGTCATCGGAGAGATGTTAGCTGCTAACGGTTTTACAGATAGATAGGTTAAAGCAGGTATTATCAGAACTCCCACTACTGCAATATAGGATAAGGTTATACCTATACCGGCTTCTTTATAATTTTTTGAATAAGCTGATATTATAGTAGTAACTCCTATTATAGGTAATGCAGTTATTGTAACTAAAATATAGATTAAAATTGGATTAGCAAACTTAAATCCCATTGTAATGAGAATTATCATCCACAATACTATTTGTAAAGCTATAATTGCCTCTACTGCCAAAATTTTTCCTAAAATAATTTGTGAAGGAGAAATTGGCATGGCCATGAGTATTTCGCCTGTTTTTTTCTCTTTTTCTCCCACTACGCTATCAATTATTAAATTTCCAAAAAAGAAGAGAGGTAAGAAAAGAAGTATAGCTAACATGGCATTGGTTAATAACTGAATTTGAAGTGATTGTCCAGTACTCTGCTGATTTACAACTATTTGTGTAGTATTTTGAGGAATTAAAGAATCAATCCAAGAATTCGAAATTGATGTAGCCAATATATTAGTTGTTGAATTAACTTCATCACTTATTACGCTTCTTTTAGGGTCGCTATAATCCAGATAAAGTTTTACATTTATAGTATCGATATTTTTTATGCTATTTAGAGAATCCGCTGGAACTTGTACAAATCCTGTTATTTCACCATTATTCAAATTTTGGAGAGCTGTGTTGTAATTAGATGATTGTATATTGATGAGCGAAGGGTTGATGTACTTTGTGAAAAGATGGCCTTGGTCATCAATATCTAAAGAAGCGAATCCTGAAAGAGAAGGTGTTAAAGAAACTCCGTTATCTGATTGGATGTTAGCAGCGAAGGCGTTGAATACGAATATCATCAAAAATAGCATGGAAAGCTGTAAGCAAAATATTATTAGAAATTTCTTACTCTTCAAGGTTTCCTTAAATTCCCATCTGGTGATAGTGGTGAATTTCATTAGATAGGCCCAGGTTTTTTATTAAAATATTCTTTTATTTTATGGTATGTATGAAAACATCTTCTAAGGTTGGTTCCTTTGTATTTACTGAGAGAATATCATTATTGAAAACATTTATTATAGATTTAATGTCATTTTTTGACTTTAAAGATATAATGAACAAGTTACCTTTAATATAAACATCCTCCACGGAATCAAAATCTTTGATGAGATTAGCATCAATATTATTAGGATTTTCAACTTTTAATTCTAGGATTATGTCTCCATGAATTTTCGATTTAAGATATTCTGGGGTTCCCATATCTATAATTTTACCTTGATTTAGTATAGCTACCCTATCACATAAAGAATCCGCCTCATCCATATAATGAGTGCATAGTATAATGGTTTTTTCTCCCTTAAGTCCTCTTATAAATTCTCGAATGTTATGGGCTGTGGCTGGATCAAGACCCATAGTGGGTTCATCAAAGATTATAATCTTAGGATCGTGGATCAGTGCCCTTGCAATGCCTATTCTCTGACGGAGACCCTTAGAAAAAGTGTTTATTCTATCATCTGCCCTATTGCTCATGTTTACAAGTTTCAGAAGCTCGTTTATTCTATCATCAATCCTGTTTTTAGGAACACCATATAATTCTGCAAAATATCTTAGTAAATCTCTTGCCTTAAAACGTTCGTATAGGTTAGGTTCCTCTGGTAGATAGCCAATCATAGATTTGATTTTGATTTGGTCCCTATGAATACTCATATCATCGACTAGAACGTTTCCAGAGTCAGGCTGTAGAATACAGCTGGTGATTCGGATGGCGGTGGTTTTACCCGCGCCATTGGGGCCTATAATCCCTAGAAGTTCTCCTCTTTTTATTTCAAGATTAAGATTATCTAAAGCCTTAATTTTACCAAATGACTTATTAAGAGAATCAATTTTTATTATAAAGTCGTTTGAATACAATTATGATCAATCCTATTCCATTAAAAAATTTTAACTTTATTTAATTAAGCAATTTATTTACATTTTAATATTACCATAAAATATAGATTGAATTAAGAATAAAAAGAATAGTATATTAGAAATGTTTTAAAGAAATTATTAGTTTCTTTGGAGGATCTTAAATTGGTGAATATCGATTTTAGTGTGAAAAACATTAAAAGATGCCTATGTCCCAGCTGTCCTGTTCAAAAAGAAAGTGAATGTGCCGAAGGAGAAAGACGAATCATGCTGGAGATAGCCTATTCTAGTGAAAGTGCCATGCTTTTTGAACGAAATAGAGTTCCAGGAATGTACTGTACAACTGGAAAAGCATTATGCCAGGATCTTAATTATAATAAAATTTGCAAGTGTAAAGAATGTCCAGTATGGCTAGAATATAAACTTGACCAAGAGGAAGTAGTGAAATATTATTGTCGTGATGGATCACCACAAGATTATGAAGATTATGTTAGAAGAAATTAATAGCTATTGTTTAAGCATCGGTTTAATTTAACTTACTTTTAAGTATACGATGTAGTTCTTCAGCACCAATTATCTCTACATTATTCAAATTCCATTCAATGGGGTGTATCAAAAAAGGATGAGATTGCTCACCTCCAAGGCCACCATGACTACCGATCAACTCTTCAAAAGCAGCTGCTTCATCCTTTTCAGAATCATAAAAACTGTTCACCAAGATATCAGGAGTGTATTCAAAATTATCCGTTCTCATAAGATGTTCAACAGTTCGCGATCCAAAATTCACTAATGGATCTTTACCTTCCACGGTATCATCACCCAAATAGTGGATTCCTTCTCCACCTATTGCTAAAGGTCCGTATTTTGAGGAATGTACCATTATAAAACCCACTCCTTCATGCTGCACAATACCTGGAATTAAATCAGGGTATAATTCATTTATTTCTTCATAGAACAGGCGATTTTTCAATTCAGTTAAATAAATCAATCCCATATTTCCTGAAGCTAATACAATTACATCAGCATTCTCTTTGGAAACTTTTTCCGGTCTTTCCTTCACTTTATAATTTTTAATGTAATCAGCAAGTTTACCTTTAACAAGCGGAGATTCCTTGAAAGTTTTCAATGTATTAACCCTTAATTGCCTACTATTTTTAAGGACAATATCTTTTTTATCTCTTAAGTAACGTTTTGCATCTTTTCCTGGTTCAGTTATTGCTTGACCAAAGTGATCTTCATTAGAGGAAAGTTTACTATAAATGTTAATATGCGATGGCATTAGACTACGCACTAAATCATCCAATGTTAAACCATAACGTTGTTTGAAGGTTGCACCATTAGTTTGACCATGATCTGATTGTACTACTAAATAATAAGGCCGGAAAGCGTACTCTTTAGCTTGATCCAATCTTTCAAACTGTTTATCTAATCCTTTTAATGCATGAAAAGCATCATCATCACGGGTACCAGAATGATGGGCTATTTCATCATAACCAAGATAAGTTACGTATGCCACATCCACCTTTCCATTAATAATATCACCAATCAGAGTATAAGTGGTTATTTCTCGCAGGAAAACCGCTGCTCCAGCACGTACGAATGGATAAACAAACCCACGTCGTAGGCGTGGTTTTATATTTCTCAAGGTGTGGGTCAATTGAGATTTAAATTCTAGAATTGCTTCCCAGAAGAATAATATGACAATGCGGCTGAAATTAGAGGGGTTAGAATAGAAATAATACCATGTTTTATTGTAAAACATTCTGAGATCTTTAAGTTTACTATAAGTGAATATAACATCTCCAGCATCACCCGAAAATAAATTAGAACGACTGGCACCATTTGAACTTAAAAGCCCTTTACCATCTGAAATTCTCTCTTCAATAATACTTGCATCATTTAAACCCGTAGAAACCATTATTTTATTATTATTCTGCTTCTCTACCCACCTGAAAGCAGGTATGTTATGGTTATTACCATGAAGAATACCTGCCTGACTAGCACCTGTCTGACTGGATAGATCAGTTTCCCAACCGGTTACATCATGTGAACCTCTTATTAACCAACTCTTTAAAGTCGGCATTAATCCGCTTTCTATGGCTTCTTTTAATATTTTCTCAGATAAACCATCAATTTCTAAAAATATAATGCCTGGCTTTTTTTTTAAATTCTTTTCCCTCAGATTCTTTTATTCTTCTCCTTAAAACTGTACGATAATAACTAGCATCATCATCCAAAGTTAGAAGGGATGACAAAGTAGTGGTGATTAAAGTTATCCCTAGAGGAGCTAATATTAGGGCTGATCCCCCAATAGTTATTCCTGGAACAAAATTGCTGATTATCCATATTAAAAAACCATTTAGAAGAAGTGAACCCAAACCCACAGTGAAAACCATAAAGGGCAAGAATATGCGAGATAAAAGTGGCCAAAATAATGCATTCAGAATACCTAGCAAAGCCACTACTACAAATGCTGTTTCCCAACTATTAACCTTTAAACCTACATCTAAATAATCTATAAGCATGAATCCTAAAACTCCGCCCAACCATAGGATAACGGTACGTTGAATCCAAAAAATCCTCGATCTTTTGTCTTTTCTTTGCAATGGAATTTCACTCATATAACATTAGATATTTTCAAACTTAGAGTGTCAATCTTAATAAGAGAAATTTTACTATTTTCAGGAAAATGAATAATATTGGATCAATCAATGATTAAGTATTGAAGGTATTAAAGTTTAATTTGGATATAAAAAATTTAAGATGGTGAGGAGTTAAAATAAATCGCATATTTTTTGAAGTATATTTAAGAGAGTACCATATAAAATTGTTTCATGAATAAATAATAGAATTAGGAAATTTTTAGAAATTAAAAAAAAAATGATTATTTTTTTGNNTTTTTTAATCCATATCCTGTTTATCTGCATATAATAAACCATAACCATCTACAAGTTCTTTAAACTCATCAGTTTCTGATACAAAGTTCAATACATCCTCTATATCTTTAAGAATATGCAAATCCCTCAGTTTCGATTCAACATTAGAATAATCTTTTTTGAGGACTACCTGAACCGCCACATTCTCATCTTCAAATGTACAAACCTTATTACCATCTTCATTTACGGATAATTTAATTTCTACATCCACTTAAATCACCACACTTTTTTTCTTATCAAATTATTGATCTTTGAATGTTAATATTTTTTTCTTTAATCGGATAGCCATGTTGCTAACCCATATAACAGTTAGAGTACTTTAGTCCAAATTTTTAGATTAAAAATATTTCACATCGGCGGATTTAACCTTTCCCTTTTTCAGCAGTTTTAACTTGATATCCGTTTTTTCCCACATAAATTGCAAAAAGGCCATCATTAATCTTACTATCATTCTTTGACCCGTTTTCAGATAAAAAATTGTCCAGTAACTCTTGAAATTGAGATTATGTGACGTCTGTGTAATAAATAGTAGTAGAACCTCTGTTAANNTTCTGAATATATAAAATACACATTTAATTTTCTAATTTCCGTTCTCTATCCCTCTTCTTGTTAATAATACTATTTAACATTTTTAACGCTGCAAAAATATTTAATTCTGAGATTTACCGTTTAGATGAAGACTTCAACTTAAAAATTGTTATTTCTGGATCACAATTTATTCTAAACCAAAAAATATTGGTGCCTAATCCCCTGCTGGTGTACTGTACCATTTCACCTACCTTATATTTACCGTGTGGGTATTTAATGAAGTGAGGACCTCTAACAAGTGTACCTAGTCCGGGTATTATGAATTGACCGCCATGTGAGTGGCCGGAGATTTGTAAACTGAATCTTCCGGTAGAGGAACTGACATCAGCAAAATCCGGCTCATGTGCTAGTAAAATTGCTGGCCCATATTCGGGTAATTTCTCAATTACTAAGTCTAAACGGTGTTTATTTAGCATTACACTATCCACACCTGCGATGTGTAATTGGGCTTTACCTCGTTTTAGAGTGTAAACATCATTACTTACATCGATTATATTACATTTTTTGAGTATTTCCCTGATTCTTTCTGCACCCATCCAATGATCATGNNCTACATCTTCAAGGATATAGGATACGAAATCTCCTGTGATGGCTATTGCATCTGGTTTTTGATCATTAATTAAATTAACCACGCCTTCTAAATGTTTAGGAGAGATCCATTGTCCTAAATGGATATCAGATATGTTAACAATACGATAATCATCAAAAATCGGATCTAAATTAGTTATAGTTACTTCAACATGTTCTAACTGGAANNTTGCAGGCCTTGGCGTAAGCGTAAATTTTTTAATTTCTTTTCTTTCATAATTATGTAAGTATATGCTGTTTAATTAGTTATTCTTACACTTTTATTCTCTTATATAAGATTTTGATTAAAAAAAAGAGATTTATATTAATATTTGAATAATTTAATATGGGCTTGTTGATCTAATTTTTTCTTCTTAAATTTCTAATTTTTATTGTGGTGGTGCCAAAAAGCTGAATATACCAGTTAATATCAGCCAAATTCCAATTAAAAATCCAAGATATATTGGGTTGAAGGCTAAGCTACCTAATATGATGTATATGATACCAAGTACTATTCCGAGAATTCCACTCCATACCCTGTACCTTACATGCAATCCTCCTAAAAGCGCGATTAATCCACCGACTATTAACACTATACCTGCTAAGTACAGTATCAAACCTGCTATAAATGCGAACAAAGCAGGGTTGAAGACTAAACCAAATCCAATTATCAACGCTATAATACCCAGTATCGCGTATAGGATACCCACAACACGATCGACGTGACTCTCAGCCACACCAGCAATCAAGAACCAAATACCTAGCAAAATCACTGCAAATCCTGCTATAAAGCTAGCAGCGACTACTCCAGCCGCTGGGAAGCCTATGACAATAAGACCGAGTATTATGGCTAAGATACCCATAATCGTATTTCTCATAAAAATTCCCCCTACGAATTTTCTAACAAGCCCATAATAAATTATATTATGTGCCAAGAAACTATAAA
>PMWA01000037.1 GCA_003166335.1 Methanobacterium sp. | reverse complement strand
CATTTCCTTCTAGCCGGACTTACATTGTTATTTAAGGCTGATCCTTTTCAAGTTGCACGGTTTTTGCAACCAGTTTTAGGTATGCTGCTGGTTTTATCATTATCCTTCGTCACTTACCGATTTTTCGGCCTTACATCGGGAGTTTCAGCGGGATTACTCTCAATATACAGTTTTATAACTTTTAACAGAGGTTTTATAGCATCCCCTGAAACTTTAAGCTTTATTATAATACCATTAGTTTTATATGCATATTACCAGGCTAATGAGAAGGGTGATTTGAAATATTTATTAATCAGCGGAGTTTTATCGGGCATCGTATTCTTAACTCATAGTTTATCTGCTTTTATGATGTTGATGGTGGTATTATTATTTGCAGCAACTATGAAGTTACTGAAAAGAGATGTTAACCTTAAATTTTTGATTATTTTTCTTTTAATAACAAGTGGCATCGCTCTTTTATGGTGGGGTCCACTATACATACTTTATGATCCTCATTTCAATCTCTTCCCTGGAATACCCATTTCCATTTCTGAATTCTACATTCGTTATTTGGGTGTTTTACCCACGATATTAGCTACTGTAGGTGGATTATTCTTATTAAAAAAAGGAGAAAACAAGGGAATCTTAATTTTAGTATGGGCATTATCCATTTTATTATTTAGCAGAGCATATTACTTAGGATTTAATATAATTCCAATTAGAGTATTAGAGGTAGCATCTTACCCTCTCATTATAATGGCTGGATTTGGATTAGCAGTTACTCTTGACTTTATTTATAATAAATTAAACCCAGTTACTGCTGTTCAGGTAGATCATAAAAGACATAAAATTGATAGTAAATATTTTAAAAGGAATATTAAACTAGTTTTACTCCTGTTCTTAGGAGTATTAACCCTGATTTCAGGAGCTGTTTTTGCGGATGGTTACACTCCTAACTTGGTTAGTCAAAATGATAGTCATAATACTTATATATTTCCACCTGATGTTCATTTATTGTTTAATCCATTAGATTCTGTCTTTAAATTTGAATTGATTGCTGATAAATATGGAAATTTGAATCTGGCTTATGATCGTTATGGTGTAGTTGAATGGTTCATAAAAAATGGGGATCCAAATAAGACGGTATGGTCAACTGACTCTATTATGGATCCTATAATTGTCTCCACATCTGGAGTTCATGTAATAAAAGGTGGCTTTAGCGAAGATATACCACTTAATGTGGTGAATTTGAACACTAGTAATTTAACTAGTTTAAGTAGGGAGCAGCTTTTAAAAGATAATGTTGAATATCTTTTACTNNACTTCTAAATTAATATTAACCTCGATAATCTTAGTAATGGGGGTTTTAATTCTTTATTATTTTATAATTCCGTTTTTCAATTATGAAGAACCTTTCAATGGATTTTCAGGAAATAATAGCAATAATACTATCATTATTTCATCATCTACTGGTGATATGAAGGGTTTAGAAGTTGGAGTAGCATCCTATGCAGGTGAAAATGGAATACCCTTAATTTTAGCAAGTAGCACTCTTTCTTATCCAATTGATGAATGGTTACCATTGTTTTTAGAAAAGGCAAATATTAAAAACGTGATATGGATAGGTCCGGTCTCAAAATGGCAGATTTATAATTTAAAATTACTTAATTTAAATGTTGAACAGGTAAACGGATTATCTAAAGCCCAGATTTTGACAGAACTTGCAGAGAAAAATTATAAATCAGTGGATACAGTTATAATCACCGCCTCAGATCCATCAGCTTCAATTTTAGGGGCGGTTATGAATGTTCCAGTTTTCATAGTTGCAGCACCAGCTGAATATTCATCTTTAAATCAAATGCCTCCTGAATATGATAACTTTATAACTCAATATCATGTTAAAAGTGCAATAATCGTTGGACCGGTATCATCTAACATAACAGAAGATTTAAACTCTAAAAATCTAACTGTTGAAGATATAAATGGAAATGACAGTTATCAAACTAGTACTATGGTTTCAAATGAAATAATAGAAATTCAAAAACAAAGAGGTTTTGAAGTTAATTCCGCTTACTGTGGCTTTTATGGAGAATTACCGTCAATAATTCCATTAGCAGTTAAAAATCATTCAATAATCATTGAGAATCCCACTATACATATGGATGAAACAGTAGCTTATCTAAAAGATAATAACATAAGTAATGCAATTATAACTAGAAATGGACCTGCAGATTATCTTCAGATGGAGGAGCCTGACTTTGTATCTAGTAAATTAACTTCTAAATTAACATCGAATGGAATAATAACTTCTTCTTTAACTAATTTTAGGACACCTGATGAAGCCACGGGTTTATATGAGACTGATATTAAGGCTGCTGAACTCTTGTTTAATATGAGTGAAATTAAAAATTCATTGTCACCTCCAAACATCAATCTGGATTACAATCAAATTAGTAACTCCAAATATCCTCCTATTTTAAATATAATTTTAACTGGTGGGAACTGGAACTCAAACACCGGATCAGAATTAACCATCAAAAAGATTGGTTTAAATCAATGGTATTATGATTGGAAGGGTGTGCATCCTTATATTTGGACAGAAAATGGTGAAAATTGGGTTTGTAACTCTGGNNTCTAACTATTCATGGAATTGGAGTTACAATGTTGCAGATAATACTTGGACAGTAAACTATTTAAGCGATGGAACGATTTATTATACTGTTTACTGGGTAAAAAACGGAGAAACATGGGATGAAATCCATCCGGAAGCTTCATTCGACTGGGAATTAATGGGGAATTCCTGGATTTGCAACAAAAACGGTACAAGTGAATCATATGTTTTATATCCTCAACCAGTATCGTTAAATTTTTATTAATAACTAATAACCTTATCCATTTTAAGCAATATTCCTATGGATCTAATTTGAGTAGATATTTTGAGCTACAAAGGAGAAATAGATTAATTAAAGAATCTGTGAATTAACTTATATTGATGGNNGATGGTTATTTAATCAACAAAATAACCTTTTTTAAAGAATGGAACTCTCAATCGGAACATTTGCGGTATAAACATATATTTATTTCAATGAAGAAATGAATAAAGAATTTATAAAAAAAGAATTTTTTCAACCAAATTTTGAATGAATAATTTTATTTTAAGTATTTAGAGTTTAAACTTCGATTTGATCCTTAGTGAATGTTATTCAAAATTGAATTAGAAAAAGTTTAATAGTTAATTTATATGGAATTTTAGAAGCCGATGGTTTTTCCTATTATTAGTATTAGGGGCCATATCATGAATTCAGCGTCGGCTAATGTGTAGGATACCATTCGCAGTTCTTTATCATCCAATTTTCCTGCTTTGTTTAGGTAGTATCTGCTATAGAAGTAGAATAGTATCATGATGACAGTGAATAATGGGATTATTTTTAGGTAGATCCCTATGAATAATGGGATGAAGGCTATGATATTCAATTTATCCAGGAATTTCAGGGTTTTTTCTTTACCTAAGATTACGGGTAATGTTTTTAATCTTTCCTTCTGATCACAGTTAATATCTTTCAAGTCAAAGAAGATTGTATTGGGCAGGAATTTAAGGAAGATGAAGAGTAATATTAGGATATAAGCTAAATTTATTTGTAGGGCATAGAAGAATGGTATGGACAAGGTCCCTGCTAGGGACCAGGTTAATGTAGTGTAAATATTTTTGAATGCAGGTATTTTCTGAGTAAATTTTTTTAAACCTATAGTGTAGAGCACACCCACCATTACTAAGATTAGAATGAAAGAAATCATCTCCAAGTTGGAGAAAACTAATAATAGAACGGTGAGGGTTAAAGCATAACCTACGAGAAGATAGGGATAGATATGTGACTTTTTATTGAAATGTGCGGCTCTTTCAATGTTACTATCCTTATCTTTATCCATATCACTGTAGTGATCATAACTATAGACCATAAGTGGTATTAGATAAGATATAACTAGGAGAGGTATGGTCACATTAGTTTTTGTCATTATTGACGCGGTAATGATGAATGCAGGCCCAGAGAGAGCGGCGAAGAATCCACCGTAAATCATCTCATTTTGTATAGTTGATACGAATTCGGGTAAAATATTTTTATTATTCCAGTGGGCGTTCATGAAAAATCACATTCTTATTTATTATTATCATGCTTTATGTGACCACTGGAACATATAAACTCGTGTGAATAATGTAACAATTGTGTAAATAGTATACTTAATTTTAATAACTACTATTGATATAGTAATAAAAAAGAGTTAATTAAAATATTTTTAATGCTATTTATTTTAAAGTGAATTAATTTCAATTTTATTTAGGAATATATAGTATTATCCATAATTTAAATATTGAATAAGAGAATATTTTTATATTAAAAATGGTTACTGAACTTAATTAGTCTTTATATATACACAAGTAGCATTATTTTAACTTAGAAATTAATACTACTTATCTAAGTAATAATGATCATATATATGGTTGGTGAGTATCGTCACAATGTATTTGAATTGATGGAACTTAGATAATCAAAAGAAAATTTAAAGGAAGAAACATGAAGGGATCTCTTGATAGTTTCTCAAAAGATTTCCAAATTCAGTAAAAAAATATTTAACATTTTTAAACTAAATTTTAATATAATTCTGTTATAAATATTTAACAAATAAATTAAAATTTAAAAAAAATTAGATTAAAATTGGAGTTATTTTTCATGAATAAGAAAAGTTTATTCGGTACTTTTGGCGTAAGAAGAAAAGCAAATCATGTTTTAACACCGGAATTTGCTTCGAAACTCGCGACAGCATACGGAAATCTGGTTAAAGGATATGTGGCTGTTGGAGGAGATACTAGAACATCCACCCCTATGCTAAAACATGCAGTAATATCTGGATTGTTATCATCGGGATGTAATGTGATAGATCTGGGAATTTTACCTACACCGGCTGTTCAATTCGCGGTTAGAAATTATTATGATGGTGGAGTGATCATTACAGCATCTCATAATCCTCCACAGGATAATGGTATTAAATTCGTGGATACCGATGGTATTGGAATTCCCGCTGAGATGGAAAAAAAGATTGAAGACATATTTTTTTCAGACAATCTTGATAGAATATCTTGGGATCAGATAGGTGGGCTTGAATCCAATCCTAATATAATAGAAGAATACATCGAGGATGTAATATCTCGTATAGACCAAAAATCAATTAGAAACGCTAAATTAAAGGTGATAGTTGACTGTGGAAATGGTGCAGCATGTTTTACAACTCCTTATCTTTTGAGAAGATTAGGTTGTGAAGTTACTACTTTAAATTGTCAGCCAGATGGTTTCTTTCCGGGAAGAAATCCAGAACCAACTAAGGACAACCTAAAAGATTTAATAAAAGCAGTTAAAACTATCGGAGCCGATCTAGGAATTGCCCATGACGGAGATGCAGATCGCACCATATGTATAGATGAAATGGGAAACTTCGTATTTGGAGATAAAACCTTTGCATTGGTTGAAAAAAATATGTTAATAGAAAATGGTGGAGGTTTAATAGTTACAACAGTTGCCACATCCTCGGCAATTTATGATATTGCAGCGAATTATGGTGGCGAAGTGTTAGCAACTAAGGTTGGTGATCTAGTAGTTGCTAGGGAACTTAAAAATAGAAATGGATTATTCGGCGGGGAAGAAAATGGAGGCCTTATATTTCCAGATTTTGTTTACGGGAGAGATGCAGCTCTTGCGACGGCTAAGATCGTGGAGATAATGTCTAGGGATGGAAAACCACTCTCACGGCTTATTAGAGAGCTCCCAGTTTATCACTCCCAGAAAAGGAAAGTGGAGTGTCCTGATGATCTTAAAGTAAAACTTATGGATAAAATAATTGATGTTACCCGTGATTACAAAGTGGACACTAAGGATGGTGTAAAAATCTTTACAGAAGAAGGATGGGTTATAATAAGACCTTCTGGAACTGAGCCAATATTCAGATGCTTCTCAGAAGCTAAAAATGAAGAAGACGCGGAAAGAATGGCAGAATGGGGCGTTTCTTTAATTTTAGAACATTTAAATCTTTAAATGATATTAAAAAAATTTTTAATTTTTTTTTCAACAAAAAAAAATATTTTTTTTAAATAGTCAGTCAGTATAAAATCCGTAAAACTCGGAACAGTAACCGCACATGGGAAATTTACCATATTTGTAATGACTTAAATCATCTTTATTCATGTCAAATTTTTTATGGCAGAAGTAGCAAATTTCAATCTTCTCTATTTTTATAATTTCTTTAGTTTCAATTGCACCTTCATTTTTTCTTAAATCCTTGACTACGTTTTTTTCGGGGCTTATTTTAAACACCTCTAACTTTATATCAAATTAAATAATTTAAATTATTTAAGGTGTGGTATTTTTTAGAGTTCCGTATTTTTAAATTTTCCGAAAGTGTTATTTAATTAAAAAAATATTTTTATTAATTAACAACAAATAGTTTTAACTATGAATAAAACAGGTGAAAGAAGGAAAATTGCATGGGGAATAACGGGTAGCGGTGAGAAGATAGCAGAAACTGTGGCAGTAATGCGTAAAATGAAGGAGAAATATCGTGAAGAGTTTGATATTAGGGTTTATATATCTAAGGCGGGAGATCAAGTTTTAAAATACTATAATCTCTCTAATACTTTGGAAACATTCTTTGATAAAACTTGGACGGAAATTAATTCTAATGCTCCATTTTTAGCTGGACAGATACAACTTAAAGAATTTGAATTTTTACTGATAGCTCCATCCACTTCCAATACAGTGGCAAAAATTTCTTTACGTATTGCTGATACTCTGCTTACTAATGCAGCTATAATGGGTCAGAAAACATCCACTCCCATTTATATAATGCCTACGGATTTTAGAGAGGGAATTGTCACCACTAAACTTCCTAATGGAAAGAATTTAAATATTAACATAACCAAACAAGATGCAGACCATGTAAGGAATTTGGAAAACATGCGGAATACATTTGTATTCGAAAATCCGGATGAAATTATCAGTATATTTAAGAAACACTCTCATTCAGTAAATTAAGGCATTTGGAGTTTAAAGAAATTCTCGCCGCAACTGTAGTGTAACGCTGAAACTCTGATTTCCTTCAGTTAATTCAGTTATTGGTGATATGCCACGAAAATAATATTCTACATCCCCTGCATTGGCAATATCCACAAATACTGACTCTAATTCATCAAAATTATCAAAAAATTGATATATGTCTGTGGATTCCTTTTTAGAAGATTTAAAGGAAATTATCAAAGCATTTTCACGACTATTCTGCATACTTATTTTGTTTTCACTTACTTCAAGAAATTCTTTATCTTTCATTTTACTTCCGCTACTTCGCCGGAATTTCATAACTGCTTCCACCATAAAACTACCTCTTTAAATTTTTTATAAATTATCTACAAATTTTTTATAATATTATTTTAGTTATCCCACTATAAATTTTTTTTTGAAAACAAATTTTTTTCCTTTAATAAAAAAATTTTTCAATGCTCAGAATTTGTAACCAATATCCCTCAGAAATTTCTGCCGGCCAATCACATCATTTTCAGATTCAATTTTCTGAGGACTTGATCCATCTATTACTCCCATTATCCCCCGGCCCTGCATGGTCTCCGCAATTATCACTTCAACTGGATTCCCCGTGACACAATACAAATTTACAACTTCAGGAACGCTTTTTATGCGTTGAGTGATGTTTATGGGAAAGGCATTTTTAAGAAATATCAGGAAAGAGTGACCACATGCTAAGTCCAATATTTTTTGAGATGCAAGTATCTTTAATTCCTTATTGTTACCTGCCGATCTAACTAAACATTCACCTGAAGCTTCAGCAAAGGCTATACCAAACTCTGCTTGGGGAACAGTATTGTAAATAGCCTCATAAAGATCTTCCACGGTTTTTATAAAATGACTCTGCCCTAGTATCATGTTACAGTCTTCTGGAGATTCTAATTTGACGATTATAATTTTCAGATTCAGTTTAAATCCCTCCTAAAAATTTCATTTATATTTATTTCAAAATTAACTCTTAATTTTAGATATTATGAATTTTTAAATCATTTAAAAAAATTCTTACGATTTTTTGACTATATATTGTAAAAATGTTAAATAATTCAAAATATGATTTTAAATTTGGTTCCATTATTGGATGTAACTTCAAGTTTTCCATCTAATTGTGATACTAAACTGTTTATTAATCGCATGCCTAATGATTCAGTTTTTTCGAGGTCTAAATCTCTTGGAAGACCTATACCATTATCTTGCACAGTTAAAATATATTCATTATTTTTTTTATGGAAATCAATGTTTATTTCTCCTAATCTCCCTTGGGGGAATGCATGCTTTATAGCATTGGTTAATAATTCGTTAATCATTAGACCACAGGGAATAGCATTATTTATATCTAGGGATGTATTATCCCCACTTATTTTCAGCTTTATAATACCCATATCGACTCCATAAGAGCTATAAATGCTAGATGCTAAGTTTTTTAAGTATTCAGAGAAATTAATTTCTGCAAAATTGTCGGATTGATAAAGTTTCTCATGAACGATGGCCATTGATTTAACACGATCCTGACTTTCTTTAAAAACATTAAAAGCTTCTTTATCATCGATATACATCGATTGGAGATTAAGTAGACTTGAGATTATTTGAAGATTATTTTTCACTCGATGATGTATTTCCTTTAAAAGAACATCTTTCTCTTGGAGAGATGCTTGCATCTTTTTTTCAATATTCTTATGGTGAGTTATATCCCTAGCTGTGGTCATGAATGCTGCAGGATTTTCTTGTAAATCTCTAATTAGGGCAATGTTCCATTCTCCTATGAATTGTGTTCCATTTTTTTTGAGTAATTTATATTCTAAATTTCTTATGATGTCCTCATTGAGAGTTTTTTTCAGATCATTTTTAGCTTTTTCTTGGCACTCAGGTACTATTAGGTCGAAAATAGTTTTCCCTATCAATTCATGGGAATCTTCGAAACCATACAATAGTAGTGTGTGTTGTGAGGCGTAAACTATTTTCCCATCTAGATCGGTGGTGATGATGGAATCAGGGTCTGTTTTAACCAATGTGGAGTATAGTCTTTCTGATTCTTCTAATGCTTTCTTTATTTCCTTTTCTTCTGTTAGATCGCTTCCAATACACACTAAACCTAAAGGTTCTTTTTCGCTGATTTTAATTATGGATACAGACATTAAAACTGGTTTAAATTCATTTTTTTTAGTTTTAATTGTGGTTTCAAATGTTTTTATTATCCCAATTTCATTTAGATTTATATTTTGGAATAATTCCTCTTCTTGCTTCCCTGTGTTGAAGATCAATTCCGAGGGTTTACCTATTAATTCTTCTTTCGAGTATTTTAGTAGATTTAATGCACTTTGGTTGACTAGTAAGATCTTTTTTTGGATGTTTAATATGATTAGAAAGTTGGACATGGTTGATATTATTTTATCGGCAGCCATAGCGGGGGTTAATACTGGGAAACGGTATCTCCATATGCCATAAGCAATAAATATTAAACCAACGGTGATGCTGGTCATTGTTAACTCTGGGATTCGTATAGATGATAATGGTAAAATCAAGTCAGTGCTTAGACTGAATATTAAAGGTGCAAAGAGGCCTAAAAAAATGTATTTGGTTTGTTTTTTCTCTAATTCTTCTTTTGTATCGAAATAATATGTTAAAATGAGTAAAGAAGTTAATATTCCTCCAAAAATACTCCAAATACTCAAAATTGCGAAGAATGGTGTTATAGGATTTAAACTATAGGTCCAGCCCCAATATTCATGGACTGGGATTGGACTAGTTCCTAATCCTACGACTGTAATAATGAATGCTGGTGTATAAATTAAAAAATAAGTTAATTTATGTTTAAACAGTTCTTTTCTACCAGTAAATACTAGAGATATGTTTATTAGAATTGCTGGTACAATAGGCCACAATGCACTTAACTTCAACCAGAATATGGCAGTAGTAACCGTTTCTGCTTGACGATATCCGAATTCGGTGAAGGCTAAAAAAGCTACTAAGATCGATAGGATGGCTACTAATTTGTTCAACTGATTTTCTGGATTTTTATAATAAATAAAATTACCTATGAAAAAGCATATTACTGCTGCTATAAGGGAAGTTAAAGCGTAAATGTTCATGAAAAATGTTCCCTCAGAATATTTTTTTACCGAAATTCGTTTAAGTTTACAGAAATAATTTTATACAAGTGACTTATTCTTTCTGGGTTCTCGTATATTTCTTTTTATTTCTACAATAATATCTAATCTTTTTTAGTATAAATTATTATTATATTTAGAAATATATATTAAAATAATTTCAAACAATTTATCATTAACAATCATTATATATTAGATTATTTTTAAACCAAATCATACACAAAATTTTTTGATATCTAAAATAATTTTTTATTTTTGAATATAAAAAGAAAAAAATAGAATTAAAATATAATAAACACAATTGATAAATTTAAAATAAAAATACTTTTACATCATTTAATTTGAATTATTAACCTTAAAACATATTGGTGTAATAAATGAAGGAAAAAATTAAGGAAATAGCTCAACGAATTTCAGAATTAAGGGAATTATCTGAAATTAGCAAAGAAGAAATGGCGGAGTATTTAAATATTCCCCTAAATATCTACATTGAGTATGAGGATGCTTCCTCTGACATACCCGCGAGTATACTTTTTGAAATTGCACATAAACTGAATGTGGATATGGGATTGCTTTTAACTGGAGAAGAAACTAGAATGAACATTTTCACGGTAACTCGAAAGAATAAAGGAGTTAACGTGGAAAGAAGGAAACAGTACCACTACGAAAATCTAGCTGAAAAATTCATCCACAAAAAGGCAGAGCCATTCATCGTGACAGTTGAACCTCAACAATATACTAGCAAGCCTAATACTAATTCACACCCTGGACAAGAGTTTGATTACGTCGTAGAAGGTTCTTTAAAGTTTTATATCCATGATAATGAAGTAATTTTAAATAAGGGTGATTCAATATTCTTTGACTCTTCTTATAGCCATGCTATGGAAGCTTTAGAAAATAAAACAGCCAAATTTTTAGCAATTGTTCTATAAATCCAATAAAAAAAATAATTATTTTTTATATTAATTATAAAATATTCATAATTATTTTGTTCTATTAAATTAAATAAAAATAAGCCTTAAAAAATAAAATGAGGGAGTAAAATTATGTCATCTTTACTCAACAAGTTTGTTACTCAGATAGAATTTGAATCATATAATGAATTTAAAGAAAATTTCATCATTAAAGTACCTGAAAACTTTAATTTCGCTTACAATGTGGTGGATGAATACGCCAGTCAATATCCAGATAAAATAGCCATAGTATGGTGCAATGATTATGATGAAGAAAAAATTTTAACTTTTAAAGAACTCAAAGATTACAGCGATAAAACAGCTAACTTCTTTTTAGAATTAGGAATAAAGAAGGGTGACAGAGTAATGCTCACCTTAAAAAGTCGTTATGAATTCTGGTTCTGTATATTAGCCTTGCATAAAATTGGAGCAATAACAATACCTGCTACTCACATGCTTAAAACCAAAGACATCGTATACCGTGTAGAAAAGGCGGGGATCAAGATGGTGGTTTGTATTAGTGAAGATGGTGTTCCGGAATACTTCGACGAAGCACAAAAACAGTTAAATGGAATGAATATTATAAAAGCATTCGTAGGTGATGAAAAAAGGGAAGGATGGTTGAATTTCCGTGAAGAAATCCAAAAAGCATCATCCAAATTTGAACCTCCCATATTAAATTGGGGAAATGATGACCCAATATTTGTTTACTTTTCATCAGGCACCACAGGACTTCCTAAAATGGTGCAACATGATAACACTTATCCATTGGGTCACATCATCACAGCCAAGTATTGGCAGAATGTAATGGAAGATGGATTACATTACACTGTTGCTGACACTGGATGGGCGAAGGCTATGTGGGGTCAAATTTATGGTCAGTGGATTGCAGGAAGCAGCGTGTTTGTCTATGATTATGAACGCTTTGATGCAGCACGTATGCTAGAGAAAGCATCTAAGTATGGTGTCACAACATTCTGCGCACCACCAACAATTTATCGATTTTTGATTAAGGAGGACCTTTCTGAATATGATTTTTCAACTCTTAAATATGCTGTAACCGCAGGAGAACCTTTAAATCCAGAAGTGTATAATAAATTTCATGAATTCACTGGTTTAAAGTTGATGGAAGGATTTGGTCAAACAGAAAGTGTGATATCTGTTGCTAATTTCCCGTGGATGAAACCTAGACCAGGATCCATGGGAAAACCCTCACCTGGATATTTTATAGAATTAATGGATAAAGATGGTAAGATATGTGATGTGGGTGAGGAAGGTGAAATAGTTATAAAAACTATAGATGGTAAACCTCCCGGTCTTTTCAGCGGATATTACCGTGATCAGAGAAAAACAGATGAAGTATGGTATCAAGGTTATTTTCACACTGGAGATAATGCATGGATGGATGAAGATGGTTATTTATGGTTTGTGGGAAGAAATGATGATATTATTAAAAGTTCTGGTTATAGAATTGGGCCATTTGAGGTGGAAAGCGCCGTTATATCCCATCCGGCAGTTCTAGAATGCGCTATAACTGGCACTCCACATCCAATACGTGGGCAAGTAGTGAAAGCTACAATAGTGCTTGCCAAGGGTTATGAACCATCAGAAGAATTGAAATTAGAGATTCAAAACCATGTTAAACAGGTAACTGCTCCTTATAAATATCCAAGAATCATTGAATTTGTTGATGAACTACCTAAAACCATCAGCGGTAAAATAAGAAGAATAGAAATTAGAACCAAAGATCAGGAAAAACAGGTTTAAATAAACTCTTTTTTTCTTGATTAATATTTGTTTTTTAAATTAGAAATTCTTTCAAAAAATATGTTTTTAACATAAATAAAAAAAAATTTGAATTTCTTCTATTATTAGTAAAATCTAAAATGAAAGATGAATAATTATGTCTGAAAACATGAAAAAGAAAAATCCTTATCCCTTAATTAACACGTTAGAATGTAAAGCTTGTGAAAGATGTGTATTAGCCTGTAAAAAAGGTGTTCTGAAAATAGGTAATGATATAAATCCACGAGGATACCACTATGTCGTCTATGATGGAGAAGGATGCACAGGGTGCGGTGACTGTTATTACACTTGCCCAGAACCATTAGCTATCGAGGTTCATATACCTATAAAAAGAAAGAACAGGGAAGAAAATAAATTGTAAGATAAATTCTGAATTTTATTATTATAACTATTAATTGGAGGAAAAATCTATATGGCAACTCAATTAATTAAAGGAAACACAGCAATTATAATAGGGGCCATGTATGCTGGTTGTGACTGTTACTTCGGTTATCCGATCACTCCTGCCACTGAAATCCTCCACGAAGCCTCAAAATACTTCCCAATTGTGGGTAGAAAATTTGTACAGGCTGAATCAGAGGAAGCGGCAATAAATATGGTATACGGTGCCTCTGCCGCAGGTCACCGGGTAATGACAGCATCATCTGGCCCAGGGATAAGTCTTAAACAGGAAGGAATATCATTTTTAGCAGGTGCTGAACTCCCCTGTGTTGTGGTAGATATTATGCGAGCTGGACCTGGATTAGGCAACATTGGACCTGAACAATCGGATTACACCCAGATGGTGAAGGGTGGTGGGCATGGTAACTACCGTAACATTGTTTTAGCACCTAATTCAGTGCAGGAAATGTGTGATTTCACCATGAAAGCATTTGAATTAGCGGAAAAATATCGTAACCCCGTAGTTATATTAGCCGATGGTGTGTTGGGTCAAATGGTTGAACCCCTCAAATTTCCAATAGAATCAGTAGAACCCAAAATAGATGTTACTTGGGCTGTATGCGGAACTATGGAGACAAAAAACAATCTTGTTACATCCATATTCCTTAACTTTGAGCAGTTGGAAAATTTCAACTACAGACTCCAAACTAAATATGATGAAATAAAGAAGAATGAAGTTGAATTTGAAGAATATTTAGTGGATGATGCTGAGATAATCCTAGTATCTTATGGAATAAGCAGTAGAATAGCACGATCCGCAGTAGATCTCGCCAGAGAGGAGGGTATAAAAACTGGGCTTTTCCGTCTGAAAACATTATTCCCATTTCCAAATGACAAGCTTAAAAAAATAGCAGAAAAACTAAAATGCAGTTTTATATCTGTGGAAATGAGTAATGGACAAATGATGGAGGATATTATACTTGCAATAAACTGCAATCGTACGGTTGAACTGGTGAATCGCATGGGAGGTAATCTCATGGATGTGGATAGTATTATGAATAAGATTCGGGAAGTTAGTGTAAACAGTAAGGAGGAAAACTTCCATGAATAATAATGAATTAGAAGATAAGATAATAGGAAAACCACCATCCATGCTCAGTGAGTTCCCACGGAAAGGTGGTAGTGCGCCTACTGCGACTCATTACTGTCCAGGATGTGGACATGGAATATTGCATAAACTTATAGCAGAAGCTATTACTGAACTGGATATTCAAGAACGAATAGTTATGACTAGTCCCGTAGGATGTGCTGTGTTTGCTTATTATTATTTTGACTGTGGGCATGTTCAGGTAGCCCATGGGAGGGCACCTGCCGTCGGGACTGGATTATCTAGGGCTGAAGACGATGCTGTGGTGATATTATATCAAGGAGATGGAGATCTAGCATCAATAGGTCTTAATGAAACTATCCAAGCTGCTAATAGGGGTGAAAAACTGGCAGTGTTCTTCATTAATAACACCGTATATGGGATGACTGGAGGGCAGATGGCACCCACCACATTGCTGGGAGAAGTAACCGTCACCTGTCCCACAGGTAGGGATCCAAGATTTGCAGGATACCCCCTGCACATGTGTGAATTATTAAATAATCTTGATGCTCCAGTTTATATCGAAAGAGTTTCACTTTCTGATCCCTTTCACATACGAAAAGCTAAAAAAGCTGTTATTAAGGCGTTACAGATTCAGAAGGAGGGTAAAGGATATGCTTTTGTGGAAGTTTTGTCACCTTGCCCCACTAACCTTAAACAAGATGCTTTGGGGGCACAGAAATTCTTAAATGAAGAGATGATGAAAGAATTTCCATTAGTTGAATTTAGGGACAGGAGTAATGAAGTGGAAAAGCTTTGTCGAGGTACCAGTGATTTTTCTAAGGAATCACTTAATGAAATATTTGAGGTTTCTGGTGAGAAAAATATAGAAGCCCAGCATGATTCGGATTTTATTCCGCGGGTTATTAAGATATCAGGCTTTGGTGGACAGGGTGTTATGAGTATGGGTCTTACATTGGCTCAAGCTGCTTATAATTCCAGACGATATGTTTCTTTTTATCCAGCATATGGTCCTGAGCAACGTGGAGGAACATCTGATTGTACGGTGGTTATATCAGGGGAAACTATAAATTTACCCACTGCTCATAAATCAGATTTACTGGTGGCTTTGAATGAGCCATCCCTGGAGAAATTCGCTGATCGAGTTAAAAAAGGAGGAATTATCCTTTATGATACTGAATTAGGTGGATTCAAAGCTCAAGAAGACGTTAAAATGATACGGGTACCTGCTGTTAGAATTGCTAAGAAATTTGGAGTTGTTAAAGCAGCTAATACTGCTATGTTAGGTGTTATAGCACAAATCCAATCTACAGGACTTTCTCAAGAAGTTTTCAAAGATGCAATTAAACACACTTTCAGTAAAAATCCTAAATTGATTCAAATTAACCTGGAAATATTAAATGCAGGTTCAGAATGGGCTAGGGAAAATTTAAATTAAAAAATTTAAAAGAAATTTCTAAAAGAGAATTATCAGAGATTATTAAAGGATTTATCTAGCAATTTCAATATAAAAATGGGTGATTTTGGTTGAATGAAGTTATAAAAGTTAAAAAGAAGGATGGCACTGTAGAAACATTTGATCCGGAGAAGTTTAAAAGAGCTATGTTGAAGGCAGCCATAGATGCGGGTTACACTTTAGAGGGAAATGAGGATTTAACTTTAGTGGATATAATTACAGATGATTTAGAGAAAGAATTAGAAGGTGAAAATGAAATAGATACCGCTACTATTCGTAAGGCGATATTAAATAAGTTGGAAAGATTTGAATCTTCTATAGTTGGATCATGGAGGAAATTTGAAAAAAAATATAAATCATAAAATATAAGTCAGGACACCAAAAAGCTTAAATATGGAAACTATTGATTCTCTTTCCTTAAACTCACAAATTCTAGGTAGTTTGACCTATTGGGTCAAAATTCGATGGAATAAAATAGGACCCAGATTAACTGTTTTGGTTATAAAAAGAATTAAGCACAATTCCAATAAACTTTAACCATATCCTCTTCTGATGATGAGGTGGTAAAATCATTAGAGGCATACATCTAATTCTTTGATTATCATCTCATTTCTTTTAAAACTTTTTTTCCACGTTTTTAGGTAGATTAAGATTTATTAATATAAAATCTGGAAGAGATGTTTCAAAGAACTTATTATCATTTAATAAAAAATAATAGTTAAAATTGTTTCCAAACAAAACAAGTAGTAAATTGTATAAAATAATTCAAAGAATAAAATACTATATATAATAATTTAAACTTTTTAATCCGAAAGAAACATGATTATATTCATTTTCTAAAAATTTAATAGATTATTTTAAGATCTTCAACAAAAAAAAATTAAACTACACAAATTTTATTTGATTATAGTATATTGAGAGGATATAAAATGAGGAAAATGAGGATTTGGTGTTGGAATGTAAATGGGATAAGAGCTGTTCATAGAAAAGGCTTTAAAAAATGGCTTATTACCGAAAAACCAGATATTTTATGCATTCAAGAAACAAAAGCAGTTCGAAAACAATTCCCACCAGATATAAGGAACATCGAAGGTTATCAAACCTATTTTTCCGAGGCGAATAGGAAAGGTTATAGTGGCGTGGCTATTTACACAAATATAAAGCCAGAAACAGTAAAAACTGGTTTTGGAATTGATGAATTCGACCGAGAAGGACGAATATTAATTGCTGATTATGTAGATTTCGTTCTATTCAACATATACTTTCCCAATGGCAAAAGATCCCCCGAAAGGCTGCAGTTCAAGATAGATTTCTACGATGCATTCTTGGAATACATAAATGCACTTAAAGATGAAGGGAGAAACCTAGTGGTCTGTGGAGACGTTAATACCGCTCATAAAGAAATAGACATCGCCAGACCTAAAGAAAACGAGAAAATCTCAGGATTCTTACCAGAAGAAAGAGCTTGGATAAACAAATTTTTGAGTGAAGGATATGTAGATACCTTCAGAGAGTTTAATAAGAAACCAGATCAATATAGCTGGTGGAGTTATCGCACCAAAGCCAGGGAAAGGAATGTAGGCTGGAGATTAGATTATTTTTTTGTGAACATTGAATTAATGGAACATGTAGAATCTTCCTACATTTTATCAGATGTTATGGGCTCTGATCACGCTCCAATAGGTTTAGATTTAGTTTGGAAAGATTAAAATTTATATATATTATTTTTTTATTCCAAATTGTATATGTGGTTTATAATGATTTCTAAATATTCTATTTTTAATTCACTGAAAAATTTTAAAATTCTTTTATTATTCATAATAATAAAGTAATTTGATATTCAGATATTAATATATATTATATTTCAAAATTCATCAAAAAATTAAGTGTAAAAGCTTTGAATGTAAAAATTAAGAGGGATTATATGAGTTACAAAGGTGTTTGTAAGGAATTTTTAGATTCATGTGACATATCTATTGGTGACATTATTTTAATAACTAAAAACAAAGTAGAATACAAGGGTATGGTTTTAAATAGGGCCACAGGAGCGGATGATAAGCACCTGGTGCTTAAATTATATAATGGTTATAATGTAGGTGTTGATGTAACTGATGCAAAAGTTGAACTCTTGGAGAAGGGAGAAAAACCTAAAATAGAGTTACCTATACTTGATGTAAAGAATGATCCTGATAAGGATGATATATCTATAATATCTACTGGGGGAACGGTTGCATCGATAATTGATTATAAAACTGGCGCTGTCCATCCAGCCTTCACTGCAGATGACCTTTTACGTGCAAACCCTGAACTATTGGAGCTGGCTAACATTAAAGGGAAGGCGATATTGAATATTTTAAGCGAGAACATGAAACCAGAGTACTGGATTAAAACCGCTCGTAAAATAGTTGATGAGGTTAATAATGGTGCTGATGGTGTTGTAGTGGCGCATGGTACTGACACTATGCATTACACTTCAGCAGCATTGAGTTTTATCTTAAATACTCCTGTTCCTATAATTTTAACAGGCGCACAGAGGAGTTCAGATAGACCATCTAGTGATGCTTTCCTGAATCTGATGGCGTCTGTTACAGCTGCAAAATCAGATATAGCTGAAGTTTTGGTGTGTATGCATTCCACTATGAATGACTCTCAGACTTATTTGCATCGGGGTACTAAGGTTAGGAAGATGCACACATCTCGGCGGGATACTTTTCGCAGCATAAACACTCAGCCTCTTGCTAGTATTCAAAATGGTAATTTAGAAATTTTGGATAAAAGCATAGATTATACAAGAAGAAGTCAAGATGAAATTAAAATTTATGATGCATTGGAAGAGGATGTTGCTTTAATAAAGAGTTATCCTGGTATATCTGCGGATATAATAGATTATTATGTTGATAAAGGATTCAAGGGTTTAGTGTTGGAGGGTACAGGATTAGGGCATTGTCCGGAAGAATTGATACCTGCACTCCAACGGGCAAATGATAATGAAATTCCAGTGGTAATGACTTCCCAATGTCTATACGGAAGAGTTAATATGAATGTCTACAGCACTGGACGTAAACTTCTAGACTCTGGAGTATTTCCCGTTTTGGATATGTTACCAGAGACAGCCTATGTTAAACTGGTATGGACTTTAGGTCAAACTCAGGATTTGGATGAAGTGAAAAATATAATGCAAACTAATTTGAAGGGTGAAATCCGAATTAAAACATCCCAAAAATATTTTTTAATTTAATATTTTATTAATAGGTGATTTTTAATGGATTATGAGAAATTAGGTCTTAAAATGGGTTTAGAGATACACCAGCAGCTTAACACGAATGAAAAACTGTTTTGTCCATGTGAAAATAGTCTCACTGATAAAAAACCACAACTTAAGATTTTAAGGTATTTAAGACCCACTCAAAGCGAGTTGGGTAAAATCGACCGGGCAGCATTTGAAGAATCCCGACGCAAACTTCAATTTATCTATGAATCCTATGATCAACACACTTGCCTAGTTGAAGCTGATGAAGAACCGCCACAACCCTTAAACCTAGAAGCTCTGGAAATATCTCTTATAATTGCTTCGTTAGTTAACATGCAGATTGTAGATGAATTTCACGTTATGAGAAAACAGGTTATAGATGGAAGTAATACTGGAGGGTTTCAAAGGACGGGATTAGTAGCTACTAATGGTTATCTGGAAACAGACTATGGAAAAGTATTTATAGAGAATTTATGCTTAGAGGAAGACGCAGCCAGAAGAATGCATGAAGAGAAAGGAAAAACTAATTTCAGGTTAGATAGATTAGGAATACCTTTAGTGGAGATAACAACTGATCCTAGTATCCATAACCCTCAGCAAGTTAAGGAAGTGGCATATCAAATAGGTCAGATACTGCGAAGCACTAAAGTCAAGCGGGGACTCGGAACTATACGCCAGGATTTAAATATATCCATCAGTGATGGTGCTCGAGTAGAGATTAAAGGAGTTCAAGATCTGGATTTAATGCCTAAAATGGTTGAAAATGAGGTTAAAAGACAGATAAATCTTCTTGAAATTAAAGATGAGCTCCAAAAAAGAGATGCAAGTATTGATAATGAAATATTTGATGTGGGAGCTGTCTTTAAAGATACTGAGTCAAAGATAATGTCTAAGGCATTATCCAAAGGAGGTAGTGTTCTGGCTATTAAACTCAATGGATTCGCAGGCTTAATTGGAAGGATTATCCAGCCTGACCGAAGATTCGGAACAGAACTTGCAGGATACGCTAAAAAAATGGGTGTATCGGGCATATTCCACACCGACGAGCTGTCCTCATACGGAATAACGCGGGAAGAAGTTGAAGCTGTAAATAAAATTATTAAGGCATTAAAAGGTGATGCTTTCATTATGGTGGCAGATAAGGATGAAAAAAAAGCCAGAAATGCTCTCATAGAAGTTCAAAGAAGATCAAAAACAGCCTTTAGATATATTCCTGAAGAAACTAGAAAGGCGTTGGATAATGGGAGCTCAGAATATCTACGACCACTGCCTACTGCCAGTAGAATGTACGTTGAAACAGATATACCTACTATTAGCATATCTCGTAAGTATCTAGAGCAAATAGAAAACAATCTTCCTGAA
Organism: Methanobacterium sp.; assembly: GCA_003166335.1. GTDB lineage: Archaea > Methanobacteriota > Methanobacteria > Methanobacteriales > Methanobacteriaceae > Methanobacterium_A. The sequence continues at coordinate 27,567 of PMWA01000037.1, read as the reverse complement.
CTTCCTAGTGAAAAACGGAATCGTATAATTGTTAAACATGGATTGAGCGAAGATTTGGCCACGCAGCTGGTTAAAAATGATAAAGTAGATGATTTTGAAAAACTTGATGCGATATATAATTTAGATTCACCAATAATCGCATCAACTCTAGCTTACACTATCAAAGAACTTAAAAGAGAGGGATTAAATGTTGATTCATTGGATTTAAAGGTTTTAGAAAAAGTTTTCTCTTACATTAATGAAAATAAGATCCCGACAGCTTCCATCACTGCAGTATTGCGAAGTGTGGCTAAAAATGGATATTCGGTCCGTGAAGCGGTTAAAAAGGAAGGGTTGGAAAAACTGTCAAATGAGGAAGTAGAGACGATTATTGATGATATTATCTCCTTAAATAATGATATTATTATGCAGAGGGGAATGGCTGCTATGGGACCGTTGATGGGGATGGTTATGAAGTCTCTTAAGGGGAAAGCTGATGGTAAATTAGTTAATAAACTTTTAAAAGATAAATTAATTAAGTTGATAGACTAAATAACGAATTAGATTAAAGGATTGATCGAGTATGGATAATTATGACATGGTGATAATTGGCTCAGGACCTGCGGGATTAACAGCAGCTATTTATTCCGGCAGACAGAACTTCAAGACTCTGGTTTTAGAGAAGGCATTAGTAGGTGGAACTGGATTGATGGTGCCGCTCATGGAAAACTATCCAGGTTTTGATATGATATCTGGGAGAAAATTGATAGAACTTATGAAAACTCAAACTATGAAACATGCTGAAATAAAAGAATTGGAGGAAGTGCAGAAGGTGGAATATAACGAAGAGCTATTGAGAGTATCCACCACTAAGGGGAATTACATGTCTAAATCCGTTATATTAGCTACAGGTAGTAAGCATAGATTTCTTAATGTTCCGGGTGAAGCTGAATTCTTAGGACGGGGAGTTTCTTACTGCGCTACTTGTGATGGCCCATTATTTGTAGGTCGAAGAGTACTCGTCGTGGGTGGGGGTAATAGCGCAGCGCAGCAGGCGATATATCTGGATAGTATCGGAGTTTTAGTAGCTATGGTTCACCGTAGAAACGAACTTAGGGCGGAAATTTATTTGCAGAAGCTTTTAGAAGATAAGGATATACCTCTTATATGGAATTCTGAGTTGAAGGAGATTAAAGGTGATCAATTGGTTCAAAGCGCTGTTTTATATAATAATAAAACAGGAAAAAAAGAGGAAGTTGTTACAGATGGTGTATTCGTAGCTGTTGGTGAAATACCCTCCACTCAGTTGGCCCGGGATATGGGGGTAGAAATTGATGAACATGGTGGATATATAATTACAGATAAAGGTCAAAGAACGAACCTTCCACGTGTTTATGCAGCTGGTGACGTAACGATTGGAAACAATCAGTGGTTGATTGCATGTTCTGAAGGGGCTGTAGCTGCTTTATCTGCATATCAAGATATCCAAATAAGGAAATAAAAAAAATTCTTTAAGTTTATTAATGTTAATAATTAATTTTAAAATAAATTTTTTACTATTTCAATTTCGTTCGATTTGAACATAATAACGTGGTTAAATTGACATCTAATGTGAGATTCGGCCCTGCAGGAAATCCTTTAGGATATAGGGGTGAAACTGTAAGTGTTTGTAATTATATACGTAAAAAAGGATTAGATGCATATGAATATCAGGCAACATATGGTGTGCGTATTTCTAAACAATCAGCTTTAAAGCTTAAAAAGAACTCTAAAAAAAATGATGTAATTATTTCTATGCATGCCCCGTACTATATCAATTTATCATCGAATAAGGATGATGTAATTGAAAGATCCATCCAAAGATTAATTCAATCAGCAAAGGCTGCCGAATGGATGAATGCATACAGGATAGTCTTTCATCCGGGATTTTATACTAAATATACTCCCACTGAAGCAATGATGAAGCTTCATAGTGCAATTAATGTTTTAAATGAGAAATTAGAGTCCATGGGTGTTTCTAATTATACCTTCGCACCTGAGACTACGGGTAAAAAATCACAGCTTGGTAGTTTAGAGGAGATTATAGAGATATGCCGGACACATGAAAACTTTACCCCTACAATAGACTTTGCACATTTACATGCCAGATCAGGTGGTGGAATAAAAAGTAAAGAAGATTATGGGATAATATTTGAGAAATTAGAAGAGGGTTTAGGTTTAAAATCACTGCATAGTCACTTCACGAACATAGAATTCACGGATAAAGGTGAGAGAAGACATCATGCTCTTTTTGAGTATAGTTATGGGCCTCCACTGGAACCACTTCTTGAGGAAATTGCAGAAAGAGGCTGGAATGTAACTGTAATCTGTGAAACTCCTCGATTAGATGAGGATGCTCTATTAATGCAGAAGGCTTACAATAATATTTTGAAAAATTAATGAATAAATTTATATTATTTTTTTTTTATTCATGTTAACATTATTTATCAAATTTTTTGTTGTGTTGTTTTTAGGCCCAAAGTATATATGTTTATGATTAAAAAATTATTAGTGGTGATTACTTAGTGAAATTTAACAATATAATCTCTGATCCAATTATATCAGATAAAAAGACATCAAGAGTCCCGGAAAAACCTAAAAAAGAAGCTAAACTAGTTGTACTTCAACCTATTGGTTATCCTTTCCTGTGTAACTTGGTGGAGAACCCTAGAATAGAAATATTCAATAAAGAACTTTTTGAACTCTATGCCCGAGAGCAATGGGAAGGATTCACAGTAAATGAGGGTTCATTTATTTTTGATCAGAAATTATTACCAGATTACGCCTTCAAGATAATAAAAGCGCATCCAGATAACTCTGAAATAACTGTACAAACTTCCATTATACTAATGGAAATAGAAGAATCTAAAGAAATCAGGAGACTGGATAGCAATATTAAAATGGAGGATGTAATTGGACAGGAACGGGCTAAAACTAAATGTAAGATCATTATGAAGTACCTGCAAGATCCATCACACTTCGGTGAATGGGCTCCCCGTAATGTGTTATTTCACGGCACACCTGGAACTGGAAAGACCATGCTGGCTAAATCATTATCTAATGAGCTTAATGTGCCATTATTCCTCATAAAAGCTACTAGCTTGATAGGTGAGCATGTGGGGGATGGAGCTCGACAAATACACGAATTATTTGAAGCAGCATCAATCACAGCCCCTTCAGTGATATTTATAGATGAAATTGACGCCATCGGTCTTGATAGAAAATACCAATCGCTTAGAGGAGACGTATCTGAAGTTGTTAATGCTTTACTCACTGAAATGGATGGAATAGACTATAATAAAGGAGTGGTTACTATAGGGGCCACTAATAATCCTCATCTCCTAGATTTCGCTATAAAAAGTAGATTTGAAGAGGAAATAGAATTCACATTACCTAACGATGAGGATAGATCAGCTATTATTGAGCTTTACGTGAAATCATTACCCATTCCAATTGAATTTGACCTTAAAAAATTGGTCAATTATACGAAAGGAATGTCCGGAAGGGATATTAAAGATCGTGTTTTAAAAGTAGCTTTACATAAGGCCATATATGAGAATGGAGAATTAATAACATGGGATCAAATTAAATATGCATTAAAACAATTCAAAAAGGACAACGACCAGCCTAAAGGAATGTTTGCTTAGATTAAATTTACTATTTTTTTTCTTTTTTTCTGAAATTCTATTAAAATATTAAATCTAATTCTTAAATCAATTCATAAAAAATTCAAAAGATTTTAATTATCATAGAAAAGTCAATAGTTCTTAATTATCAAGCTTTGGTATTAATGAATTTAGACATTATTAATTTATAATTTATTAACATTACACATAATCTTTATTTTTTTTCTAAGAAAATAGTTTCAACGGCTTTCATAACTATGATGTCGTCTTTTTCAGCAGCATTCCTTATATTTTTAATTATATCACAGAAGACATGGTCTACCACTACTTGAGTCAAATCATCAACAATCTTCTCCTTACCATTAAGGTCACCCAACATTTTCAACGCTTTTATGATTTCTTTTCGCCTTATTTCTTCAGCACTAGCCCGTATGTGAGCTATTATGGGCTCAACTTCCAGATGTTTTAATGATTTTTCCAAAAGTTCCAGTTCATTCTCTACGATTTTTTCCGCTTCAGAAACCTCTGATTCCCTCATTTTAAGATTTTCATCGGCTATAAACCTTAAATCATCTATATTGAATAGTTTAACACCTAATCCTCTAACATTTTCATCTATATCCCTTGGATTGGCAATATCTACCATCACCAGCTGGGAAAGATTCTCAGCAGGAACTGATTCTTCCACATCTTTACATGTTAATATGTGATGGGGTGCTCCAGTTGCGCTTATAACCACATCAGCATCCCGCATGGCTTCATGTAACCTGTCGAAGTGAATAGCATATCCATTTAATTCACAGGCTAATCTAACAGCACTATTATAAGTACGATTAGCCACAACTATTGCTTTGAGTTTCTTCTCCACCAGAGCCTTAGCAACCAGAGTGCCCATTTTACCTGCACCAATAACCAACACTTTTTTACATTTCAAATCACCATGTACAGATTCAGCGAGCTTTACAGCTGCAGTTCCAATGGATATTGATCCCTGATTTATGTGCGTTTTTTTCCTAACCACTTGGCCCACATGAACTGCTTTAGTAAAAATAGTTTTTAAAATAGGCCCCATACACTCCTCTTTAAGACCTTTTTTTCTGGCGTCTTTTATTTGTCCGAGTATTTGGTCTTCACCTATTATCATAGACTCTAATCCTGATGCTAGCCTTAAAAGATGCCTTAATGCATCTTTATCTGTTTCAACCGCGAAATTAGATAGATCCAATGATAAATCATCTTCTTTTAGCTGGTCTGAAATCAGATAAACTTCTGCTCGGTTACATGTCTTTAAGTAAAGATACTCGTGGATACCACATTTCCCCTGGATTTCTTGGGAAATAATATCTAATTCTTGGGTTGATCTTTCTATCTGAGCTATATCTGCAGTCTGATGATCCACTCTTACATTCAGAATCATTATATTAACCCCGAAAACTAAAGATTAAAGGATTTTTTAAAAAAATTATCAACGTATGCTTTGGCGCTTTCTAGTTTCCCTTCTTTTAGCAGCTCTTCAATCTTTTCATCCTTTAATACATGATTTAAATAATATTTTCGATTTTTCTGGTCTTTTACTTCACTTTTTAGTAGTTTACGAGTAAAATCTTGAAGTTCTATTTGGAGAATATCCTCTTCTGTTATTACTTTATCTATTCTTTTTCTTAACTCTCTTGACATTAGAGGACTTTTACCTTGAGTGAATATACATATTTGCACATTTCCTATAAAAAAAGACGAGGGTACTATAATATCACCTTTTTCCGGCTGGTCTACCCTATTCAATAATTTTCCTTCTGCAAGATTTGATAGACGCTGATTTAACTGTGTATCCCCAGTGGCCACTACCACAAGATCAGCCCATTTGATCCATTCTTGAGCTTCATCTATAGGCTTTAAACATGTTCCTAATTTTAATAATTCTATTGGAAGCATTTTTCCTAATATAATCACATTAGCGCCGGATTCTATGAATCTTATAGCTCTCCTCGTCCCGACTTCTCCGGATCCTACAATTAAAACATTTTTATCATTCATTTCTAGGAAGAGGGGGGTCCAACCCATTCCTATAACTCCAAGTTCTTCATTCGTAAAATCTTGATAGCTGTTTTAAGATCATTACCACATTCCTGTAGAACGTGATAAGCTTCTTCTTCAGGGACTTTGAAAGTCTCTGATAAAGCTTTAACACTCTCATTAATGGATGAATGAGATAATCCCACTAATTCTTCGGATAATAATTTTTTAAGCTGCATGTATTCATCTTCACTCATATTAATTCTTTTCATTAACATATCCCTTAAGGGACATGGTTTAGATGGTTTGCAGCACCATACCAAGGATCCGAAACAGGTTCCTTCACCGTGGCCTAATCTGGTTTTTTCTCCAAATTTTTCTTTTATATTAATATATTCTTGAGGTGTGAGTTTAGCGTCTTCCAATGCATATAATATGGGACAGGGTTTTACTGGTGGACAACAAAATGCTAAAGCTCTTTTATCACCTCCCCTGCACACATGTGATGGTGAATCTTCCCACTCCATTCTATTCCTCCGTAAACATCTTCTTTTTCTCTGTGGGTGTTAAATCATCTACTATGTTTTGAGGTTCTCCAATCCTTAAGATTTTTCCCCCTCTCATTAATCCGGCTCGGTCGCAGACGTCCAGCACGAAATCCATATCATGACTTATGATTAGGAAAGTTTGGTTAAGCTCTTCACGAGCTTTTCTTATGGAATCAGTCACTTGAACACGAGTTATAGGATCCATAGTACCTGTAGGTTCATCTAAGATTACAATATTAGGTTCTTTTATCAGTACTTGAGCTAAAGCTACTCGATGACGCTCTCCGCCACTTAACTCATCAGGATATTTAGTTAATAAACTATCAGCATATTCTTCATCAAAACCAACGGCTTTAAGCACATATAAAGCTTTCATTTTAGCAAATTCTGCTGGAAGTTCTAGACTAATAGCTATAGTGAGATTCCCCAACACATTCCGATGAGGATAAAGACTATATTCCTGATGAAGTATTCCCAGATAAGGTTTCACTCTACCCCGTCCAATGAATCCTTTTTGAGTCATATCTATCCAGTCATCTCCCAGTTTAACAGCTATACTCCCGTTGCTTGGGTCGGTTAAACCATAAAGTATTCTGGATAGAGTGGTTTTACCAGCACCACTTAAACCTACTACACCAAATATTTCTCCTTCATCCACTTCAAAACTTACATCATCGACAGCCTTTACCACACCCCTATCTATGGAGTAATAATATTTTTTTACTCCTTCCAGTTTAATTATGGGGCCGCCGATTTTAATTACATCCCGTTTTTCAGGTAGAGGCACCTGATCTAGGAATTTCTGCACTACTACTGTGGGATTACCTTCTTCTATGATTTCTCCTTTTTCGAGCCATATTACGTGGTCGGAGAGTTTTTTCATGACTTCTGGCCAGTGGGAGGTGATGACCATGGTTGTGCCTTTTTCTTTTACTCCTTCTAGGAGTGCTTGGTGTATTAGTTCTGCTGTTTTGGGGTCTAGTGTTCCGGTGGGTTCGTCTGCTAAGAATAGCATGGGTTCTTTTGCCATTTGTCTTGCTAGTACTACTCTTTGTTTTTCCCCTCCGCTTAGGTCTCTTGCGATGTGTGTGATACGATGAGTCAGTTGGACTGCGTCAATAAGATCTATGGCCATATATGTGCTATCATCTTCATCGTGTCCGGTGATGGATTTTATTACGTTATCAATTACGGTATCATCTTCATAGAGGGCAAAAGTTCTCTGCAGCATTATAGATATTCTTCTTTTTACGGCTGAGAAGATTAATCGTTCACAATTCCAGAAATCAACTTTGTACGGTTCAAATTCACATCCACAAATACTACAAACCTTCCCAGCGCGTGATGGTGCGTCTACAATTCTACAGTCGGGGCATAAAGCTACGTTATAATAAATTTTTCCTTTATCTGGTTTGTAATCTTGCATTCCTCGCATCATATTTATTAAAACTGATTTTCCAGCACCGCTTCTTCCTAGAATACCTAAAACACTTCCTTCATCTATGTTCATGTTAATGTTTTTCAGAACATCTACGCCTTTAAACGTCTTGGTGACATTTTCTATTTCTATAAAAGACATGAAACACACCCTTTTTATTTTGACTTTACAATAATACAAATTAGTTTTGAACTGATAAATTATAAGATTCTTTTCTCAATAATAATTTGATCTTTATATTTTATTCAACTTTTTTTAGTTAATCTATTTATTATAATTTTTTTACAGGATCATTTTTTTTAATTTTATTCCATTTTATACTAATGATAGATCAAAGGGTATTATACCATTTTTAAGGCTTCGTGCCATAGATATACCATCTGCACCTGCAGTAATCATTTTTCGAGCTGATTTGATGTTATTTATGGAATTATTTCCAATTAGAAATATGTCGGTATTATCTTTAATAGAAGATATTACATTGTAATCTGCATTTTTATATCCGGGTTTCACAGCATCCACATGTAAAAAATCTGCACCAGCGTCTTCCACAATTCTAGAAATTGTGATTATATCAGTATTTGGAGTGTTGGCTCGTATTTTCACTGAAACCTTACTTGCAGATTTTTTAACAACTTCTTTAGTAAATTTATTTAACAAGTTAGGTTCCATTAGCAACGCCTGTCCACATTTTAAATCCACTATCTCAGGTTGTTGGCAGTGAGCATTTATTTCCACCACATCTACACCTTTCAATTTTGAAATTTCAATTATTGGTTGAGGAGTGGTGGCGCGGATATTAACGGATACTATACCATTCCAATCTGTTTGATCTTTAATTATATTGATTTGTTGGTTTATATGGTTTATTATCTCTGGTTCTGGAACATTAAATTCGGCTCTACCTCTTCGGATAATCATATTCCCGGCATTTATAGTCTTTTTATCTGCATTGTAACCGCCAATGGTCACCATATCAAAACCTTTAGGGGCTAGTTTACTGCAGAATCTTCCATTAGTTATACCTGCCATAGGTGCTATTACTTCAATAGATACACTCCTTGTTTTAAATTTTGAATTTTAAATAGATTAATAAAAATCATAATAACATTAATTAAGTTATTACAACAAATTATTGTATCTATAGATAAAATAATTCAACAAAAAAATATTTATCAATCAATATCATTATTTTTCATAACATGAACCAAATCGTAGGTGAATCCACCCCTTATCTCCTCCAAGGCAAGATCTGCTAAATTAGCAGCCTTCTCAGCGGTAGGAGCTTTTCCAACACCAGCTTTAAGCGCTATGTTAATTTCAGCCTCTATTTCTTCAATAATCTTCAAAAGCCCCTGAGGTTCTAAACCATTACAAGGAGACATGAAGTTATCACCACCAATAAAAAACAGCAAAGATCCCTTCTCAATCAATTTCTTCATAAGAAAATGTTGAACACGATTAACGATAAAAGAAGTATCATATGCAGGAATTATATCAGTTAATGAATCAGTGATACCATTTATATCGATATGAGCTATCTGAACAAAGCTCTCATCAAGCTTCGCCATACTATCTATCGCCAAAACCTCCTTTCTATCCTCAGACTGGGCCCCACCATAATTTTGTAAAACATTAGTAGCCTTCCTCTGAGCATCATAAGGAGTTTCAGCAGCTCCCACACCCATACTCACAGTTACCGGATAACGGTTTCCAATAGATTTTTGAATACGAATATGGTCCTCCATATCAACACCGTTAGTCACAGCTAACATATTATCAAAACGGGTGAAAAATACTAACCCACCTTTAGCAGCAAACTGTCTCTGCAGATCTGCATAAAGTTCTGACTGTAAAATCTGAAGATCAGCCTCAGCCCGAGGTGTAGGAGTCACAGTCCACGGACCATAATTATCAATTTGAATCAAAGTCATCTGAATCATAAAAATTCACCCAAAATATTTCTGGCTAACATCATTTTGTCCTCGGTGTTTTTCATGTTGGTGTTTGTTACAACAACCTCTGATATTAGTTTTTCTATTTCTCCTTCATGAACTATATCCTCTAAATCAATGAAGAACTTATCCAAAAAATTCTTATACATGTTGGCAACTCCCCAAGAAGACACTTCATAACCTAAAGCATGCATAAACTTGCCAGCAGGCCCACTTACAGGTTTATCTCCAATTATAGGTGATACACCTACTACATAGGATTTTTTAAGAACATTACGGACATTTTTTGTTGATATTATGGGACCAACTGAAGTCACAGGATTGGATGGACCTATAATTACCATATCTGAATTTTCAATCGATTCAATAACCCCGGGAGCTGGTTCAACTTGATTATAATCTATACTCAGAACCTCTGGCTCGCCTCTCAACTCAATCAGGAACTGATGGAACTCCAAATCGCCAACATCAGTATTGATATTAATATGGGATTTCTGATCACTCATGGGAATTATTCTGGATTTTATGCCTAAATTCTTCCTTTGAATATCAATAACACTCGAAAGAGGATAATTCTCCAAAAGTAGGGTTTTTTGAATCTTTATTGCCCTATCTTGATCTCCAATTTTCAGAAGCTCTCCACACCCGATCAAATTTAAAGTTTCATGGGTTATAAAGGTATCATCAGCGATACCATACCATGTTGCATCGTTAATGATCCCAGCTAATGTGTACATTACAGTGTCAATATCCGCAGTTACATATACTCCAGAGAAATAAGAGTTCTCCAAGGTATTAACAATTACTGTAATGTCTAAAGGATCTATAAGGCGAGCTATACCCTGTAAAAGTTTAGGGGTTCCAGTCCCGCCCGATAATACAGTTATCATAAAATATCACTTACTTGTGAATTATTTCAATTGATTTAAATTAATTATTAGAATTTATAGGAACACATCATATTTTTTAGGCCTAATTAAAGGTTTAATATCAGCAAAATCATTTTTAAGCTGTTTAAAATAGTTCAATCCTCTAATTAGAACTACAGGTATACCTTCATTAGCTTGACCCATTACAATTGAGGCCGCTGAAGCTAATTCATCTGCTACAGCGATACTGGTAGTTTTAAGCTCTTTACCATATAAATCTTTTTCACCACTCCTATCCCAAAGAGGACACATACCAGATACTCCAATTGCAGTACCAATAGCCCCTTCCCTGAAAGCACGACCTTGAGTATCAGATACAATAACTGCTATATCTTTACCAGTAGCTTCCTTAAGTTTTTTCATAATTTGATAAGCACTTCTATCTGGATCTTCGGGAATTGGTGTGGCCAGTCCATAATCAACATTTGACTCATCTATCCCGGCATTGGCACATATAAATCCATGTTTAGTCTCAGAAATTATAAAATTGGGTCCTACCTTGATTATTTCTTTTGACTCTTGAAGAATTGCTTCAACGAGCTCTGGTTTTTTACCAGTCTTAGCTGCAAGTTTTAGGGCATTTGAACTAGGAATCATATCGTTAAGTTCAATGATTTTCCCTTCTGTTTTAGCTATAGCAGTTTCTGCTATTACTAAAACGTCCCCTTCCTGAATCTCTTGATTCATCCGCATTAGACATTCAAGAATTATTTCATTGAGAAAGTCTCCTTTTTTAAGTAGGGATATTCCTCTAACACCAATTATTTCTAGATTCATTTTTAAATTCTCAAAGAAATTTTACAGTTTTCACAGAACACTTACATTCCAACTCATATTACCAAAAGCTGCAGCTGAAGTCACTGGATTACTGAATTCTGCAAATTTTTCTCCATGTAATATAAATTCAGCTGCAGCACCCGCATTTTCTGCACAAAACTTTACTATTTGAGGTTTAACATGCTCATATGTAGCTATGTAAGCCGCTTTACCATTTGGAACCTTTTCCACAATTAAATTATCATGTGTCACAATTCCAAGATAAGCATCTCCTGTCAATGAGGTTGCTCCAGCTATGCGGGGAGTGTTATAATCATCCTTTTCATAATCCATGGTTAAAAGGGTAAATCCCAAAGCATCACGGATATTCATTCCCGAAGCAATTTTCTCGGCGATCACATCGGTTTGTGATCCGTTAGAAACCACAGCCACATCATCAACTATTTTAATGCAGTTATAAGCAATGTAAGGATTTTTAAACATATCTTTTTCATAACCTTCCCGCGGTATTACAGAAACCCGATCATCGTAACCTTTAGTGATACGATTTGGAAAAGAACGGCTTGAAACACGATAAGCCAAGAATTTACCATAATTTGTACATCCTACAGCCAACATTCTACCCAGATACATTTCTATCCACCAATTTTATTAATACATTATTTGTAAATTTATTAATTTCCTTTTTATTAATATAGAAGAATATTTTATTTTATTTTAAAATTAAAATATTAAGTATTTTTTATTATTAACCTATAACTAATTTATTTTTTGTATCTATTTACAGTGGCCCATGATTTCCTCACAAAGTCGGGTAGTTCTTCGTACGAGATATTCTTTAAGAATTTAATAGTTTTAGGATCGCTAGGGTATCCAGATCCAATATTACTAAAAGTTTTCCTTAATTTAGCTATTTCCAAGTCTCTTTCAACTTTGGCTACAATTGATGCTGCAGCTACCACTGCATATTTATCTTCTGCATTATGTTCTGATATAACTTTTAAATCCGGGAAAACCTTCTCCATTTCGTTTTTAAATCTCTCTGGTTTGACATCTATACAATCTATGATAGAGATAGCTGCATTTGAGTCTTCAATAATTTTTTGCATTGCTATTTTCTCTATTTGATTTAAATTTATGTCTTTAGATCTTAAAAAATCTATATCTTGGGCAGTTATTTTAACTATATGATATTCTGTTATTTTCTTAATTTTTCTAGAGAGAATAGTTCTTCTTTTTGGAGAAATCTTTTTAGAATCCTTTAATTTGAGTCTTTCAAGATATTTAATTCTATTTTCTTTAAGGGTCACTCCAGACACTACTAGTGGGCCTATTACTGATCCTCTGCCGGCTTCATCTATTCCTACTATCTTCATTTTTCTTCATAACAGATTTTTGAGGTTTGATGAATAACTATGTATGAGAGGAATGTTTTTTTTCTATCTAAACAAAAATAAAAAAAGTTATTTGATGATTAATTTCATCATTTAATTATTTCATAGCCTTTAAACGAACTTCTGGTTCTAATGCTCTGGGTTCTGCAGCTACTATGGCCGCTCCTTTAGCTACCACAGTCATGGGGTCATCTGAAATCTCAACTGGAATACCAACTTCTTCAAAAATTCTTTCTTTAAGTCCTTTAAGTTGGGAGGTACCTCCAACTATAATAGTTTTATTATATACTCCAGCTATGAGTTCTGGAGATATTTTTTTAAGTATAAAGGATAATGATTCTATTAACCTCAATATTATTGGTTCTGCAGCATTTGCTACCATTATTGAATCTATCTCAATCTTTTGAGGTTTGTTAGTTTCTAATGATTTACCAATAACCTGGGTACCTGTCGGTTTCATTTCTGTTTTAGAATGAACCATTCCCACATTAATCTTAGCTTTTTCTGCTTCATGTATGCCTATTTCTACGTTATAGGATTCTTTGACTTGCTTCACTAAATTGGTGTCTATGTCATCTCCACCGCTTCGTATGGTTTCAATATCTGTAATTCCACCCAAGGATATAACAACAACATCACTAGAACCTGCACCTAAATCAATTATCATGGTCCCTGATGCATCAGCTATAGGTAATCCTGCGCCTATTGCTGCTGCTAATCCTTCACTAATAACCAAAACGAATTTAGCACCCGCTTCCACTCCTATTTCTTCTACGGCTTTCTTCTCCACTTCAGAAGCGTCTCCAGGAATACCAATAACTATCCGTTCAATGCTCTCTACACCATCTCCAGCTCCTTGTTCCATGGAGTATACTAAAAGAGCTTTTGCTTGAGCTATACTTTCTATAACACCCATTCGCAGTGGTCTTACTGCTATTATATCTTCAGGTGTTCTTCCCAGCATAACTTTAGCTTCTTCTCCAACTGCTAGCACATATGATGGTTCTTCTTTTTTAACTGCTACTACGGAAGGTATTTTATATAATTCAAATTTATCTCCTGATGGTTTAGCTACCACGGTGTTAAGAGTTCCTAAATCAATTCCTAAAGTGTTAGTAAGACCATCCTTTTTAACATTTTCATTTTCTTCATCTTTTCCAAAAAGGTTAAACAATTTTAATCCTCCTCTAAAAATTTATTGAATTCTATCACAAATAACTTATTCTGCTTGACTAATTCTTTAAATCGTTCTTTATCATTTTCAATAGATATTAGAACGGTTGATATAGCAATATCCGCCATTTTGAATAAAGGATCAATAGTTTTACGGATAACTGATGGCATCTTGTTTGTTAAGTAAACATCAGTTTCTATGAATCCTGTGGTTTTGTCTTCTAATAAGAATGTAAATTTAAGGTGATTTTTTTCACAATCTCCAATGAATTTTTTTATATGATTATCAGGACCTACTACTAAGAGGAGTTCTGACTCATTTTCTGTATAATAAGGAGCTATCTTAAGATAAGCGCCTCCTTGTTCTTTACTAATTGAAGTTAAATCTCTTATTTTATTTACATCACCGTATAATAACAAGAAATCGAATTTTTGCGTTATAAATGATTCTTTATTTGATACATGTTCTCTGCATAGAATTTTAACTCTTTCTTTATCTAATATCGCCTCATAAGCTGCATTGTTAACCAATTCTTCACTACCAGCAATAACGCACCATAACTTATCTGCATCATGAGCTGTGGATACTGTTGCAGCTTTCCTCAAAGTCTTAATTTTATTCTCTATCATCAGTTAATCACTCTTTCAGTTATAATAGATCAGATTAAATTTTGATCAGATTGTTATAAAATTAATGGATCACATATAACTAATAATTACAAAAATTCTATTGATTAGTATAATAATTTATTCAAGTGATTCTTTATGTTATAATCATATATAAATAGCATTGATGTTCATTGGAATGTATTCGAATTGTCATTTCATAATATTTTTCTAACCAATTTTTATTACTAAAATCAGCTTATATTTCAATAAAAATTCAATAATAATTAATGTTAAAATTTTTATATTACTGAACTAAGAAGATAAAAGAATTATTACTGTTTAGCTAGTACTAGTGATTATAAATGTTTGTTAAAGGAACTTTAAGAATAACAGCTGTATTACTAATCCTAGCAATATTACTTTTATTATTTGGTTATATCTTAATCGGTTCTATCATATTTTTAATTATCGCATTCATATTACAATTTTTTAGAGATCCTTCTCGTAAAACACCAGATGATGAAGGAGTGGTGGTGGCACCTGCAGATGGAAGATTTCTTAATGGTAAAATAGATATTATAGAAATAGTTAAATCAGACGATCACTTGACTGAACAAGTTTTAGAGAAACATGAAAAAGGTATTTTAATCAGTACATACATGTCCGGCCTGGATGTCCATGTAAATCGAGTTCCCATCACTGGCAAAATTATCAAAACTCAATACTATCCAGGCAAATTCAAACTTGCACAGGGTGACGTGCATAAGGAAAACGAAAAGAATTTGATCGTAATAGAATCAAAATATGGGAAAGTTGGTGTAGTGCAGATTGCAGGTTTTGTAGCTAGACGCATAGTACAATACGTCCAAATTGGGGATATTGTGCATACGGGGGATCGCTTAGGGATGATAAGATTCGGGTCACGTGTTGATTTGATAATTCCATATAAAACTTCCAAATTAATGATTCACGAAGGAGAAAGGCCTAAAGCTGGAGAAACCATTATTGCTAAAATGATGGATGAAGATTTTTAAAAAAATATTTAATCATGAGATTTGGGGTTTCAACAAAATGCACTTAAAATATATAGCATTACCAGATTTAATTTCTTTGATCAATGCTTCTTTAGGATTTTTAGCTATTATTATGGCTGCTAGGGGTGATTTAGCACTAGCAGCTAAATTTATACTCCTTGCAGTTATATTTGATTTCTTAGATGGTTGGGTGGCTCGCAAGACCAGAAGAGTAGATCAAGTTGGATTTGGAAAAAATATAGATTCATTATCAGATGTGATCTCATTTGGTGTTGCACCAGGAATTCTTTTGTATTCAGCATCCACATCCTCTAGTATACCATACATTAATATACTAGTATCTCTTTTAGTAGTATTATGTGGGATTATAAGACTCTCAAGGTTCAACGTACTTTCAAATTCAGCTCCGAGTTTAAGTAGGGATAAATTCATTGGGTTACCAATTCCATCAACAGCATTGATCCTTGGATCATTATATCTATCAAATATATTTAATATAACATTTTCATTAGCTATAATGGGGGTTGCATCTATCTTAATGGTAAGCAATTTTGAATATCCTAAAATTAAAAATCCAATATTACTACTTGTTGGTGGTCTGCTAATAATTTTGACCTGTTTGCCGCAAAGCATTTCATCTGTAATTTTCAATCTTCCCGCAAACTTTTTATTCATCCTTACATTACTATACTTAATAATGGTGCCTTTTATGCATTTATATGCCAACTTTCGCAGAAGTGGTCGAAAATGTTAGATAAAATATTTGGAAAAAATGATAAAGATAAAAGTGACTTTGATCTTCGTAAAAAAGATAAGGATCCGGGGATGGATGTCAGTGATCGTATTAAAAACATGGTTTCTAGGGCAACAAATGGATCTAAGGATCAAATTAATAATAATGCCTCTAAAGCAAATGGAGATGAGGATGATAAAGGAGTTAAAAGGAAAATACCTCGGCCCATGCCTAAACCTCGTCCTAAAGATGGTGGAAACGCTAGGTCTCTTCAGAAACCTCCTAAGGATAAAAAACCAGATGGTATTGGTGGTATATTACCTGGATTTGGAAGAAGAATGCCAGGCAGTGGTGGCGGGGCAGGTGGGGGTGGCCCGGATGAAGACCAGAGAACTTTAGTAGGAGCGCTCGTTTTTGGACTAATATTAATTGTACTAGTGGGAGCAGGTTATTACTTCCTAGTATATGCCCCCTATCAAGGCACATTGAATGATGCTAAACAATCTCAGATAAATTTAGTGAATACTTACTATACAGGACCATTAGCAACAGATCCTGAAGCACAGACCTTATTATCAGAAATTGAGAGTTCAGTAACACCAGAACAAGCATCAGCAATAGATGTGCTTGGTCCTGCAACTACGAGTTGGCAAGCATATCAAAACCAGCAAGTAAACACGCTAAAAGATAACTACAGTAGAGTACAGGTTAATTATAATAATTCAGGAACTCAACAATCAATTATAATGAAACTGTCAGATGCTCAGCAATTAATTACTCAATCAGATGCTGCAGTATTGTCTAATATGGTTATAACTACCCCGAATACAGTGGCGATACCCCTTATACTAACCAGATTACAAGCAGCTGGCGGAGTAATAAATGTTGGAGATTCGGTAGACATCTACCTGAACTCTAATGGAACAACTGCAGTACAATCAACAAATCAAACAAATCAGACCAATCAAAGTAGTACCGGTACAAGTAGTACCGGTGCAAGTAGTAGTAACACTCCTCTAGTTAGTGGGGCAACAGTACTAGCTATTTTAAGATCTGAATCAGATAGTGGAACTATAACTGCCAATTTAACCGAATCCCAAAGTATTGCCGAAAATCAGATATCATCTAGTAGTTCCACTTCCCAATCTTCAGTCACGGATGTTGATCAACTCTTAAGAGCAGCTGCATCCAATACATGGGATCCAACAACCATAAACTCTCTCTTAGATAACTATGGGTACAATTTAAATAATTTAGAAAGAGTTTCCAATCTTGGAGACCTCAATGCACAGTACATGGTTATTTTAGAAATACCTCAACAGAATGCAATGTCCGTTATTCAAAACATGAATTCCCTACAGTTAGTCGTACCTACCCAAAGCGCGCCAACTTGGATGGCAACAGAACTCCACCAAATATATGGATAATAATTCAATTGAAGATTTTGAGGGAGATATTTTTCAAAATCTCCTTTATATCCTATATGGGTAAATTAATAACTAAAATGTGACATAATAATTAAAATAGATAGATATATATAATAATATTGGACTATTACAAAAACATGATTTTTTATTTATAATATGATAAATGGGGAGAATGAATATAAGGGGGAGGAAAGTTATGAATTTTAGTAAAAATCTAATAATAATAGTTTTTCTTTTAGCAATTATAAGTGCTTTTACATTTGCAGACGCTTTAAACACTGTTTCGGCGGATAATTCTTCGGGTGGCAATTCCGTAGGGACTCCAGGGACCACGGGAAGTCAAACTTGGATAGCTTACAATACATCCAATGTGCAAATGACCCAGCTTACTGCCAACATTACGGTGATTATAAAAAATATTGGAAGCCACGTGGAATATTTCAAGATAAGTCAAATTTATTCCGGAACTACTCCTCCGATGAACTTTACAGTTGTTTCTCATCCAGGAGCTGTAATGATGATTGATCCTGTTAATCCTGAAGGAGACTGGGGTTGGGAGATTCAACCGGGTGAAACAAAAACTGTTTCATTCAAAGTCGATGCATCTGGAGTAATGGGCAATGATCCTGGATGGATAGGAAATCCAAATGCAGTCAGCAACACATCTTGGCCTTTAATACCTGATATGGGATTATATACCTCCTGGTTCATGCCTGACGAAATCCAAACTTTAAATCCTGATTTGCAATTAAAATCATGGATTGGGATCTTTACCTTCACAGCCACCAACTTAGCCACTTATCCAGTTGCAGGAATTATAAGGGGACCCATTATACCCACTGCGTCCAAATTGACGTACAGTAACCCCCTAGTAACCTTCCAAGATACTAGTATAGCACCGGAGACCAATGTTGCAGCATGGAACATTCATTTAACGAAAGCTGGTTCAAGTAATGATCATGAATCATTCATTTATACCTATCAATGGCCACTATCAGGAAATGGATCAAATATTGGAAAGGGAACATCATCAGTATTTGCACCGAATAATTCAACTAATAATACTACAACTGTACCTAGTCAAAATACCGGTATTCCGTACGGACTTCTCGCGCTAGCAGCTGTTATGGTAACTGCTGGGGTGGTGTACGCTAAGTTCTTAAGGTAGATAAGTTAAAGAATTATAATATGAAATTTCCCATAAAACTCCCTACAGTATTTATATTAGTAGGGATGTTCATTATTTCTCTTTATCTTTTAATTGAGGTAGATTATTATTCTTACTCAGTAACACTTACTAGTTCTAATGATACTCCTTACGTAGTTATACCGTCAATAGGGGTTAATGAAAGTATAAATAATAAATCGATTGATTATGGGGTATATTACGAACCTTTATCTGGCTTACCGGGGGAAGGTACTGTAATACTTTTTGGACATAGAACATTGCATGGTTCGCCGTTTTTAAACTTGAATCAACTAAAATCGGGGGATGATGTATTTCTGGAATGGCCTGGCGTAGGAAATGTGGAATATACGGTCTCAAATTCTACAATTGTTGATGCATCATATCAAATACCATTATATCAAGGCAATACTCTTTTTTTAATAACTTGTTATCCCATAAGTTCCGATACTCAGAGATTGATTATAGGATCAAAATATGATAATACAA
The DNA here is from genome assembly GCA_003166335.1 of Methanobacterium sp. Taxonomy (GTDB): domain Archaea; phylum Methanobacteriota; class Methanobacteria; order Methanobacteriales; family Methanobacteriaceae; genus Methanobacterium_A. The sequence continues at coordinate 8,218 of PMWA01000037.1, read as the reverse complement.
CACCCTTAACAAACCCTACTAGCAAACCTAATTCACAATCCTCTGACGCTTTTTTAATTATNNCGAATGCTTCTAGGCACGTTTTACCCTGTAAAAGAGGATAAAATCCTGATATTCATGGCTACAATAGCATTAACTATCCTTTTAATTTACGCTTACTTCTTCCCAGTTCCAACTGATGGTGTAGAATCTCTGCTGACGAACATTAATAATTTCCTCAGCCTATAAATAAGATCTATTCATACTATGAACGTTTTTTTAGAATGTTAAGATTTTAAACGTTATTATATTCATAATCTAATAATTAATTAAAAAATATGATTTAAGGGTAAAAAAATGAATGTTGATGAAAAATATTTTAAAATTATCTCGAAAAGAGAAAGGGCAATCTTTGAGGGAGCAATAACTATGGGGGCACTTTTCCATCAATTCATTGGAACTCCAGTTAGCTTAAAAACAGTTGATGGAATTGAAAAAGCCATAAAAGAGGCAATGCAACTTCAACCATGTATAAACGAAGTAAAAATCATGATTAACCGAGAGATGCTTGAACATTTAAAAAGTGAATACCAATACGTATCTTTGAGTGGAGATATGTTAGATATAAAAGTGTTCTCGGAGTACGAAGGCAATCTAGCAGTTATTAGAATGAAGTTTATTGAGGAACTTCAGTATCCATTAATGTATGTAGAAGAAGTAAAATAAAGTATATTATTTACATATTAGGAGTAGAATGGCTTAAAATCTACAATTATTAATATTATCAATAAATGTAATTTTTTTATTCTTTTCTAAAATTTATTTTAAAAAATTTAATTTCATTTATCAATTACATAAATTTAACTAAATATAATAATGAATTAAGTATAATAATTTTTATCTAAATATATTAAGTAGTAAATATAATCTTCGATTCTAATCATGAATTATAAATAAACTAGAAATCCTCCATAAGATTATATAAACTCATAAAAAAAAATATTATCAAATCAATCAGGTAATTTATAATGATAACAGTCAATGAAAAGTTCTGCAAAGGTTGTAATTTATGCACAGAATTTTGTCCCCTAAATGTTTATGAAAAATCAAAAAAATTGAACAAAAAGGGAATTCACGTACCAGTTCCAATAAACCAGGAAAAATGTACAAAATGTGGATTATGCACTTTAATATGTCCAGATCAAGCTATAAAAGTGGATGAAAATAATGAAGACTGAAAAATACTTTATACAGGGTAACGAAGCCTGTGCCAGAGGAGCTATTGAGGCGGGATGCAGATTTTTTGCAGGTTATCCCATAACACCATCAACAGAAATAGCAGAAGATATGGCGATATTCCTCCCCCGCGAAGGTGGATCATTCATACAGATGGAAGATGAGATATCCGCATTGGGAGCAGTTATAGGGGCAGTTTGGGGCGGTCTTAAGGCAATGACTGCCACTTCAGGACCAGGATTCTCACTTATGCAGGAGCATATAGGTTACGCTGCCATGACTGAAACTCCACTAGTGATTGTAAATATGCAGAGAGGTTCACCATCTACTGGTCAGCCAACAATGGCATCCCAAAGCGATATGATGCAAGCCAGATGGGGATCCCATGGAGACTATGAAATAATAGCCTTATCACCAGCATCGGTTCAGGAATGTTTTGATTACACTGTAGAAGCCTTTAACCTGGCGGAAAAATACCGGGTACCAGTCATGATCATGAGTGATGAAATAGTTGGACACATGAGAGAGAAGATCACCATACCAGAAAAAGTTGAAATAAGACCGCGTAAAATGCCAAAAAAAGATGTTAAAACATTTTTACCATTCAAAGCCCCTCCAAATGGAACTCCACCTATGCCTGCTTTCGGTGATGGTTACAAAATGCACATCACAGGACTTACTCATGATGAAAAAGGTTATCCTGATGCTTCTAATCCAAAAACTCATTCTAAACTTGTAAACAGACTTTGCAATAAGATACGCAATAACACTAATGAAATAGCTAGAATAAAAACGGAATTCACTGAAGAAGCAGAGATAATAATTTTATCCTATGGCGCTCCAGCAAGATCCGCAATAACTGCCGTTAAAAAAGCAAGAAATCAGGGTATAAATGCAGGTTTCATAAAATTAGAGACGGTATGGCCATTTCCCGAAGATATGATAAGGATTGCAGCTAATAATGCTTATAAGATTATTGTAGTAGAAATGAACTTGGGACAAATATGTTATGAGGTGCAAAGAATATTTCCAAATAAGAATGTGGAGCTTTTCCCAAAGATAGGCGGGGAAATGCACCATCCCCTAGAAATCCTGGATAAAATTCAATCATCTATTAAAACAGTTTAAAAATCATGTTTTTTAAAAGTAGTAAAAAATTTGTATTAATTCATGTGTTATAGAATATTCTTACCAAAAATTTATATATCTAATATGAGCTTGTTTAACGAAAAAAGAGATGAAAAAAAATGGATAGAAAGATGGAAAATCCTTTAATGAAATACCTTAGGCGAGATAGGCTTCCTACCATCTTCTGTGCTGGATGTGGTAATGGGATTGTTATGAATACATTCTTTAAGGGTATGGAGATGGCGGAAATAGATTTTGAAAATTTGATGTTGGTTTCAGGCATTGGATGTTCATCTAGAATACCAGGATATATATCCTGTGATTCGCTGCATACTACTCATGGCAGACCTATAGCCTTCGCCACAGGAGTTAAACTTGCTAATCCGGAGCATGATGTAGTGGTATTTAGTGGCGATGGTGATGCGGCGGCCATTGGTGGTAACCATCTTATCCACGGTGCTAGAAGAAACATAAATATCACTGTAATTTGTGTAAATAATAGTATTTATGGTATGACTGGAGGTCAGATCAGTCCTACATCGCCACGTGGAAGTTATGGGAGTACAGCACCTTATGGGGCTTTGGAAAGACCTTTTAGTCTTTCAGATTTAGTAACTGCTGCGGGTGCAACTTATGTAGCTCGTTGGACTACTGCTCATCCAATACAGCTTTCAAACGCTATTAAAAAAGGTCTTCAGAATAAGGGATTTTCCTTTGTAGAAGTTGTATCTCAATGTCCTACCTATTTTGGGCGAAAAAACAAGATGAGAACTCCTATTGAGATGATGCAGTGGATGAAAGAATCCAGCATACTAAAAATTAAAGCTGATAAACTAGAAGAAAGTGAATTGGAAGGAAAGATAGTTGTAGGGGAATTCCAGGATAAAGTGGAACCGGAATTTACGGATAATCTTTGTAAACTAGTGGAAGCGAAATGTGTAACTGGTAAACCAACTTCTATTAGATCAGCTTACATGGGGGGTTAATTTTTGCGTGTTGATATAAGGATTGCAGGGTTCGGTGGTCAAGGTATTATCCTAGCGGGCATTGTTATTGGAAAGGCGGCAGCACTTTATGATGATTTATTCGCAGTTCAAACTCAATCTTATGGTCCTGAAGCTAGGGGAGGGGCTTCTAAAACAGAAGTAGTTATTAGTGACCAGGAAATAGATTATCCAAAAGTTCAAAAACCTGATATCTTTGTAGCTATGTCACATGAAGCACTCATGGTGTATTTGGATGATCTAAAGGATGGAGGAACTTTAATAGTTGATCCTGATTTGATAAAGGAAGAAGAGGTTATATCGTTTGTAAAGAAACATGATATAAAGTATTATAAGGCTCCTGTAACTAGAACATCTGAAGAGAAGATTGGAATTAGGTTAGTGGCTAACATAGTTATGGTCGGAGCTATAACGAGGATAACCCATGTTATATCCATGGAAGCTGCCAGGCAAGCAGTGGCGGAAAGCGTTCCTCCCGGAACTGAAGATAAAAATATTGCTGCATTCGAAGCTGGAGCAGAATTGGTAAATTAGGGTGATAATTTTGAAAATTTATGAATACCAAGCCAAGGAAATATTTAAAAAGAATGGCATTCCAGTACCTATCAATCAATTAACTGAAAATGGGCAGGAGGCTGAAAGAGCAGCAGAAAAAATAGATAAATCAGTTGTTCTTAAATCCCAGGTACTGGTTGGTGGTAGAAGCAAAGTTGGAGGTATAAAATTTGCAGATAACCCTTCAGATGCACATAAAATAGCAGATGAACTCTTTCAGTCGGAGATTAAGGGAGAAAAGGTAGATAAAATATTAGTTGAAGAAAAACTTGATATTGAATCTGAATTTTTTTTAAGCGTTATTATGGATCGTTCCGTTAGAAAACCTCTTATAATAGCAAGCACTGAAGGTGGGGTTGATATTGAGGAAATAGCGCGAGAAACTCCTGAAAAATTAATTAAATATTATGTTAACCCACTTGAAGAATTCTTTCCTTACCAAGCTCGCGATATTGCCATAGAAATGGGAGTTCCTAACCATTTAATTTCACAAACAGGGATTATAATCTGGAATTTATTTAAATTATTTCAAAAATATGATGCTACAATAGCAGAGATAAATCCATTGGCAATTATTCCTCAAGGACTTATTGCAGCTGATGCTAAATTAGATATTGATGATGATGCATTGTTCAGGCAAGGAGAACTTATAACTAATAGATCAGCTAAAAAAGATGAATTTGCATATGTGGAACTTGATGGAGATATAGCGGTAATTGGAAATGGAGCTGGACTTACCCTCAGCGGCATGGACATGTTAAAACTCTATGGGGGAAAAGCTGCTACATTTTTGGATATCGGCGGTGGAGCATCCAAAGAAAATATTGCTAGAGCTCTCAATATTGTAATATCGAACCATAAAGTTAAAGTAGTGTTTTTAAACGTGTTAGGGGGTATAACGCGTGCAGATGACGTGGCTAATGGTGTTGTCAATGTTTTAGGAAGCGCTGAACGTAAGATTCCCCTAGTTATAAGACTCACAGGAACCAATGAAGAAGAAGGGCAAAGGATTTTAAATGAATCAGGGATTTCATTCGAAATTTCTATGGAGAAAGCAGCTAGTAAAGCTGTTGAATTATCTTCTAATTTATAAAAAAAATGATTTATCTTTTTAGTAAAATTACATCAAAAGGATTATTGGAAGATAAGAATAACATTAATCTCATTAAAAACAGGTGCCATTGGAACATATATACTTTTTAAGGGCCTCAAGGATATTTTCCTACTTTTTATCAACAATAACGCATAAATATACTTGGATCTAGGCTTTAGAATTGCTATCTATATTTGGAATATTTTAGGCCAAGTTTTGATATGATGAGTATTAAAAAAAAATTATTAAGTAAATTTGCTAAAATTCTAATTTTATGATTTCATTGGCCAATAAGACTCATTAGATAATTAATTACACTCTGTAAATAATTTAGTATCTTGTCGATTATACTGGTCGACTGTGACGACTTCTGACTAACATTTTGTAACTGAGTTTTGAAGTTACTCAGATCTCCTTGTGCTTTCTGAGCGTCAGAAAGAGTATTAGCTATCTGCTGAGATTGTTGATCGGTTAAATTAATGTTCATGCTGTTAGCCACATTAATCACTATTACTTTTATCTGAGCGGGATCCTGCAAGTTTTTACTTTTAACTTGATTTTGTGCTTGTTCAAATAAATTAGCAATTTTATCTGGACTCTGACCTGTTTGATTAGAAATCTGGGTTTGAGTGTAAATTACTTCTGTAGCTGCTTTTTGAGCATCTGCAGGTATATTAGTACCCACTGCAATTTCATAAGATTCTAAAACTCCAGTTAATGCTGATTCACCGGTTGCAGGGACAGGAGATGTTACAACTACATATCCATTATTAATACCAGTTGATCTGAGGGCGTTTTCAAACATCAGAGGTGTTACCAATGTTATGTTATTGGTATCAACAACTACATCTATACCAGGAGTATAACTCAGATCCACCATAGCACAGGATACTATTTGATTAGGTTGATATGTAACTCCACTGATATTCTGCGACACCAAGTTAACTTCAGAGGCAGTTATAACTTTAGTGGTGGCGTTACTAACATTTTTATCAGTATGTGATTGAAAATAACTTAAAACTGAATCCTTCCATGCTTGATTGGAATTAGTAGCTTCTCCGAAAGTAATTACAAATCCCGAAGCAGCATAGATTGGACTTAAAGTCATCAACACAATTATTATACCTATTAATAACTTCTTCATAATACCACCTTTAGTTCATCTGAACTCTGAATTTAAGCTTTTTTATTTTAAACTACTATTTTTTGAATTTTCATATTAATTAAAATTTATGAAATAAAAAAAATGATAGATTTAAATTAAATTCTTATTTATTTTTAGGATAGAAGAACTACTCTGCTTTCTTGTGATTCATTTATGATATCCATATTGCAGAGTTCTGCAACAGAATTTGCAAAATCTAGAATTTCACTAAAATGAGGCATATTACCTAGTTCTAGTCTTTTCCTAGAACTCCCCACGTACATATAGGCTTTGATCTCCACGAAATCAGGATTGCTTCTTTTAATCATTTTTGCATACTCTTCAGGCAGAGTCATATTATAATCTTTAACACAAGTCATGCGAATCACAGTTCTACACTTAAAACTATTTAATAATTCCAATGATTGATTTAACTGCATCCATCCTTTTTTAATTTGAGGTTGACATAACTTTCGGTATATTTGCTCATTTGGTGCATCCAAAGAAAGATATAGTTGAGAAGGTTCTACGTTGAGGTTATCCAGTCGGGAGGGAGTCATTCCATTGCTAACAAGGAATGTAGTGAAGCTTCGTTTTTTAAATTCTGTAAGTAAATCATTTATCAGGGGATATAGCATAGGTTCTCCAGCTAGAGAAATGGCAGCATTATTGGGATCTCTACATTCATCTAATTTTTCAATATCGGACTGCGAATTACCAAAAAATCCGCAGAGAAGATTACGTTGTGCTTCTATACATCCATCTATAATATCTGTTGCTTCATCAAAATCCACGTTCCATTCTGTTTGAGTGATGGAAATATCTCTCCAGCAAAAAAGACATTTATGGTGGCAGAAAGTAATGCTAGGTGACATTTGTAAGCAACGGTGACTTTCTATACCATAAAATTTTTCTTTATAACATACTCCTTCATTAAGAATACTTTTTTTAGTCCAGTGGCATATTTTAGCTGCTGAATGCTTATGTTGACCGACAAATCTATATCCTTTTTTTTCTAGTCTTTGTAAGTCGGTATCATTTAGTGATATCTCATTTTTCATTTAGTGATTCCATTTTTTTTGATTACTTTTTTAAATAGTAGTGGATTAGTTCTTATTTAAATTTGTTTTATTCAATATGATGTATTAAGAGGTTTTTATTATAAAATAATGTATAATCTCTAAAAAAAATTTATTAATATGAGTAATTGTTTTAAGTCCAGATGCCAAGAATATGCAACAAATCAAGATCAGTTCAGTACAATTATGGTTCCTTACAGATAATATTCAGCACAGATCTCTTTAATTCGAGGCAAATCCCAATTAATTAGTAATAGCAGACATAAAATTTATAAAAAATAATTCCAACAATATTCCAATGGAATAGTTGAAGAAAATTTAAATGTACAACCTGTTTCATAGTTTTTTTTGTTTATAATATGAGTGAATCAAATAAATATTTCTTAATTTTTTTTGAATGTTGTGTAATATATTGAAGGTAATACCTTTTTATTCATTAAAAAAAGAGCTTTCTTTATTTATTATTTTTTTTGGTAACCACAATATTTTTATATCCTCTTTATAAAAGACAGATATAGATTACTGTATGCTCTTTTGGAGGGATAATTATGAAGGAAATTACTAGAACCCCCGTTGTAATTCTAAATTTTAAAACCTATCTAGAATCTACCGGAGAAAAAGCCTTAAAACTAGCTAAATTTTCAGAAGAAGTTGCTAATGAGACGGGAATAAATATTATAGTGGTTCCTCAACACGCGGATTTGCTGCGTGTATCAAATGAAGTAAAAATTCCAGTATTTGCACAACATGTAGATGCAGTGGAAGCAGGCGGACATACTGGAAGCGTTCTTTTAGAGTCAGTGAAGATGGCAGGAGCTTCGGGAACACTTTTAAACCATTCCGAATATCGTATGAAACTAGCTGATATTCAGAAGACGGTGGAAATGAGTTATAATTATGAAATGGTGAGTGTGATATGCACTAATAATATTGAAACTAGTGTTGCGTCAGCTACCCTACAACCTAATTTTGTGGCTATAGAACCACCTGAACTTATAGG
>PMWA01000048.1 GCA_003166335.1 Methanobacterium sp. | reverse complement strand
TCTTCTTTCTTTTCAGAAGCTCCTTCTTTTATTTCTCCCATTTTATCTTTCATTTCATCTTTATCTACCATTCTATCCTCTCCAAATTTTTTATTAATGATAAAAAAAATAATAAATTAAATTTTCAAAAATGCAATATATGGTTATTCGGGCTTGAAAATTTTGCCTTTAATTAGAAATCTTAAAAGGATGATTAACGCAAATATAAACTACCATAGTATATAACAGGGTAGGCCTATTCCGTTCATATTTTCACTTATACTCTGTTGGTTGGTATATTCTCTTCAATCTAATAACTGTAACAAAACCAGATTCAATTTTATTAAATTGAAATCTATTTCATTGTATAACAATCTATGTTGATAGTTATTATTAATTTTTTTTTTGAGAATTTCTATAAACCATTTTGATTTTTTTTGATTTTAACTTTTGGGTTAATGTTTTCTTAGTTAATGTGGGTTTAAATGTTAAATATATAATATTTAAATATTATTGGGTTGATAGGAGTATTATGAAGTCTTTTGAGAATTATTTCATGAGTAAGCAGTATGCTTGAGTGCAAAAACTGGGCGATAAGTTGGATGAGATTGATCCGCTTATTGATTGGGAAGTTTTTAGACCAATTATTAGGGAAATGTATGATAATCATACANNATCGTGGTATGGTTTATCGGATCTTGAGCTTGAAAGACAAGCTAATGATCGTATTTCCTTTCACAAGTTTTTAGGGTTCCCAGAAACTATTCCAGACCGTGGAACGGAAAAAATCTCCAAAAATGCTTGCAAAAACTAATAGAAAAATACAAACAAAAAGCAACTACCTTTAAACCTCGAAAAATACCTACCAGATATGTATATGACGTACCCGCGGGTAAGACAGGAATAAATTACTATTGGAGTTTTACAAATAAAGGATGCTTTGAAATAGGTCTGTGGATTGTAACAAGATAAATTTTGAACTATGTTTTCAGAAGTAGTTCATTTTTTTCGCTTGATGATTTTTAAGCATTTTTTTAGTATAATATCTCACTAAATACCATAAACAAACCACCTAAAACATTTTAACTGTGTTATACATTTATTTATGGTTTAAAGAGTCTAATTATCTTTTATTTTTTCAATATTAATAGTAAACTTTATTAAGATGAATTTTATAATTTTTATTAATTTGGAATCATTATCGTGGGGCGAATTCTAGGTAAATTTATTTGGGAAATTAACTATAGATTACATAAATGGGAATCAAAATATAACAGAATTTTAGATTTAGTTTTTAATAAAAAAACCCTTTAAAAATGAATAAAATCGTTAAAATAATAATAATAATCTATACTATTATAATTTTATTGTCTTACACGCTTCTAAGCTTTTTGAATTATCTATTAATTAAATATAAAACTCGCATATGTTTTAAGTAATAAAACAATAAGTTATTACCAACCCGTAAAATTAAATCAAACACTATTTTATAAGATAATTAATTTAAATTAATTCAAAAATGAATTTTATTTTTTATCTTAAAAAAAATCTATACAAATAAATCATTTTTTCTTGTAGGATGACGACACGTGACTATAAAATTATCATTAAAAACTTATCTGCAAAGTTTACTCAAAAATCAAACAGATAAAGCATCAATACAATTCTTCCGTTATATTTTCGTCGGTGGATTCGCATTCCTAATAGATATTGGATTTTTATATATTTTAACTAATTTTTTTGGATATTACTATCTAATATCCGCAGCCATATCCTTCACTTTAGGATTAATCGCAAACTATCTTTTAAGTACTCATTGGGTATTCAATAAACACAGTCTAAATAATCTAAACTTAGAATTAGTAATATTCACTATAATAGGACTTATCGGTTTAGGATTAAATGAATTATTTATATGGTTCTTCACTGCAGAATTAAATTTATACTATTTAATCTCAAAAATCTTCGCTGCAGCATTAATTCTACTCTGGAACTTCATAGCAAGAAAATATACGCTATATAACTAGCCCAAAATGGAATTCAATAAATAAATTTAAATAAACTTTAAAGCCAAGAGCAGGATGAAATGACGCAAAAGCAAGCAATTCTCATAGGCGCCGGTCCAGCCGGTTTAACCGCAGCATATGAATTATTAGATAAAACCAATATAAAACCTATAATATTCGAAGCCACCAAAGATATAGGGGGCATATCTAAAACAGTTAACTATAAAGGAAACCGCATAGACATCGGAGGACACAGATTTTTCAGTAAATCAGAAAAAATCATGCAATGGTGGCTAAATATCCTACCATTACAAGAAACAAAACAAACTAATGAATATAAACTAAAAAACGAAACCCGATCACCACAAAATGTTACACTAAATCCTGAAGAAACAGATAAAATAATGCTACAACGCAAAAGAATCTCCCGAATCTTTTATCTGCGTAAATTCTTTGATTACCCCTTAACATTAAATATTAACTTATTCTCTAATTTAGGGGCTAAAAGAACCATTAAAATCGGGTTAAGTTATCTTAAAACAACTATTAAACCTATAAAAGATGAGAAAACATTAGAAGATTTCTTTATAAATAGATTCGGTGAAGAATTATATCAGACATTCTTCAAAGATTACACGGAAAAAGTGTGGGGAGTGCCTTGTCAGCAAATAAAGTCTGATTGGGGCTCCCAAAGAATCAAAGAACTCTCCATAACCCAAGCAGTAAAACATGGATTAAAAAATATTATAATAAGAAATTCTACTATCAACCAAAAAAATGTGGAAACCAGTTTAATAGGACAATTCATGTACCCTAAATACGGTCCCGGTCAAATGTGGGAAGAAGTCGCACGATTAATAGAACAAAATAAAGGTGAAATACACCGAGAAAATAGTGTAATAGAATTATTAAGTAAAAATAACGAAATAATTGGAGTTAAAGTCAGAAATGAAAAAACAGGAGAGTTAAAAACTTATAATGCTGATTATTTCATTTCTACTATGCCTGTGAAAGATTTAATTATATCTTTTAAAGATGATATATCACCTAGAGTTAAAGAAGTGGCAGAAGGATTGGTTTATCGTGATTTTATAACTGTCGGCTTGCTTTTGAAAAAATTGAAGATTAAAAATGAGTCTAAAATCAAAACCTTTAATGATTTAATTCCAGATAACTGGATTTATGTGCAGGAGAGAGATGTTAAACTTGGCAGAATTCAGATATTTAATAATTGGAGTCCCTATCTAGTTGAAAATGATGAAAATATTCTACTCGGACTTGAATATTTCGTGAATGAAGGAGATGAGTACTGGACTATGAATGATGATGATTTCATAAATTATGCAATCCAAGAACTCTCACGCATGGATATGATTGATGAAAATGATGTATTAGATGGTTTCATTGTTAGAATGCCGAAAACCTATCCTGCCTACTTTGGAACTTATGATCGATTTGATATTATAAGGAATTTTGTAGATAAGTTCGAAAATCTATTTTTAATTGGAAGAAATGGTATGCATCGCTATAATAATATGGATCACTCCATGCTTAGTGCTATGCAGGCGGTGGAGAATATAATCAATAATGTAACTGTTAAAGATAATATTTGGCTGGTTAATGCTGAAGAAGATTATCATGAAGATAAAACATAAATAATAGAAAATAATTTAGAATGAAAAGAATTATTCAAATTTTTAAAATATTTAACATAAAAAGGTGATTAAAATGATTTTTAGAGGCTTTTAGCGTCAATTAAATTCCTTATGATATTATTTCATATCTACTGTTTTTCCTTTATAGAATAAATTTTGAGACCGTTTATTTTACCTCCCGTTATTTCTTTATATTTGGATAATACAAGTGAATTATTATTAGAATTTCCCCAAACTAGATAATAATCTATGTTATATGCTGTTAAATTATTTTCTAATTGAGAATCACTCATAGAGCTCCAATTATTCAAAGTTGTAGCAGTACCATAATAATGAGATTTCCAGAGATAAGTTAAGAACATAGATGCCATATATCCATTATTCGACGCTATGTTTCCATGAATATTATACTGACTATTTATAGTATTAGCAAGTTCATAAACACCTTCTCCACTATTAATATCTTGAATTAAAGATGTTGTAGGTATAAATAATAAGGAAATTATGAATAAGCATAATAAAGTGTATTTCCTAATTCTGGTGAAAAATTGATGGTTAAAAAGTTGCTGGAGTAGATAACCACCCATTAAGATTAACAAGAAATATACTATAAAGAAATATCTGAATTCAACAAAAATAGGGATATAGATTGCAATATATAAAATAATAGTTAATAATGGGTAAATTATCATAATATCTGATGAAATCAATTTATTAAAAGGCCGTATAAGTAGTATGAAATATGATAAAAGTATGAGTAAACTTACAATAGTCAATTCATTTAAGAATCCTAAAGTCTTCATAATATTATTCTGAATCACGCTTAATTCATAATTAAAATTTATCCAGGAATCTAAAGGACTCCATGATAACAAACTAAGATATGTAGGATCCTCCCAAGCGCTAACAGCCATTTCATTAGAAGGTTTCAGGAAACCATGCCATATAGGACTCCCCATTTGTTGTTGGACGGGACCATTCTCATCAAAATTATATTTGTCCGAAGTTCCAAAGGTTAAATAATTATATTTTTCACTAATAATACCACTCCAGAATCCAGATATGATAAAAAATATTACAAAACCCATAAATAAATTCTTTAAAACTCCCCTCTTCACCTCTAAGTTTTCTAAATAGTGTAAACGGTTGAATAAAATAAAATGTATAATAAAAAATGGAAGAGCAAAGCTTTTAGTTAAAAAGGCTAGAGCACCTAAAAGGCCACAAATCATTCCACTATACCATTGTTGGTAATAATTGGGGTTGAATATAAAATAAAGATAATAAATTAAAAAACAAGCTAATAATAAATCCACTGGATTAAAACGAAGAGCGAAATATAAGATAATGAAAATAGATGAGAAAAGTAGGGCAACTCTAATATTTTCTCCAATTTCAAATCGGTAAGATAAAAATCTTACACCCACTATAGTGAAGAATCCAATGATTAAAGCCAATATTTTAGTTGAATATAAAGCGAATTGAGGTGTTGATTTATAAATAAGGAACGGAGTCAACATCCAAGAAAACATCGGCCCCCAGTAACCATTAATAGCATAATTAAAGTTTCCAGACGCATATATCTCCCCGATGGACATTATACTAATTAAATCTCTACTAATCGGATCATATTGGTAATATTTTAAAAGATAAATACCTAATACGGAATATATAACTAGAAACGAGATAAATATTAAATTAAATTTACTTAAGAACTTTGATTGTAATTCAAGCATTTTACATACTATTTTAATAATAACATATATTTTTTTTTAAAAAAAGTAGGATACTCATGTAAAATATTTCATTTAATTATTTCATGGTTTTTGATGCTAAAAGTTATTATTTAGTAATATAAAATATGTTAAAAAATTTTTTTGATCTAAAATGGAAATTAAATCCAAATTCCGGTTTATAAAGTTAGATTGGAGATTAAACCTAA
>PMWA01000024.1 GCA_003166335.1 Methanobacterium sp. | reverse complement strand
ATTTCCATAGTTATTCGTCCAGAATTTTGTTTAGTAATTTTATAAGTAATTGATAAATTTTCTAGTTGATTTAATAAGTTATCATTTAAATTACTTATCATAACACTTAATTCTCGAGTATCTCTATTTTTCTTTTCGGCTTGATCTATTATTTTATCATAGGCTGCCTTTTCTTCTGGTGATGCTTCTTTTTGTATTTCATCTACGATTTTAGTTATATTTGAATGTTGAACTGTTTTTTCAATCTTCCGTTCACTTATCATAGCATCTTTAAGTCCTTGTGGCGTGTCGAAAGCAGCGAGCACTCCATGATTTATGATTCCTACATCATCACATAATAATTCTACTTCGTACATATCATGAGAGCATAGAATGATGGTACGTCCTTCTGAATGTAATTCCTCAACTAAATTCCATAATATTCTCTTAGTGGTAGGATCCAGTCCTATTGTGGGTTCATCCATGAATAATATGTCTGGTTGATGTATTAAACTTGCAACAACTGATGCTTTTTGTTTCATTCCACCTGAAAGTTGACTAACATATTTGTTTTCAGCGTATTTTATATCCATCATTTCCATTAAGTCATCAGCTCTGCTTTCAATTAAATCTTCGGGAACTCCGTAGAAATCGGCGCATAAATGTATATTCTCTTTTACAGTTAGATCTCCGTAGAGGCTAACCATTTGAGGTATCATTCCTATTTTTTGTCTTACTTCATTGGGGTTTTCGAGAATGTCATATCCTGCTACGGTGGCGGTTCCTGATGTGGGTAAGGCTAAACAGGTTAGTACTTTTACTGTGGTGGTTTTTCCAGCGCCGTTGGGGCCTAGAAATCCGAAAATACTTTTATTTTCGATTTTCATCTTTAATTTATCAACAGCAGTGAAAGCACCATAATTTTTTGTTAGATCAAAAGTTTCTACAGCATATTTCATAAAAAATTTAACTCCTAATTTTTTTTCTCCCTTCAATATAAAACATGATATTTTATCAGTAGATGAGTTTCCAGAAAATGATGCTTGACCATTATAATAAAAAAATAAATAAAATGATGGTTTATTTTGATGTTTTTTTTTTACTTGAAAAATTTGTAGAAATATGTAACTCCTGAAGTTAATATTTTCTGAAATTCCATAAACGATCGAATTATTTTTTAATATTATTATGTTGCTGTTAATTTATTAAAATTTCTATTAATCAGAAAACGAGGCTAAACTAGCTATTTATTTAAATCATCAGTTAAACTAAATCTATTTAAAAATTTTAAGTAGTTAAAATAAATAAAATAAATTTTATTCAATGAAATTAATATAATTTAGAAAATTTAATTTAATTTCAAATACAAAAAGTAAATACAGATAAATATAAAAAAAAATTTGGGGAATCCTTTTTTATGGGAAATATATCTTTAATGATTAATGATCATGAAATCAATGAATTAAAGAATTTAATTAAGATGAATAAGTTAAAAACGGTTCCAGTTACTAGTGAGTATGAATCATTGCGAGTTAAGGATGGTGAAATTAGTATCATATTATATAATTCAGGTAAATTAGTTTACACTGATAATAAATCTTCTAGAAAACATTTAAAATCTATTCTTGAAAGAGAGGAGGGTTATGATTATATTTTAGGCTCCGATGAGACGGGTAAAGGGGAATGGTATGGGCCATTAGTAGTGGTGGCAACTGCTTTAACTCCGGAGGAAATTATTGAGTTGAGATTATTAGGAGTGAAGGATAGTAAAAGCATTAAAAAACCTCAAATAATTAAATTAGCAGAGAAAATCATGGCAATGGATTTTACATGGCAATCCATTACACTTAAACCACGGACTTATAATAATCTTTACAATCAGTTTCAAGGTGAGGGTAAATCACTTAATGATATTATGGCTTGGGCTCATAGCAAAGTGGTCCAGCAAACTTTAGCTATAATAGAATATAGGAAAGCTAAGGTGATTATAGATAAATTTGATTATATTAAAACTGATTACAGACTCAAAAGTATAGATCAGACTCACCTTAAAATTATCCAAATGACCGGGGGGGAATCTGAGATTCCCGTCGCAGCGGCGAGTATAATAGCTAAATATCTCTTCGAGAAGGTGGTGGATGAATTAAATGAGATGTACCATGTTAATCTAAGGGGTTCTAAACCAGAGAATGTGAAACAGGAGTATCTTATTGAAACTGCTAAAATCCATTTTAAAAACGTCCAGAAACTCATATAAAAATTATTGTAATGGGGGAGTATTTTTTTTATGAAGAATTTGGAAGTAGCTCAAACATTAAATGAAATAGCTGATTTATTAGAGATTAAAGGAGTGCAATTTAAACCAATAGCTTATAGGCGGGCGGCGGAGACTGTTAACTCTCTTTCAAAACCTATTGAAAATTTAAGTATGAATGAACTCATTGAATTACCGGGTATTGGTAAGAGTATTGCAAAGAAAATATTACAGATTGATAAGACTGGTTTACTACCCTATTTTGAAGATCTTAAAAAGGATTGTCCAATTGATTATGAATCACTCCTAGCTGTAGAAGGGATTGGACCTAAAACTGTCAAATTACTTTACCAATCATTGAATGTTAAAGATTTAGATGATTTGGAGCATATGGCACGTGAACATGAAATCAGGAAACTCCCCGGTATGAAGGAGAAGAGTGAAGAGAAGATTTTAGAGAACATTAAATATGCTAAGAAAACTATCCGTAACCTTTTAGGTTATATTTTACCGATAGCATTGGAACTTAAAAATAATTTAATGGTGCTTGATGAAGTTTTGGAAGTTGAAATTGCAGGTTCCATTAGAAGACGTAAGGAAACCATTGGAGATATTGATATTCTGGTTATAACTGATAATCCTCTGGAAGTTATGGATTCATTCACTAGTCTCGGTAATGTGGATAGAATTATATTAAAGGGTTCAAGTAAATCAACAGTACGTTTAAAGGAAAATGTAAATTGTGATTTGAGAGTGGTTCCAGAGAAATCTTTTGGTTCAGCTTTAATGTACTTCACGGGTTCGAAGGAAACTAATGTTGAATTGAGGAAATTATCTATAAAGAATGGGTTAAAACTTAATGAATATGGACTCTTCAGGGGCGAAGAGTGGATTTCAGGTGTAACGGAGGACGAATTATTCCGGGAATTAGGTTTGGATTATATTGAACCGGAACTTAGAGAGAATCATGGTGAAATAGAGGCAGCATTAAGGAATGAATTACCATCTTTAATAGGTTATAATGAAATTAAAGGCGATCTTCAAATGCATTCTAAATGGAGTGATGGTTCTAATACATTGGAGGAGATGGTAAGTGAAGCTAGTATAATGGGTTATGAGTACATTGCCATAACTGATCACTCCGGCGGTTTACATATAGCTAGGGGAATGGATGATAAACATATAAATTTACAATCTAAGAAGATAGAGAAATTGAATGATGATTTTGAGGATTTAACTATTTTTAAGGGTTTGGAGGTTAATATTGATTCGGATGGAAAGTTAGATGTGGATGATGGAATCTTAAAGGATTTAGATATTGTAGTTGCTAGTATACATTCCGGTTTCAGGCAGGATAGAGGGAAATTGACTGATAGGATTATTTCAGCTATGGAGAATGAATATGTGAATATAATAGCTCATCCTACGGGTAGGAAGATTCATCAGAGGAAGGCGTATGAGTTAGATTTGGATAAAGTTTTTGATTATTCAATTGAGACGGATACTTATTTGGAGGTGAATTCTCAACCTGATAGACTGGATTTAAAGGATGTATATGTTAAGAAAGCTTTAGAGGCGGGTTGCAAATTAGTTATTAATACTGATTCTCATAATCGTGATAGTTTAAGTAATATTGAATTTGGAATAGCCACTGCTAGACGTGGATGGGCGGAGAAAGGGGCTATAATTAATACTGAACCGCTTAGCGAATTAAAGAAGATTCTAAAAATATAAATTTTTTTTTAGTCTCCTACATTAATAATATGCAATTCGATTGAATTAAAAAAAATAAAAAAAGAATTCAGGTTAATTTATCAAGGTAATTTTCAGAGTACTCACTTGCAATTAATGGTTTAACAGCTTCCATCATATTTGACATAATTAATCTGAAAGTACTATCCTTCTCTATCATAGCATCCATTAAGTTTTTTTCTACACCTTTACGAGCGCTGATATCAGTTATAATAGAAACTGCACCTAAAAAATCATTATTTGCATTAAATAATGGATTTGTAGAGGCAAGTGCCCATAGTTTGGATCCGTCTTTACTTATAAATTGTAATTCATGTATATCTCCTGTTCTATTGCGAATTTTTTTCAGGTGATCATTAAGATTTTTACGTCCTTCCCTGTCCATAAAATCGAATATTGATCTATTAATCATTTCATTAATTTGGTAACCTAACATTTCAGCCATATGCTGGTTAACGTAATTTAATTCATTTCGAGGATTAATTCTGAATACTCCGGATCGTGTTTTCTCTACCATGATCCTATATCTTTCTTCACTTTCCTTTAATTTCTCTTCTATGCGTTTACGTTCGATGGCATAGTGTATGGAGCGATCAAGTATTATACTATTGAGATAAGATTTAACTAGGTAATCCTGAGCACCTTTACTCATAGTGTTGATGGCGAATTCTTTATCAGATAAACCGGTGAGTATTATTATAGGTACTTTGGATGCAACGTTTTTGATGCGGTTAAATGTTTCAATCCCTTGACTATCAGATAATCCCAGATCGAGCAGAATAACATCGAAATCATCATTAAAGAAGTGTTTTAATCCATCATCAAGTTTTTTATCATGAACTACTTTGAATATTGTTCTTTCACCTTCTTTCAGCATTTGACGGATGAGCAATGCATCTCCTGGATTATCTTCTATTAATAGAATGTTAATAATTTTATCCATAAATTTTCACCTAGGTAATTTAACTATACTCAGCCAGAAATCTTGAATGGATTCCACCACTTGAAAGAACTGATCTAAATCTACTGGTTTGGTTATATATGAATTCGCGTGTTTATTATAAGTATCTATGATATCTTCTTCTGCTGTTGAGGTGGTGAGAATCACCACGGGTATGGGTTTTAAATTTTTATCTTGTTTGATTATATTCAAAACTTCTCTACCATCTTTTTTTGGAAGATTAAGATCTAATAATATTAAATCAGGGCGGGGTGCATCCTTATATTCACCTTGCTTTAAAAGGAATTGTACGGCTGACTCGCCATCCATTTGCACTTGTATGTTATTGTAGACTTTAGCATTTTTAAATGCTTCCATAATTAAACGTACATCACCAGGATTATCTTCAACTAATAAAATTTCAATTGGCTGCGCATTCAGTTTCTCCACATCCATTCATCTCCCTTTAATAAAATATAATTAAGAAAAATAATTTTCATAAATTAAATTAACTTTCGGTTTTATAGAATTACTCCTTTATTTTGGTAATTTAAATTATTTTTTTGGGGTGTACTTCTATTAATTTTTTATTATAAACTGATCTTTTTTTTAAAATGTTCAGTTTTTACAATATTAATTTTAGCTTGAAAAAGAAAGCTTGAACTATGATTTTAATTATACAAGGGTTAGGTTAAAATTTTCGTTTTATTTGTAGATCATATTTTATTACTTAATATTATTGTTTGCATAATTTTGTTAATTTAGGAAAAATTTTTTTTAAACACTGAGAACTAGAATTAAAACTTTATTTGAATATATTTTTTATTTTGTAATACTAATCCACATCTTTTAAATATAAATAGAGGTAATATTTTAGTTTTTTGCTATTTGTAATGGGATTTTTGACTATCAAACCGAAAGTTATTTAAATGATGTTGGGGTAAGTTGTATTAAGGTGTATTAGCATGATTAAAAAAATAGAAAATGAATTTTTAAATTCCATAGATTTACGCGATGAAAACGGAAGTATTTGGGGTGCAGTTTTTGTATCCACTTCCAAAGAGCTTGGTAAAAGAGACATCATACTGATGGACGAAGAATCAGGCACTTGTTCCGCTAGAAGCATAACTGAATTAATTAATATGTTATCTAAGAAAAACGTATCTTTCATCGAAAAACGAAGGGTACTAGAATTTTTAGCAGAAAGGTTACGCATATTAGAACAAGATTATTCAAAATTATATGACTTCAACAAATCAAAACAAAAGAAAACTACTAAAAAAAATAAATAAATTATAATTAATTACATTTAAAAAAAATTTTTATGGATGGTATTAAAAAATGGTGGAAAAAGAAATTAAAGAAAAGAAGGAAGATGTAGAAAAGAAGGTTGAAGAAGTCAAAGAAACTGTTGCAGAAAAAAAAGAAGCTATAGAAGAAACTGCAGTTGAAAAACAGGAAGACGCACAAGAAGTAACTTCAAGTGGCAGGTCACAAGCAGAAAAAGTTTTAAATGATATATTCAACAGTTTCAAAAGCACACAGGAAGATGTTAGTAAAGCAATCTCAGATTACACCATGTCCATGGAGAAACCATTGGCAGATGTAATTGAAACTGATGATGAAATAATAGTTAAAATTGACCTCCCTGGTGTAAAAAAAGAGGATGTAGACGTACGCCTCACTGAGGATAGTGTGGAGATTATAGCTGCATTCGAAGAAGAATACGATGAAGAAGATGTAAATTATATTAGAAGAGAAAGAAATTACGGTGAATCACAAAGATTTATTCAATTACCCGCTAAAGTTAAAGTTAAAGATGCTGTAGCTAAATTTGAGGACTCAGTGTTAACTATTAATCTCCCTAAACTAGAAGGAGAGAAATTTAAAGTATCTATCAAATAAAAAATAAAATTTCATAACCGTTTACCGCCTCCAACCTTAAACGGTATGATAACCTGGTTCCTGGAGTTTTAAAGGATACTCCAGGAACTAACTCTCTATTTTAATAATAACTTAAATTAATATTTCGTGGTGATATTTTATGGATACAGACGAAATAAATGAAATAGTTGAAAATTTCAAAGGCTTAACTTGGGATGAATTGGATGATGCATTAGCTGATTCGGATGTGACTGACTTAAAAAATATAATACACATGCTTAAAGTCAGATTCGGCTAAAAGATAATCTCTATTTCTAAATCTTAATATTAAAATTTTTTAATCTTTTTTTATTAAATAAAATATATTTTCCAATTTTTTTTTATTATCATATAAACCTTAATTATTAACATTTTAATCCAAATTACTAAATTTTTTTTTAACATAATACTATAAATAAGAATAATTTTTAATTAAAAATTATAATAAAAAAAAATTTGCTTTAATAATAATATTTGAAAATTATTTTATAATACTAAACCAGGAGTATTTATAAATGTCTTTTCATGTGATGCTAATCCCTACATTAGGCTGTCCCTCAAATTGTAATTATTGCTGGAGTTCAGAGGAGAATTCACCTATCATGAATATTAAAATAATTGAAGAAGTAGTGGAATGGCTTAAAAACTTTCGTGAAGAACCAGTAACCTTCACCTTCCATGGAGGAGAACCACTACTAGCAGGCTACGAATTCTTCCGTCAAGCTTTAACTTTAATAATGGAAGGTTTAAACCATCTTAAACCGGCCTTAGCTCTCCAAACCAACCTCTGGAACCTCACACCTGAACTAGCCCAACTTTTAAAAGAGTACGATATTCCCATAGGCTCCAGTTTAGACGGACCCCTAGAACTTAATGACTTGCAAAGGGGTGAAGGATATTACGAGAAAACAATGCATGGATATGAAATCGCCAAAGAATATAATCTAAAGATAAGTTTTATATGCACCTTCACATCTTACTCCATAAAATTTAAAGAAGACATCTTTAATTTCTTCCTTGAAAATAATTTAAATTTAAAACTACACCCTGCTTTACCGTCCATACGTGATGAAAATCCAATGAAATGGGCACTAACCCCTGAAGATTATGGTGAATTATTAATTTATCTATTAGATAAATATCTTGAAAATATAGATAAAATCGAACTTAAAAATATTGACCATCTATGTAAATGTGTATTCACCCGCAGAGGCACGGTTTGCACATTCGTGGATTGTATGGGCGATACTTTTGCAGTAGGGCCTGATGGAAGCATATATCCCTGTTACCGGTTTGTGGGCATGCCTGAATGGGTTATGGGTAATGTTATTGATCATCCCACTATGGATGATCTATCTAAATCCGCTCCCTGGAAGCTTCTCCAAGAATATAGTGATTATGTGGATCGTGAATGTAAAAAATGCACTTATATTAAATTCTGCCGTGGCGGATGCCCTTACAATGCTTTAACTATAACAGATGGAGAAATTAAGTGTGTGGATCCTTATTGCACAGCATACAAAACCATATTTAAAGAGATAACTAAACGTGCAACTAAAGAAATGTTAACTGGTAATTTGGCGATGGATAATGATAATGGTTTTAAGAAAAAACCTACACATGGAATTATGGAACTTATGCTTAAACCTTCATAGAAAACCTATTTTATTTTTGAATTTAAAAAAAAATTATTTCTAATAAAAAAAAAGTAAAAAAAGTTTTAGGGTGGAATTTTTAATTCATGATAATTGGAAGATTAGATGAGAAATGCCCAGAATGTGGTTGCAAAGATAAAATCATTAAAAGAAAAATTGAACCCGTAAATCAAGCACACGCTACAACTAAAGCTGTAATCTGCTCTGAATGTGGATATATATTTAAATCTGAAGAAAAATGAAAATTAAAACTTTACTTAAACTTAAATTAAATATTTTAATTTTTATCTTCAATAAAAAGTTTTAGTAAAAAATATAATTTAATTCTTTAATTATTTTAGTATGCAGATTCCATGAATTCAACTCTGAATTCTGTTTCCTCTGCATTATCAACAATTAATCTTCCATCAAGTTGTTTAACCAGCATATCCACTAATTCCAAACCATTATTTTTGATTTCAGTGTCCTTAATAGCTATACCATTATCAATAATGTTTAACTTAATTATCCCATCATCAGAACTATATTTAATAATTATTTTACCCTCAACATTTCCTGGAAAAGCGTGAATAATTCTATTAATCATTAATTCATTTAAAATTAAAGCGCAGGGAATTGCGACATCTACATCTAGGAGAGAGTTATCTGTTTCAATCTCAAACTTTAGAATATCCGAGTTAATATTGTAAGACAGAATTAGATGATTTTTAAGACATATAATGTAATCAGAGAAATCAATTATGGCAAAATCTTGAGATTTAGAGAGTTTTTCATGAATCAAATTTATTGCATTCAATCTATTCTTATTAATTTTATTAAACTCCTTACTCATTTCTGTATTTGAAAGTTGAACATTAACTAGTTTTAAGATTAATTGCAAATGATTGAAAACTCTATGACGAATTTCGCCTAGTAAAATATTTATTTCTTTAAATGAAGCCTCCATTTCTTCTTGGATTTGTTTACGTTCTGTTATATCAATTATCATTGCTATGAAATGGATGGGATGTCCTTGTTCATCATGGATTAAACTCACTGAGAGATTAATCCAAACTATTTCACCATTTTTCCGTATATAACGTTTTTCAGTTCGGTGCTGTTCAATATCACCATTAATTAAACGATGTATTTTCTCCATATTACTTTCAACATCCTCAGGATGCACTATATCCAAAATGCTTAGAGATTGAAGATCCTCCAGAGTATATCCAGTTAAAATTAGGAATTGTTTATTAACGGTTATAAATNNCTATGGGTGACTGATAAAAAATGCTTTTGAAATTCTCCTGACTAACCTGTAATTTCTTCTCCATTATCTTCTGCTTTGTTATGTCATGTGAACTGAAAAACACTCCTGTAACTATATTCTCATCATCTAATATGGGATTTAAATTAACTTCTAAAAAAACATAATTACCATCAGCATGTTTAAAACGAGCGTGAATCCTTTCATGAGATGAGGTTGTAACACATCTCTGGAATAAATATTTAGTTTTCTCCAAATCATCAGGATGCAGGAATTCAAAAGAATCAAAAAAAGATTTACCTATAATATCTGAAGCATTATATCCTATAGAACACTCTAAGGAGGAGTTTACATATTGAAAAATTCCGTGATTATCAATCTGCCATTTATAATTTATTACATCATCTACAATTATTAATTGTTCATCTTCATCATTAAAAACATCATCTAATTCTGGCTGATCGTCAATAAGATAATTTTCATTATCATTTAATGTTATTTTTCTTATATCCATTGAATTCTTCAACATTGTTCACCTAAATCATTATTTTTTCTTTCCAGAACTCAAATAAAGGGGGCAAAATAACAATTCAATAATTTTTTTTATTTAATTAATATCCTTTAATTATTCACACTTTTTATACTTTACTTAAATAAACTTAATCCAACGATTTTATTTGTAATTAATATTTAATAAAAAAATATTCACTATAGAATATAAATACTATGAAAGTGTTAAAAAAGTTAATCGGATAGTTAATAAATAAATGATGGATAAAGGTTGATAATTATGAAAGTTAATGAATGGTGCATGTATTGTGGGGAATGCGCTGGTGTATGTCCCCGTTCACTTATCGAAGTCAGGGAATCTTGCTTAATATTCAATGAAAATGAATGTAAAGACTGCAGAATATGTATACAGGTTTGCCCCGTGCAGGCTCTCTCTAAAGAGGAATAAAGAAAAAGAATATTTATATAAAATAAAAAAACTAATTTGAAGGTGAATTTTTGAAATGTCAATTGAAACTGATATCCTAGTCATAGGTGCAGGACCCGCTGGCTCATCCGCTGCAAAACACGCTGCTTTAAACGGTGCAAAAGTACTTATGATTGATAAAAAATCTGAGATCGGCACTCCTAAAAGATGTGCAGAGGGAGTTTCAAAGGAAGGTCTTAAAACTCTGGGAATAGAACCCAGTAGTAGATGGATAGCTAAGGAATTAACTGGAGTGAAGTTTATATCACCCAACGGTACCAGTGTTTGGCTAAACGAGGAACGAGTGAAATTGCCTGAAGCGGGCTACATTCTAGAGCGGAAGATTTTCGATAAACATATGGCTATGAACGCTGCCCGTGCAGGTGTAGAAATCATGGTTAAAACCATCGCTACAGGACTTAAAAGAAGTGAAGAGGGTATAATTGTCAGTGCTGAATGTATGGATCAATCATTCGATATACATACTAAAATAGTGATTGCAGCCGATGGTCCCGAGTCACGAGTTGGAAGGTGGGCGGGTCTTAAAACAACACTTAAACCCAAAGATATGGAATCTTGCGCACAGTTTGAGATGGCTAGAGTGGAAATGGATGATCCTAACTCTATAGAATTTTATTTTGGAAGCGTAGCTCCAGGAGGTTACGCTTGGATATTCCCTAAGGGAGATGATATCGCTAATGTAGGTTTAGGAATAATTACTACCAAAACTGATAAAACAGCCTATGAACATTTACTGGAATTTGTAAGTAATTGTCCGTCCACTCAAAATGCTCAGCCAGTAGAATTAAATATTGGTGGAGATCCTGTAGGTGGTATGCTTAAAAAACTGGTTACAGATAATTTAGTAATAGTGGGTGATGCTGCAAGTCAGGTTAGTCCCTTAACTGGGGGGGGAATAATCAGTGCAATGAAAGGAGGAGTTTTTGCCGGTGAAGTGACAGCCGCAGCAATAGAGGAAGGTAATTACTCACAGAAAAGACTGCAAGAGTATCAAGATAAATGTGAGGTGGAGATGGTCAAAACCTTTAAAAAAGAGTTGAAAGTAAAAAACTATCTTTTAAATTTATCTGATGAAGAACTTGACTCTATAGCTGATGCCTTTAAGAATACCGAGTTTGAAAGAATAAGTACTAAAGAGATCATTAAGGTACTGGTTAAGGTTTCTCCTAAGGCTCTTTTGAAACTTGGCAAACTATTTTAGGATAATTTTTTTTTTTAGATGTGTTTTAGGTTCAAAATAATTATTCAAATATACTTACCATGAATTTAATTTTTTTTATTAAGTTATGAAGAGTAAGTAAAATATTGTTATCGTAAAGAATACGAGAGCCACTTGATGGTATATTACATCTGATAGATGCATCATTTTATCTTTACTAATGAATAATGATAAGTACAGTGGAATGGCAGCTATTAATGAAGGTAAAATCGCCACTCCGAATTGTATCAGATTCATATCTCCGTTATAAAAAATATAACCAAGAGTAATTACTCCTAAAATGACTATGATTTGCGAAAATATTTTTTTATTTTTGTATAATGAATACGTACCCATTCCAGCAAAATAGATGAAAAAATAAACAGGTAACGGTACTAAGAATAAATTACCTAATAAAACACAGCATGATGCTGTCCTAAGTACGGAATTAGTGGCAGTACTAGTGAAAGGGGCTAATATTGTGTTTTTTAATCTGAAAGGAGGTAAAGTATAAAGAATTTGATTTAAAAGCATTAATCCTAAGATTAAAGTAAAAATCAGTGAATAGAAGATTAGTGAAATTATGAATACTATAATAATTAATATTACTATAAAACTAAGCACAGATTTCTCTTCCACCTTCTCCTGGATAAAAGCTCTATCCTGCTTCTCTGGATTTTCCCGATCCGATTCAATGTCAGTATAATCATTTAAACTGTAAAGACCTCCCCACAATAAACATACTAAAATCAAACCTCCCAATACTTCATAAGGATTTTTAATAATTAAACCAGAGAAATAAGCATAACTCAATGCTAATAAGAACATGTTAAGGGTTTTAGATGCCCAGCCAATACGAATTGATTTTAAAAGAGATTTAATCATATTAAAACTTCTTTTTTTTATAATTTCTTAAATAAAAAAAATCAATGCTATCTCCAAAAAAATATTTTTTTTATAAAAATTCACTTTCCAACATATTACATATAAAACGAGGTTTATGCCCATATTTTTTAATATAAATTAAAATAAGATTCTCATCAACATGGGGATTATAGTTTTTCACTATTTTTATAGTTTCCTCCTCTGAATATGAAATCTCCACTACAATAAAAAATCTTTTGAGAATGAAAACTAAGAATCTAGATAAAATTCCAAGATCAGAAAATAAATCATACTTCACTCCACCAATATAAATCCTCCAAGAAGTCTGGAAAACCAGATTTATATCCTTAAAATCCTTCCAATGATTCAAATATTCCCAAATACACATTAAATAAAATTTTAAGGATTTAAAACCCACATTATCCGTCCATTTACTGAATCCCATAACTCCAAGATTCTGACGATGAGCATCTTGGAAATCATCGGCAATTAAAACCAAATCAAACTCACCCAACCTTTTATAAATATCTTTTTTAGACTCTAACTCTAAATCATCCTTTAAACATTCAAAAATTTTATTAAAAACTTCTCCGGAACCAATAACTCGTCGAGGAATATCTAATTTAACATTATAAAAATTCAAATCCAATTCATTAATAGCATGATAAATATTAGTAGATTTACCAGTACCTGGAGCTCCAATTACATGCATTATCCTATTTTTTCCCATTTTAAGTTTTTTAAATGAAGCATAAAGATTTTTATATGATTTAGTGGTTATGAAATACTCACCATCTCTGCCGTTGACGTAATAATTACCCATAATAAGATTATTTGAATTTCAGAGGTTATAATTAATTCGACAAAAATAAAAATCCATTATAATTAAGAGTATAAATAAATCCTTTTTCAATTTATAGAGTAAAATTAAACTCCCATGAACTTCTAATCATACTCACATAAAATTTTATCACTTATCCTTTTAATATTCACCGAAATTATCAGATATTTTTATAAACATTGAAAATCATAAATATAACCAGATAAAATAGAATAAAGCTAGTAGAGGATTTTAAATGGCTAATTATAGATGCACTGTCTGTAACTATATATTTGATGAAGAAAAGGAAGGTACAAAATTTGATGATCTTCCAGATAACTGGAGATGTCCCGTTTGTAACTCTCCTAAAAAAACTTTTATTTTAATCAAAAAAGAGGTTAGGGAGTTTAAAGAAGGAGAATCAACTGTATCTGATGTTTTGGTTGAGCAAATGGTGGAATGGGGTATTAAATATGTTTTCGGTTTGCCCGGGACTTCTTCTTTAGGTGTTTTGGAAGCAGTGCGAAAAAACAATGCCCTACAATATGTACAAGTGAGACATGAACAGACTGCTGCATTTATGGCTTCAGCCTACGGCAAACTAACAGGACATCCAGCAGCCTGTCTTACTGTTGCCGGTCCCGGGGCAACTAATCTCGCCACTGGACTTTACGATGCAAGTCTCGACCACTCACCAGTACTAGCGATGACTGGAATGCTACGAAGACAACTCATAGGACCGGGTTCATTCCAAGAAATCGATCAACAAAGTTTTTTTGAATCAATGACAGTTTACAATAAAGTTTTAATGTCAGAAGATCAAACCACCACCCTTATAACTAACGCCATAAAACATGCTATTTTAGATAAAGGAGTTTCTCATATAGGGATACCTAATGATGTTCAAAAACTGCCTTACGCTTCTAAAACAGTACCTTTCGAAGGTAGTTTCCCTAATAATGCCATAACCCAACCCATGTTCCTAATACTTCAAGCAGCTCAGGCAATAAATAATGCGGAACGTCCAGTGATAGTATCCGGATTTGGAGCTATCACTCAAGGTGAAAACTTACTAGAACTTGCAGAAAAAATCACCGCACCAGTAGTTACCACCTTCCGTGGTAAAGGAGTTATTGATGAAGATAATGAACTTTATGTGGGAAGTCACGGTGACATCGGATCAACGGCTGCTACGGAATTGGTGTTGAACAGTGACTTACTAATAGTTATTGGATCATCCTTCTCGGATATGACCCATCTGCCTGTAAAAAAAGCAGTTCAAATAGATATAGATCCTTTAATGATCGGACGACAATACCCTGTTGAAGTTGGACTCTATGGAAACAGTGCTGAAATAATACCAGAGATTATTGACTTGGTACGGGAGAATAAACGAGATGATTATTTAGAGGAGATAAGAAAACTTAAGAATGAATGGTTAGATCTTTTAGATGAAGAAGCTGACGATACTAAAACCCCTGTAAGACCACAATATATAATTAAAGTTTTAAATGAGAAAATTGCAGAAGATGCCATTGTGACCTTGGATATCGGCGAGGATTGCTGGTGGTTTGGACGTAATTTTTGGATGAAGAAAAGCCAAACATTACTCATGTCTGGTTACTTAGCTAGTATGGGATATGGATTACCAGCGGCTTTAACTGCTCAATTAGTTTATCCTGAAAGACAAGTGGTATGCATCACGGGAGATGGTGGATTCTCGATGGTTATGGCTGATTTTTTAACTGCTGTCCGAAATGAACTTCCTATTAAAATATTCCTATTTAATAATCATCAATTAGGCATGATTATGCAGGAGCAGAAAGTGGAGAAATATCCTGTCTGGCAAACTGAACTTTATAACCCCGATTTCGCTGCTTATGCACGAGATTGTGGTGGGATGGGAATTTCGGTTAAAACTCCTGAAGAGTTGCCAGGAGCAGTTGATAAAGCTCTTGCATCAGAAAAGTCAGTTATTGTGGATATTGAAACCGATCCCAGGAGATTTATATAAATTATAATATCTTTTTTGTTAATAGAACTATAATATTTTACTAAAAAAATTTTAAGGTTATTTAAGTATGGTTGTAGAACTGGCAAGTATAAGGACTAAAATCTCGGATACTAAAGAGAATAGAGATGAATGTCATTGTCCTTTGTGTCCCAGTTATCCTCATCAATGTGATGGTGAAATTCTTTTTTGCGGAATTGATGTGAGTCACTGTGATATTGAAGCACAGGGATGCCTCTGTAATACTTGTCCGGTTTTTTTTGAAAATGAACTAAAATCATTATATTATTGTAATCAGATAGGTACAGGTGAAAGTAACACTTTTATGCGTAAAAGAAAATCTTTAGAAGACCCATCATTCTACCAGACCGTCGTGGACATCAAAGAGGAGAGTATAAGCAATGAAAGTTTGATAGTTTCAATGGGTTCATTAAAAAAACTACCATTCTCCTTAGATGACATCCAATTCATACCAGCACAAGTAAATAAAATTCCTTTAAATCGAGAAGAACATGTAAATACTACTGTAAATCTAGGTCCCAATGCAAAAAAACCATTAAAGTTGTCTTCACCCATTATGATTTCAGGTTTAAGTTTTGGAGCTGTTTCCAAGAACGTGAAATTAGTCATAGCTAAGACATCTTCAAAACTTAATATAGGATTTAATACGGGTGAAGGAGGATTAACCTCGGAAGAGAAAATTGAAGGATTAAATTGTAGGATAGTACAATATTCTACGGGAAGATTCGGGATTGACGAAGATATTCTTAAATCAGCCGCTGCAGTTGAGATTAGGTTTGGACAGGGAGCATATCCTGGTAAAGG
Source organism: Methanobacterium sp. (assembly GCA_003166335.1). GTDB lineage: Archaea > Methanobacteriota > Methanobacteria > Methanobacteriales > Methanobacteriaceae > Methanobacterium_A. The sequence goes on along the minus strand of PMWA01000024.1, from coordinate 3,924 downwards.
TAGTTATTTACCTTCAGAAAAGATGACATCTGAAGTGGCACGGATCAGGGGATTGGAGTCAGGTGAGGCTGCTTACTCTCCGGCTCATCATTATGATATGACCAGTCAACAAGATATTAAAGATAAAGTTTCATATTTACGAGAGATTACCCATGGTGCACCAGTCGGAGCTAAAATAGGATGTGGAGATGTTAAGGCCGATATTAAAGTGCTGGTTGATTCAAATATTGATTATATCGCTTTAGATGGTTTTGGTGGTGGTACCGGTGCTACAGACCTCTACGTCCGTGATAATGTAGGTATACCAATATTCGCTGCACTTCCACAAGCTCACAAAACCCTCACTGAATTAGGAGTTAAAGATAATATATCATTGATAGCATCAGGTGGGTTGCTTCGATCAGCAGATTTTGCAAAATGCCTAGCATTAGGAGCTGATGCAGTTTATATTGGTACAGCAGCTTTAATAGCTATTAACTGTCAGCAATATCGGATATGTTATACAGGATTATGTCCGACTGGAGTCACCACTCAAAATCCTCAGCTAATGAAACAATTAAATATTAAAGAAGGGGTTAATAGACTCACAAATTTTATAGAATTATCAACAGAAGAGATAGCTAATTTAACTCGTATTGTTGGGAAAGATGATGTTCATAAACTTGATAAAAATGACATCATCTCTTTAAATAAGGATTTATCCAGCATATGTAGAATTAGATGGTTGAATGGTGAATATTTACAATAGGAATAAAGTTAATGAATTATAGGAATTTATAATAGTTAATTATTTGAACAAGTAAATCATTTTTTTGAAATATAAAGGGAATTTGAGGATAGTGATGTTTTATCTTAGATAACAATTTGAAGGATGGAAATGTGACAATAAATCCTTTTATAATGATTAGGGAAGAATGGGAGCGTACTTTCGATGCTATCCCTGATCTTATAGCTATATTGGATGGAGAGCATAGAGTTACTCGTGTTAACCAAGCCATGGCTGATACTTTGGATGTTACACCAGAATCATGTATTGGTGTTCCGTGTTTTGCTGCTGTACATGGTAGTAACTGTCCTCCTGACTTCTGTCCACATTCAAAACTATTAAAAGATGGTAAAGAGCATAGTTCTGAGGTTTATGAGGAAAACTTGGGTGGTTATTTTATTGTTACTGTATCACCTATCTATGATGAGAAAGGGAAGGTTATGGGAAGTGTTCATGTAGCTAGGGATATTACTAAGCGCAGAGAAATGGAGGATAACTTAAAAATAGCATTAAGCGATAAAAAGAATCTTATTGAGGAATTAAAGCGTTCTAATAAAGAATTAGAGCAGTTTGCTTATATGGCATCTCATGACCTGCAGGAACCTTTAAGAATGGTTACTAGTTTCGTTAAACTTTTAGAAAAGCGTTATAAAGGTCAATTGGAGTCTGATGCTGATGAATATATTTATTACGCTGTTGATGGCGCTGAACGTATGCAAAAGTTAATCACAGATCTATTAACATATTCAAGGAATACCAGTAAAGTTGAAGCGTTTAAATTGGTTAATATTGAGTCTGTATTGGATAAAAGTATTTTAAATTTGACAGTATCTATAAAGGAGAATAATGCACGAATAACTTATGATGCACTTCCGACCATTATGGTTGATCCATCCCAGTTTACTCAACTTTTCCAAAATCTTTTGGGGAATGCGATTAAATTCAGGGCAGAAGATGCACCTGAAATTCATGTTAAAGCTGAAGATAATGGTAATGAATGGATTTTTCAGGTAATTGATAATGGTATTGGAATAGACTCACAACATAAAGATTTAATATTTGAAGTATTCCAGAGGTTATATGAAAAGAATGAATATCCCGGTACGGGTATAGGACTTTCTATGTGTAAAAAGATAGTTGAGAGACATAATGGAGATATTTGGGTTGAATCAGAATTGGGTAAAGGTTCAAAATTCTGTTTTACTATACCTAAATCGTTTGAATAATAGGAAAAAATCTGTTATAATTGAAAATAAAATTTAATTAATATACTTCAAATTAGTTTTTTTATAATTAAACTTAAAATTTAATTTTTTTGGGAGGAAATGATATTCTATGAAGATTTTATGTACTATTGAAGCATCCCTCTACAGACCAGAAGTTCGGAGATGGAGGGATAGAATGGGACATATTAAACCACAGGGTGAAGTAGTGATAGTTTTACCTTGCAGCATGAGGAAACCTTACTCCCAATCTAAATCACATCGAATATTTATGAGAGCCACTAAAAATTTTCAGGAATTAATTTTAACTTCTCCTTTTGGGATATGTCCTAGGGAACTGGAACAAACTTATCCTATACAATCTTATGATGTTTCCACTATTGGAGATTGGTCCCAGGAGGAAATAGATGTCACAGGTAAATGTTTAACTGAATATGTGGATGGAAAACAAGTAATTGCCCATGTGGCTGGTGGTTATAGGAGGGTATGTGAAGAATATTTAGATGATGCAGTTTATACTTGTAAAGATGGCAGAGTAACGTCACATGAATCGATGGAAAATCTGGGAAATGAATTGAAGAAGTATGAGAAAATCAGAGACAAAAATAGAAATTTGAAAAAGTTACGTTCTATTGCATGTTATCAGTTTAACACTGAAGATGCTTCTGCATTAATACCTGATGGATCAAGAGTGATGGGTAGATTTAGTAAACGTATAATCCAAGATGGAGAACAAATAGCAACATTTCATTATGAAACTGGTTTATATTCTCTTAATCTTAAAGGTGGATTCATCGTTAAGGAAAGTATAAATAAAAACTTGGTTGAAATTGACTTTGACTTGAAGACTAACACTATCTTTGCACCTGGGGTTGTTAATGCTGACTCTGATATTATTCCCCGTGATGAGGTGGTGATTTTAAAGAATGATGAAGTGGTGGCTGTTGGTAAAGCTGTCTTATCTGGTGAGGAGATGAAAAATGCAATTAAAGGAGTTGCAGTGAGGATAAGGCATAGGTTAAAATAATTAACTAAATTGGAATGATCTAAAAAAAATTAAATTTAAATATAATATTAGGAATATAAAAGAATACATTCTTAATTCAAATGTAAAATTTGTATATTATTTTGAATTTTAAATTAATTTACGAGTGATTAATATGACTGAAGAATTAGTTGAAAAAATACGAGAAACATTAGCGAAAATTCCTGATCCACACATGGGTATTAGTATAGTGGAGATGGGAATAGTTGGAGACATTGAAGTCAACGAAGAAGAAAAAACGGCTAAAATCACTATAATACCCACTAATCCGGGATGTATGAGTGCAGCCAATATTGCCATGCAAGCTAGATTAGCAGCGGAGAGCCTTGANNATTCCAGGGGTCGGTAAAACATCTTTATGTAGGCGAGCATCAGAATCCCTGGGATACACTTATGTAAACTATGGGGAATTGATGCTTGAATTAGCATGTGAAAGAGATCTTGCCCATAATTTACCTGAGCTTTTTAAATTAAATATTAATATTCAACATGAAATCTGGAGAGCAGCTGCTTTAAAAATTAAAGATAAGTGTAATATGCTTGTAGATCTTCATGGAATAGATCATTCTGAATCTGGATATATATTGTCACTGCCTATTGAGATTCTGAAGCCAGATATTATAGTGTTGATAGAATCATCCTATGATAATATTTTATTTAGAAGGCAGAGGGATATTCTGAAGAAAAAGAGAATTATGGAGAATTTCAAGGTTTTTACGGAGCATAATAATATACTTAAAGTTTCAATGGCTGTTTGTTCTGTGATTCTTGGATGTAATTTACTAATATTAGATAATAATAATTTTGATAATTCTTTGAATAAATTAAAGGAAGTTTTAGATAAATAATATTTGTTATCTTTATTTAGTGAAATTTAAAGCATTTTAAGG
>PMWA01000031.1 GCA_003166335.1 Methanobacterium sp. | reverse complement strand
TTTTTTTATCTAGATAAAAAAAAGAAACTTCTTATTACTATTTATTATTGAAAAATAAATAACTATTTTTTTTTTAACATAAAATTTGATTTATGGCTTTATTAATTTTATTTCGAAAAAATATTGGATTTTATATAATTTTCAGTTTTTAGTGATTAAGTTCCCAATATTTCAATAATACTTTATTAGTATGTGAGTACCATTTATTAAATAGATAAATAGTAACGGAAATAATGAGTTTTGAATTAAAAAAAATTAAAGGAGGAAGAATTAGTATGAATAAAAAAACATTTCTATTCATGTTCCTCGCAGTAGGTGTGGCTGTTATCTTCTCAACCGGCGCAGCATCTGCTGCTAACACTAATAATAATACCACTGCAGTAAACATCACCACAAACCATGTCACTATAAGTGGATTCAACAACATTGGTACNNGTGGTGGAATCTACAACAGTGGGTCTTTAATGCTAACGAATTGTTACAACACTGGTACTATAACCTCAGTGACATCTATGTTTGATATTCAATATTTGCAAGGAATTACTAATAAATTCTATTCAGGGGACGGAATCCTAAATCCTGCTCAAAGTTCAGTTGATGTACAAGTTATAAAAACTATGGGAAAACAATTAGAGGATAATAGGAGTATATAATGAAATAAAATCTAAAATGATTGAAGATTAAAGAAAATTTATTGTTTTAGTTTTTTTTCTAAAATTCATGGAGTCTTTTTAATTAAATTATTTTTCAAGAATAAGCATGCAAGCAACCACGCAAACAAGCGCGAGAATTTTCACACACTATAACATAGCATAGATTACAGGAAATCCTTCTAATCTGATATTTCAAAAATTTGAACCCTGAAACAATAAGGCAAGCGCTGTTTAATTAATCCTTTAATGTTAGAGACTTTTATACACATGTTTGATAGATAGCGAGCAATCGAACAAGCGGGCATATGCTGTGAAAATTATAAATTATAAAATTCAATATCAGCATAGTTAAATTTTAAATTTACTTTGTAAAAAATAATTTTAATTTTTTAGTAACGCAAAAACATTGATTTTTTATTGGAAATCCAAAAAATTACCAGTTACCACTATGAAGGATAATACTTAATAATTTTTACACTTGCAAAAATAGAAAGCTTAACTTTTACCATTAGCTTTACATAAAATAACATTGCATTTCAAATCACATTTAGTTCGCATGATACATAAGTTTTCATTTTCAATAACCGCAATATCACCTATAGAAACCAACCCCGGCTCTTCCACCGTCATTGTCACCAGTTCCCCCTGTTTAACCTTCAAATTCCAGTCAGTATCCCGGGCTTCTACCCCTTCTTTGAGTATTATTTCCACAGTGTTACCTTGCACCTTCAGAATTCTTCCAATTTCACCTTCCTCCATTATCTTTGAAGCCATTTCTATACTTTTAGCAGCATTCACCATTTGATCCCTTAATCCACTCCGCATTTTCTCTAATTCCTTCACATCCTCTATAATAGTGCTTCTAATCAGTTCACGGGATTGTTTTTTATTTAAAGTGGAATGCTTTATTAAGAAATCATATTCTTTGCTAACAGTTGGTGTGATGCTTGAAACTTCCCTTATTATTGATTTAAAAATTTCTCCTATGCCTTTGAGGGATATTTTATCTTTCAAATATTTTTTAAGGGCTTGATTTGCTATTTCTTTAGTTATTTTGTTTCCAAAAACTACGATTGAGGTTTCTCCTGTTTTCATCGTCTTTATAGTGGAGCCTAAAAGTTCCACTATACTGTAACTGCCCGTAGTTGCATAAATTCTTTTCCTTTTAGTTTCGAAGGGTGTTTTAAACCTAACTTCACCTACCACTACTTCTCCTATCTCTCGCACTTTTTGAGCATCATCGACTATCTTAAGAGTAATGTTTAATTCAGCTGCCCTTTTAAGCATTTCACCATAGGTTTTAATGGATCCTGAATATAATTCTTCCTCTAACTGTTCTCTTTTTATTTCATCCCCAAAAAAACCGATTCTACGCTTATCGCCTATTATAACAGTTCCACGATTTCCAATATAACACATAATAAGACTCATATTTGAATACATCTCCACCAGAAATTATTTTAATTTAAATATTTAACTTTTTTTGAAAAATATTTAGTAAGTCAACGAATAATAATTAACTCTATTATTATTTTACTAAAACCCATTCTTTTAGACTTAATATTTAATGAAAATATGTAATATAGGTTTTGATTCTTATTAAATTAATTTTTTAAATAAAATAATTTTTTATATAATATTCAGGTGATTAATATTAATTATATGCTTATTTGAATGATTCTAATCCTAATTTTTTCGTGGTATATTTGGTTACAAATATTTAAACGAATTTGATATAAAGGGATTATTTTGTTATATATTATACATATAATCTGTTAAACTGTTATGTATAGAAATGTTTATATGTAAATAGTTATATATCATAACTATGGGTGGATCAAATAAAGAATTTTATATAAAAAATATAATTTACACTCATAAAAAAAAATAGGAATCAGTGATATAATGTGTGATGAAATGAAAAGTGAACATATGAAAAAAGAATATGGTGATAAAATGCATCATGAAATGAAATGGGGACATAAACCCGATGAAATGCACAGAAAATTAATAATGAAAAAAATATTCATAAAAAAAATAATGGAACACCTCTCTGACGAAGATAAGAAGAAACTTTTAGTTAAAAAAATGGATATGAAAATATCTATGGCACAACAAAACATTGAACTGCTGAAAGAGAAACAAAAACTTGTAGCCACCAAAATGGATATGAAAGCATCCATGGCAGAACAAAAAATTGAACTGCTTAAAATGGTCCGTGACATGTTAAAAGAATAAAAACATTAGAAATATTTTTTTAGATTAAATTTTAATTTTTTAATAAAACAGACTAATAAGTTTAGTAAAATTTATTAGTCTCATAAAATATTTTTTTTTATTTTAAGAAAAATATTATAAATTAGGAGAATATTTGATTAGTTTTAGAATTATCTAAGAAGACATTAATTTAAAAAATTTATTACTGATAGTTAAATCCCTATTTATACTGATTATTTATATTATAATGTTAGCATACTAATTTACCATTTAGTACATATTATATTAAATTAGAGATTATTCTTTTTTATAGGTGATTTATATTAAATATTATAAAATGGGTGAATTTAGATGGATGAGGAAAAATTGAACAAAATGGTTGATGACTTATATTTGTTTTTTCCTTTGTTTCGAAAAAAACTTTTTAAACATAAAAAAAATTTAAAACAAAAGAAAATTCCACATTCTTTTTATCACATCTTAAAAGTGCTGAAGAAACGCGGTGAACTACCCATGTCTGAAATTGGAAGGTTAGTTTACATATCAAAATCAAATATGACCTCTTTAATTGATAAACTTGTAGAAAACGGGTTAGCAGAAAGATTACCTGATAAAAACGATCGAAGAGTAATTAACATAGCACTAACAGATAAAGGAAAGGAACTTTTGAAAGACTGGCGAAAATATTCCAATACTGAGATAAAAATGAACTTATCCACTTTATCTAACGAAGATCTTGAAAAATTCTACGAATCAATAGAAAACATCAGAGATATCCTCTTAAAAATGGATGATAAGTAAAAAAAAATTTTTGAGTGTATCTTTGATATATCTTCTTCTAATTCATTATTAAAATATATTTGAATCTCAATTTTTCATTTAAATACGTTTATTCTTTAAATTAAAAAATTCATTAAATAACTATTTTTCATCCTTGTTCCCTAAGGATATTATTAATATTATCAACAGTATCCTGACTTTCCTCGTCAATTGGAATTAAATTTATTCTCTCGGGTGAATTCACTCCTATTTCTAGTTCCACTGCTCTTTTTATCTGATCCTGTTCAAATATACGACCCTGCATAACATTATGCGTGGCACCATAATGTCTTAAAATAGCTACACCTACTGCATCTATAGCCACCCGATCCTTAGAGGCTAGTAACAAGTTAGGCTCAGTAACTAATCCTCTTTCAGGACCTTTATTTAAGAAAGCCTTCATACCATCCATTAAAATCAGATCAACATTATAATGTTCATTAATCTCAGCGATCATCATTCTTTGATAAGGTGAAAGATGTAATTCCCCCATATAATTATAAACACTTCGCGGCAATTTTTTAGCAACTAAACCCACGGAATTCTTTAAGGAGAGAGTGAAGTGACCTCCAAATCTATGTGTTTTTAGACAACAAGTTTGTACTACTTTATCTGCTTCCCGGAATATTTTACTGATATAAAAACCACGCATCCAGTGATTACCTTTACCATCAATTTTAATCCAATCATCCTTCTCTTCTTCATCAAGAACAATTGCTTCAAAGCCTAATTTATTCGATAAATTTAATACACCCATCTTCTCCAATACTCGGCGTGTGTCACCCATCCCACTACGCTCGGCAAGCACCAAACTTGATGATCCTGCTTCCTGCAGGTTCTCCACTAAAGATTGAAGAGTTTGAATGTGAGTACTCGCTGGGAAGGGATCAGCACTGTTATAGTTAGCTTTGATAGCGACTTTTTTTTGATTGAAATCTTTTAAATCAAATTTATCCAGTAATCTCTTTATACCTTCATTTCTATCCGCTGTTTTTACTAGAAGAACATCACTTTCATTACCAGCCATTTTAAATCTACCCCGAAATAAATAAGAATTCATTCAAGCAAAAAAATATTTAAAATGAAATTCCCAAAACCTTCTTATATCATATTCATATGTTGATTTTAGGATATTAAATTTTAGTTAAAATAAAAAAAAAAGATTGTATTTAAAAATTTATTCTAGTTTTTATTTATTATTCCCTGATTCTTCAGATACAATTTCATCTTCAACATCAAATTGTTTAATTAATTCATTATCACTTAATACTTGTTTTAGGAATTCTCCCGTGTAAGTTCCACTTAATGCAACTTCTTCGGGTGTTCCATTTGCAACTACCAATCCACCTTCATCTCCACCCTCAGGACCTAAGTCAATAAGGTAATCCGCAGTTTTTATAACATCTAAATTATGTTCAATGACTATAACCGTATTTCCCGAGTCACGCAGCCTTTCCAGTACATGTAAAAGTTTTTTAATGTCAGCAAAGTGCAAACCTGTGGTAGGTTCATCCAGTATATATAATGTTTTACCAGTGCTTTGACGGCTTAGTTCCTTGGAAAGCTTCACTCGCTGAGCTTCACCACCAGATAACGTAGTGGCTGGCTGGCCTAACTTAATGTAACCCAACCCCACATCATTTAAGGTTTTAAGTTTTTTATGAATGCGAGGAATATTCTCGAAAAACTCTAATGCTTCCTCTACAGTCATATTTAAAACTTCAGAAATATTTTTATTTTTATAACGTACATCCAAGGTTTCCCTATTATAACGTTTTCCATTACACACTTCGCATGGCACATAAACATCCGCTAAAAAGTGCATCTCAATTTTAATTATCCCATCACCACTGCATGCTTCACAACGCCCTCCTTTAACGTTGAAACTGAACCGACCAGGTTTATATCCACGTTTTTTAGATGTAGGTGTTTGAGAGAAGATTTCTCGTATATAAGTGAATAATCCAGTATAAGTTGCAGGATTAGAGCGCGGAGTACGTCCTATAGGAGATTGATCAATGATGATTACTTTATCTAAATTCTCCCATCCCAATATATCATCATGCTTCCCGCCGAGAAGGTTTTTATGATTTATTTTTCCATACAATCCCTTGTACAGCACATCATTTACGAGTGTGCTTTTACCCGACCCGGAAACTCCGGTTATACACGTTAAAACTCCCAGTGGAAATGTTACATCAATATCTTTGAGATTGTTATGTCTTGCTCCCTTAACAATGACTGAATATCCATTCGATTTTTTACGTTCACTGGGTACTCTGATGATCTCTCTTCGTGATAAATATCTTCCAGTTATGGATTCAGTGTTATTCATTATCTCTGGAGGTGTTCCAGATGCTATAATATTCCCACCATGTTCCCCTGCACCCGGTCCAATATCTACCACATGATCAGCGGATAATATGGTTTCTTCATCATGTTCCACAATTATGAGAGTATTTCCAATGTCTCTTAACCGTTTAAGGGTTTCTATTAACCTAGCGTTGTCCCTTTGATGTAATCCTATGCTGGGTTCATCTAAAATATAGAGTACACACACTAAACCTGAACCAATCTGAGTTGCTAATCGTATTCTCTGGGCTTCACCACCAGAAAGGGTCCCTGATGACCTGTCCATGGTAATATAATCCAATCCAACATCCACTAAAAATTTAAGCCGCTCCTTAACCTCCTTTAAAATCTCCTGTGCAATATAATACTGCATATCAGTTAATTCTACTTCTTCAAAAAATTTTTTAGACTCTTTAATGGGCATCTCCACTACTTGTGATATAGTTTTATCACCAATGGTTACTGATCGGCTTTCAGGGCGTAGTCGTGTTCCACTGCATACCGGGCAGTTACGGTCACTCATGAACTTATTAATGTAGCTTCTCATGTAATTGGATTTGGTCTCCATATAAATACGTTCCATTCGCCTGACTACTCCTTCAAAGCGGCGATTAACACGATGGTGCCTACCTCTTCTACTGAAGGTAAATTCCATTTTATCAGGGGATCCGTAGAATATTATATTCTGATATTCATCTGGTAAATCTTGGAATGGTACATCCATACTAAACCCGTAATGATCCGCGACCGCCTGAATCATTTGATGATAATAATTATCCCTGGTTTTTGATTTGCTCCACGGAAGGATAGCTCCTTCATTAATGGAAAGATTCATATCAGGGACTACGAGGTCCGTGTCTATTTCAAGTTTACTGCCTAAACCATTACATTCGGGACAGGCTCCATGAGGACTGTTGAATGAGAACATTCTAGGGCTGATTTCTTCAAAATTTATATCACATTTTGTACAGGCGAAGTGTTCACTGAACACTTTTTCCCGACCATCAGAGTATACTATGATAACTAATCCTTCACCCAGTTCTAGTGCAGTTTCTATACTATCGGCTAATCTTCTTTTAAAGTCACGGTCATATCTTAAAGCTAATCTATCCACAATCACTTCAATAGTGTGTTTACGATTCTTATCCAAGTGGAATTCTTCATCTAAATTTGAAACATTCCCATCTACTCTGACCCTTATAAATCCTTTCTTGTTAAGGTCCTCGAATATTTTATGATGTTCTCCCTTGCGATCATTCACCACTGGTGCTAACACTTGGATTTTAGTTCCTTCCTCATCCTTTAAGATGCTGTCCATTATTTGTCCTGCTGTCTGCTGACTTATCTCTTCACCACATTGATAACAGTGTGGTACACCAACTCTTGCAAATAAAAGACGTAAATAATCATATATCTCAGTTACAGTACCTACTGTAGATCTTGGATTCATTTTAGTGGTTTTCTGATCTATGGATATTGCAGGGGATAATCCCTCAATATAATCCAATTCAGGCTTCTTCATTTGCCCTAAAAACTGTCTAGCATATGCGGAGAGAGATTCCACGTATCTCCGCTGTCCTTCCGCGTATATAGTGTCAAATGCTAAAGAGGATTTTCCTGAACCACTGATTCCCGTTATAACTACAAATTTATCCCGTGGAATAGTTAAATCAATATTATTAAGATTATGTTCACGAGCGCCTTTTATAATTATATTTCCCTTCTTAATCATATTATTTTGATGCTCCTTCTAAAACTAGGATTTTATCCCTTAATCGGGCAGCGTTTTCAAAATCAAGTTTAATTGCTGCTTTTCTCATTTCCTGTTTCAAATCTTTAATGAGGAGATGTAACTCATCCCGGGGCATATTCTCCACATCATCAGTTAAGATTACATCTTCTTTCTTAGTTTTCGCTTTAAGAGTTTTCACAGTACTACGAGGAATGATTCCATGCTCCATATTATAAGCTATCTGCATTTCACGCCTTTTGTTAGTTATATCCACTGCACTACGCACTGATTCCGTTATCTCATCAGCATACATGAGTACTAGACCATCCACATTACGAGCGGCACGACCAATAGTTTGTATAAGGGATGTCTGCGAGCGTAAGAATCCCTCCTTATCCGCATCTAAAATCCCCACTAACGACACTTCTGGAAGATCTAAACCCTCTCTTAAAAGGTTAACTCCTACTAAACAATCGAATTCACCTCTACGAAGATCATCAATAATATCAATTCTATCTAGTGTGGTGATCTCTGAATGTAGATATCTAACTTTAACTCCCACCCTAGCGTAGTAATCAGTAAGATCCTCAGCCATTTTCTTGGTTAAAGTAGTTACAAGAATCCGATGATTATCCTTCACTCGTTTTTGTATCTCCCCTAGGAGATGATCCACCTGTCCCTGCACTGGCTTCACAATAACTCGAGGATCCACTAATCCAGTTGGTCTTATAATCTGCTGAACTACATTTTGACTTACACCCAATTCATACTTGCCTGGTGTGGCGGATACGTATATGACTTGATTTTGGAGAGTTTCAAACTCCTGGAAATTAAGGGGACGATTCTCTCTAGCAGAGGGTAATCTGAAGCCATAATCCACCAATGAATCCTTACGAGCCTTATCACCTGCATACATTCCACCTATCTGGGGAACACTCACGTGACTCTCATCGATTATAGTCAAATAATCATCAGGGAAATATTTCAGTAAGGTGTAGGGTGTTTCACCCCATTTTCTACCGGAAAGGTGCATAGAATAGTTTTCAATACCGGGGCAATAACCCATCTCGTTTAACATCTCCATATCAAATTTGGTTCTCTGCTCCAGTCTCTGTGCTTCTACTAATTTATTCTGCGCTGTTAAAATGGTGAGTCTATCCTCTAATTCCATTTCAATATTATATAAAGCTTTTCTGAGTTTTGATTCTGCTATCATGAAATGCTTCGCTGGGAATATGGTGACATGATCCAAACTTCTTCGGACAGTTCTCAGCAGTGGATCAATAGTGGATATTGCCTCTATTTCATCGCCGAATAACTCTAAACGAAGTGCAGTTTTACCATGAGCCGGATAAACATCTATGACATCCCCTCTAACACGGAATTTAGCGCGGCTGAAGTCTATATCATTTCTTTCATACTGCATTTTAACTAATTGGCTTATTATGGCCTCCCGATCAATCTGTTCACCCACGGTTAAGCTTAATACTTCACCTCCATATTCTTCTGGAGATCCGATACCGTAGATGCAGCTTACACTGGAGACTACAATCACATCATCCCTGGTGAGTAATGATTGAGTTGCTGAGTGTCGCATCATATCTATTTCATCATTAATTGATGCTTCCTTGTCGATGTACGTGTCAGAGTGAGGTATATATGCTTCGGGTTGGTAATAATCATAGTAACTTACGAAGTACTCCACTGCATTATCTGGAAATAATTCCTTAAATTCCTCATATAATTGAGCTGCTAATGTTTTATTATGTGACATGACTAGGGTGGGTTTCTGCACTTCTTGTATTACATTAGCCATGGTGAAGGTTTTACCAGAACCTGTAATTCCTAATAATGTTTGATGTTTCAAACCATTTTTTACTCCATTGCTTAGAGATTTTATAGCTTGTGGTTGGTCGCCTAATGGTTTGTAACCTGATATAATTTTAAAATTCGTCATTTTTATTGAAATCCCTCTCTTAGAAAAAGGTTAATATAAAATCTTATATTAACTTATTAGTAATATAAATTTATAATGTAATACTTCTGAAGAAATAAACATTAATAGTATATAAGATTCTAACATATAAAACTACTGCTAATACATATAAATAAAAAAATATAAAAACTATTTTTTTAACTAGAAAAGTCATCAACACCACTAAAAAATCGATTAAACAAAAAATCAGAATGATTTAATCATTTAATTCAACTAGGAGACAACGAAAAACATTGACTCAACAAAACCATCCAGAAGACCTGCCTGACAAACCAGGCATTTATCTCATGCGAGATGCTAAAGATAAAGTACTCTACGTAGGAAAAGCCAAATCACTCAAAAAAAGGATTAAATCCTACTTTAAGGATGAATTAGACTCACCTAAAACCACAGCCATGATGCGGCAATTCCACACATTAGAATATATAATAACAGACACTGAAAAAGAAGCACTCATACTAGAATCCAACCTCATAAAAAAATACTTACCCCGCTATAACATTCGTTTAAAGGATGATAAAAGATACCCCTACATTAAAATAACTAAAGAAGACTATCCAAGAATTTTAATAACCAGAAGAATATCAGATGACGATTCATACTATTACGGACCATTCACAGACGTCTACGCCTTAAAAAGAATGCTAAAATTCATTAAATCACTATTCAAAATCCGGGAATGTAAAAACATGAACGGACCCTGCCTCAATTACCAAATAAACCTTTGCGAAGCACCCTGTGATAATAAAATAAGTATAAAAGATTATCAACAATTAGTGGATAAAGCAAATCTATTCTTCCAAGGCAAATATTACGACATCATAAGCATACAGAAAAAAATCATGACGGAAGCCGCAGCAAACCAGGAATTTGAAAAAGCAACAGTTTTAAGAGACCAAATAAACTCTATAAAAGAAATATTAGAAAGGCAAAACATGGAGTTCAACCGCCAATTAGAACAAGATGTAATAGCCTGCTCATTAAATGAGGATTTCGCAACAGTAGTTGTCTTCTCAGTACGCGATGGTAAAATCACCGGTAAAAATGATTTCTTAATGAGTTTTGCGGAGCCAACCACACCCGAAAAAGTTTTATCAGCCTTCCTTAAACAGTATTACACCGGCCCCAGGCAGATTCCCTCAGATTTAATACTACAATATCATGTAGAAGATGAAGAATTAATTACAGACTGGCTTAAGGAGAAATCAGACACGGAAGTAACCATTAAAGTTCCAGAGAAAGGCATGGAGTATAGATTAATTAAAATGGTAACTAAAAATGCGGATATAATCAAAAATCATCAAAAAGAAGTTAAAGGAGCTCTCCTAGATTTGAAAACTTATCTAGGAATACCTAAGATTCCCCGACGCATAGAGGCTTTTGACATATCTAATATAAGCGGTAAAAATGCTGTGGCATCTATGGTAATATTTGAAGATGGTGCTCCTAAAAAAAATAGTTATAGAAGATATAAAATAGACACAACCGGACCTGATGATTACGCTATGATGAAAGAAGTTCTAATGCGAAGATACAAAAAATTAATGCATGAAGAAGAGGTAAATTCATTAGTTAAAACTGCAGATCGACCCGATCTTATAGTGGTGGATGGTGGTAAAGGCCAGCTTAATGTAGCATTAACAGTTTTAAAATTATTAAATTTAACTAATATTCCGGTTATTGGACTTGCAAAAGAATTTGAGCACATATTTATACCAGAAGTATCCGCTCCCATTATATTACCACCAAATTCCAATGCATTACATTTACTTCAAAGAATTAGAGATGAAGCACATCGTTTTGCAATTAATTATCATAAAAAATTAAGATCCAAAATGGTTAAAGATTCATTACTAGATCATATCAATGGAGTGGGACCCAAAAGGAAGATTAAATTATTAAAACATTTCGGCAGTCTTCAAAAAATAAAAGAAGCAAATGTTGAACAAATTTCCCAGGTGAATGGTATAAACCATAATTTAGCCTTGAAAATCTATGAATACATTCATAAAACTTAAATTCACATATATAAATTATCTAAGAAAATTTCTTATAATATCTATTAATATATAATATAAAAGGATTACAACTAATTATAAAGGTAAAAAAGAAATGTCTAAAATAAAACTTCTAATAGTAGAAGACGAGAGCATAGTGGCTATGGATATAAAACACCGAGCCGAAAGCCTGGGATACGAAGTCACTGCAATTACACCCTCAGGAGAGGATGCCATAGAATTAGTGAAGAAAAATCAAGTGGATCTAGTTCTAATGGACATAGTACTCAAAGGTGAAATGGATGGTATAGAAGCTGCCCAGAAAATTCATGACGGCTTTGACATACCAGTATTATACCTAACCGCCTACTCTGATGAGGAAACCTTAAAAAGAGCTAAAATAACCGAACCATTCGGTTATATTATAAAACCCTTCGAGGATAGAGAACTGCACAGTGCAGTTGAAATCGCCATCTACAAAAATGAGATGGAACGTAAACTTAAAGAAAGCGAAAAATGGCTTTCAACCACACTAGAAAGTATCGGTGATGCTGTAATAGCCACCGATAAAAAAGGTGACATCATCTTCATGAACCCAGTAGCGCGTAAAGTAACTGGCTGGAGCCAAAAAGAAGCCATCGGAAAAAGTCTTAAAGATGTATTCCAACTAATCAACGAAGATAATGGTCTTCCACTAGAAGATCCAGTAACCAAAATCCTGCAAAAAAATATGATTATTGAATTAAGTGATCCCACTTTATTAAAAACTAAGGATGGTAGTATTCTACCTATAGATGATAGCAGCGCACCAATTAGAGATGAAAATGGCCGTGTTATTGGAGTGGCCTTAGTCTTTAGGGATATTACCGAACGTAAAAAAGCTGAAAAAGAAAAAGAAGAATTATTAAAAGAAAAAGCCAGAGGAGAACTTTCCAATTTTGTTTTGAGCGCCCTACCTGTATTTGCATCTAACATTCCTCCACAAATCCGTAATAGTATCGCTAAAAACTTTACAGACCGCTTCGAGAAAAATATGCTTAAGCAATTCCAGTATGATCTAGAAAATTGTCTCATTAAAAATAGTGGAGAGAAAATTCCAAAAAACGTTTTCCAATGTTATATCTCCTGGTTATCATCATTCCTCTCAAATCTCGGAATCGAAGCTGAAAGAGAAGAAATCAATGGTCATGAATATCTTAAATTCCTTAACTGCCCATGGATTGAAGCTGAAACCAGCCCCATGTTCTGTTTAATATGCCGAGCTATTGTTATACGCAGCTTCACCTGGACTAATTTAAATGGTAACGTAGAACAAAACCATTGTATGGCAGATAACGCCAATTCTTGCGAATTTGAATTCATATTTAACTATAAATAAATATTTTATTTATTTTATTATTTGATATAAAAAAAATATAATTCATATTAAAATAAATTAGACGAAAAATAAAGAATTATATAAAACCCAAAGAAATGATTATAAATTCAGCGTCATAATATGTTAAGGGGTTGAAAAGTTAATGGAAAGAATAAAAACCGGAATTAATGGAATTGATGAATTTACAGGGGGATTTCCAATAGGAAGAACCCTGCTTATAACCGGGGATGCAGGCTCTGGTAAAACCATATTCGGACTACAATTCGCTTATAATTGCTGTTTACAAAACCTTAAAACAGTATACATAACCACAGAAGAAGATAGTGAGGATCTTTACACTCAAAGCAGCGCTTTTGGATGGGATATCCCCCATTATGTAGAGGAAGGATTATTAAAAATTATAGAGCTCGGAGGAGTACGTGCTGAGCTTACAGAAGCGGAAGTTAAAATAGAAATCGAATCTATAAAGGGAAGTTTCACTAAATTGCTCGAAAACTTACCTGAGGGTATTCAAGCCGTTGTAATAGATAATCTGGGTAACTATACGGCTAAATTAACTCCCTATGAATTCCGGGCACGTTTAGACCTTTTAGTCTATGAATTGAAGAAACGAAATATCACCACTTTAACCATACTAGACAGTGCCACTTCGCATGAATTTAATGAAAACGCGTTATACTCGGTTTATGGTGCAATAAAATTAATGAAACGTGAAAATCCTTATACTGGCCGCCGGGAAAGAGTTATGGATGTAGTTAAGATGAGAAGCACTAAAACACCAACCCAATTTTTAACTTATGAGATAAACTCCAATGGAATAGATATAAAATCCATAATTAAACCTTTAAAATAAACGCTTATATTATATTAGTAGTAAAAAGTTTCCTTATCACTTATATTGATCTCTATTTTTTTTTTTAACTCTCTGAAACTTCTAAAAAAAAATATAACAGATTAGTTTTCACAAATTTTTTTGTTAAATAATTCTTCTCGTTTTTAGTAAATATTTCATTATAAAAGGTTTTATGATTCGCTGGCGGCGAATATTAAAGCCAGAAATCTGGTGCCTAAAACTAAAAAGTAAGGACCAATTATTAATGGTACTATAAAGATTCCCACGAGTAAAGTTAAAGTAATCGAGGAGATGAATACTGTTATTATTCCTATTATCCAGATTAGAATATAAAAAACTAGATATCTCCTCCAGTTGATCTTGGATATTCTCTGACGTATTTCACTAAAGTTAAATGCTGCTTGTAATTCTCCATCATATAAAGCCATGTTTGCTATGCCAATGAGTTCCATAAAACCAATGATAAAAAATAAAACTATTTGAAGATTTGAACCCGTTAAAAAACCCCATAAATATAGTGCAGATATCTCTGAAATGGTTGGAAGTTGGCCAATATTCGATATTAATGCAATAATAATAATGGGTATGGCATAGATAATGATGACCAATACTACTTTGAATCCATCTATGAACATTTCCATCCATTCATTAAAAATGGGAAGTTCATTGGAACCTTGAAATGATGTTTTCAATATTCGGAAAAGGTAACCTGCAGGTATAAATCCTATTACTAAAAAAAAAGACACAAATATGTTAGAAATTCCTATTAAAGCTATTAACGATATGAAACCCAAAACAATGATCTTTATCCAGTTCTCCGAGGAGTACTTCACCGAACTTAAAATCATTTTTTCAGAATCCATGATCATTTCTTCAAAATCCATTATTAAATATCCCCACTTATAATAAATTCAAAAAATTTCTGGATAAAAATTATTTATACATTTTAATTATTATATAATATGTTTATATAATATCCAGATGGTTCATTAGAATCCTACTTTTTAAATCTTAATATAAATATCCATTTTTATTTATTCTTTTATTCAAAAAGAGATGGAATGATTAACGAAATCACCAAAATTAACCATTATAAGTGGTATTAAGATTTAAAACCATTTTTTTAATGGGCACTCATAAAATCTTTATTAAATTATGTAAAAATAATAATTAAAAAGTTTATATGAAAATGAAAAAATTAAAGGAAAGTTATCCTCCAGTGAATACGTTAAATTTCATTTAGTGTTTAAACATTTCCTTTGATTTAAATGAATTTTTATTATAAGTTTTAAATCCTTTTTAATACGGCTACTATCAATTTCACTGTGTTTTCCACATCATCAAGATTAATTACACTTACTGGAGTGTGTATATACCTTGAAGCAGGTGATATAACTCCTGTGGGTATTCCTTCACGGGTGAGGTGTATGGATGTGGCGTCGGTGGTTCCCCCATCACTAACTTCTAGTTGATAAGGAATTCCTTCCTCTTCCGCGGTAGATATTAGTAGTTCTTTGACTTGTGGATGAGTTATAAGTCCTCTTCCACTGGCATCGGTGAGTATGATGGCAGGTCCTTTACCAGCTTGCGCTGGTGCTTCCTCTTCTTTTATTCCAGGATGATCTCCAGAGATGGTTACATCCAATGCTAATGCTATATCCGGGTTAATTCTGAAAGCACTGGTTTTAGCTCCCTTAAGTCCTACTTCTTCTTGAACGGTACCCACACCATATAAGGTTGCTTCACTTTCCGCTTGTTTCAATACTTCAATAAGAATAGCACAACCTACACGGTTATCTAATGCCTTACCCATGACTAGTTTATTATCTAGTTCTTTGAATTCTTGTTTTATTATGATGGGATCTCCAATGTTAACGCGTTTTAGAGCTTCCTCCTTACTGGAAGCGCCTATATCAATAAACATATCCTCAAATTCAATTATCTTCTTCAACTCCGCTGCTTTCATCTTATGAGGTGGTTTAGAACCTATAACACCAGTTACATTTCCTTTTGCGGTTTGAATGTAAACTGTTTGGTTGAGAAGCATCTGATCATTTATTCCACCAATTTTAGAGAATTTAATGAATCCTTTATCATCGATGAATCTGACCATGAGTCCAATTTCATCCATATGAGCAGCTAACATGACCTTTTTATTTCCAGGATCACCATTTTTTACTGCTATGAGGTTACCCATGTTATCCACACTTATTTCATCTACAAACTCATTTAATTCCCTAGTCATTAAATCTCGCACTTCATTTTCGAAACCAGATACTCCTGGAGTGTTTGAGAGGTTTTTTAATAAATCTTTCATATTTTTTCAGTCCTATAAAACTAATTTATATCTAATAGTTACTATTTTTCTCTAAAATTATGTTTATTATAGTGATCTTATCAATATTAGTAAGCCTATTAAGATTATTACGATGGGTCCTGCCTCTTTTTGTATTAAAGTGAAAGGTATAAGACCTATATTTACTCCGTACCATATTATGCCCATTATTACAAATATGATGCCAATATAAACTCCCCATTTATTAATATGTCTCTTACTCTTTTTTGAGGTGTTTTCAGGTCGACTTATATCCATATCATCATTCATATTAAATATTTCTCCTATGAAACTTAAATGATCTTTATCCTGATATATCCGAAGAATTTATAACAAAAGTATAATTATTTCTAGCGTTGGTTACTGTATTACCGGATACAGTGTATCCCTGGGCTTGCATGGAGTTCATTACACCATTAATTAAAGTCGTATTCTGTGTGGAGGTTACTGTACCTGAGAGAGTAATAGTGATACCATACGTAGTACTATTCATATATATCTTGGTTACTCTAACCGGGCTCATAGTGGGGTTTAGAATAGATAATTGGGTGGTGGCATTATCCGCTCCTATTCTAGCAGCAGTTGCAACCATGTTCAATTCATTTTCATTTGCTATTACTGTTGCAAAAACCAGCACAATCACCAGCATTAAACCCGCGAATAAAATTAATTCCGCTGAAATTTGTGCATTTTGATCCATTTATATCATATCACTTCTTTATGTGAAGTAATCTATAATCTTTTTGTATTAATTTATAAATACTAATTTTTTTATTGTGAACATTACATATTTATTATTAATTATATTTTAATTAATAAATATATCTATCAATCCAGACCCATTAAAACTTCTATTTAGTCATATTTAAATATAAAGAATTCCTAAATAAAATCACTTATATTATATAGGATTATTAATGGTGGGGTGTAATCTTGGGATTTATGAGAGATGATCCAAGAGGATTTTTAATTTCTCTGGATTTATTATTCGCAATCATTCCTCTTACTATCGTACTGGGCATGGTAGCAGCCGATATGGGTAATATCCTATATGAAATAGAGGACACAATATACCAGAGCTCAACCGATAGAATAGCTCAAGACACCATGAACACACTAGCGGAAACCTCTGGAGACCCATACAATTGGGAGCAAACAGGTGTAACCCCTAATATAACGGGTCTTGCACAATATAATACAAACACAAATAAATCCATCCCCGACTCATTAGACCCTAATAAACTCGCCGTCCTCAATAACACTGACATACAGAATTTAATTGGAAATAACACTTATGGATTTTATTTAATCATCACCTCATTAAATGGTACCCCTGCAACCATTAACCAAACATTTGGAAATAATAGTGTAGTGGGGAATAGTAGTAGTGGTATAAATGATATTGTAAGGGTTGATAAGGTTGTCCTCTGCTCTAAACTTGAATCTGTAACATCACTGGTTGGTCAAATTTTTTATAGTGGACAGACCAGAATTTACACTGTTCCCAGCTTTACAACCAACAACTTATCCATTCGATACTATGATTATTATATATTATTTGTAAATACTGGTGGTAATTCTAATTCTTCAGCCACTGTTAATATTAATAATTACCCAATAAATTTAACTAGCACCAATATATTCCAGGGTTACGGTCCAATAAACTCTACTTTCCTAAACACTAATTCATCTAATCCCAACACAGTAACTTTGAACATTACTACCAATAGTATCGGCAGTTCCATGAATTTCTATATAGTAGAAGCCCCGAAAAACACCGCTCCCTCTTATATTACTTATAGTAATGTAGTTCCCCAAAACTGTAATTTAACGTTATATCTGTGGACGTGATAAATTGATGGATGATAAAGGATTTATATTCACAGCAGATGCCGCATTAGCTTTAATAGTAGTTTTCGTGTTCACAGGCTCCATTGTAACCTATACTATGCTCCCCATCTATCAAGGAGAGGATCATCAACATTTGGAATCATTAGCCAGTAGTGCATTAAATGTGATGGATCAAAGCGGCACCTTACGTGAAGCTGCTGTTGATTACTCCAGTAACAATTCCGCACAGGCACAAAGTGAATTACAAACTCAGCTTAATTCATTAATACCAGCCGGTATTGGTTATAGTTTGCAGGTAGGTTCAAATCCGCCAGTCACCAATAATGCATTAGGAGGTTTATCCGCATCTAATGACACAGTAACTAAAGTTAAAGTGATATCAGGACCACAAGAAGGATGGATGGGAAGATCATACTATAAAATTGAAGCAGTTAACTTCACCACCGTGAATCAGACAACTGTAACCACTGTGTGGAATTTCCATAATTATTTAACGAACTTCCAACCATGGAGTGGTACTGGATATTTGAGTAAGTATAACTTTTGGGGTGGAAGCGGTGCCAGTCCTCAAACTGATATTCCCATAAATTTTACTATTCCCACTAGTGGTACTATTAATAGTGCTCAAATATTGATTGGATCAGCTTATGAAACTAGTGAGGGGACTCCTTACGCTTATAACACCGATTTTTATTTGAACGGTCGACTTGCCTTAAGCGTGAAAAATTCAAGCTTTAATTTAAGCTCTAGTCCACATTATTTATATCAAGGTACTAACTGGTATATATTCAATTATTTAAACAGCTTAAACACTACATTATTCACTAGTGGTACCCCGTCTAATAACAATTTTTATCTTCGATTTAATGCTTCACAATATAATTCTATGCCCTGGTTTTCAATTTTAGCTAATTACACAACTACCATAAGTGTTCCACAGGGAACAAACTTTACATCTGCCAATTTTTATAATATTGCAGGAGTAGGTAATCCTACCCAGAGTATATTGTATAACATAAGTTCCGGACAGGCTACAAATGTAACCACCCAAACTTTATCATGGACTAATCTACAAGGTAATGATAATTACAGTTTAACCACTCCTTTCGTTTTAACCAATATACCTAATACAAATAATGGTAACACAGGATCTGGTTCTGCTGTAATGAGCACTACGGATCTGATTTTACCTAATAGTAGAAGTGTATTGGATGCTTATGTTGTATTAAACGCGTATGGTGGTGAAGATGGTGCTATTGTTCAGGTGAAAGATCCAGTCTCAGGAAACTGGACAACTATGTTTACTTCATTTAATACACCTGGCGTTAGTACTACCCAGAGAAGTGATGGTGGTTACGGTAACGTTCCCGGTATTATAAGTTTACATGATTCAATTACTGACCCCAATTATAGCATGAATAAGGATCCTCTTAAAATGGGAGATAATAAAGTTAGAATTATTATTTGGGATGATGCTAATAGTGGTGATTATGATTTAGTGGGATTGCAGAATTGTTATGCAACCATTGCTTACAGTCAATTTTTCATTAGATGGGATACCACTGTTTTTAACAACTATCAAAATGATAGTAGTAGTTCTACAAAAACTTTGACTGAAACCGAAAACTTTAATATTCAAACTGGTGCGCAGAATGTTTTACTCTTTATGGGTTTAGGAACAAATACCCGAAACGTAGCAGTTAAAGTTAGTAATGGTACTTCTAGTAACACTATTTACAATGGTAATGTACAATTCGATTTAAATTTAACGAGCTATGATTCTACGAATATATTCACCACAGTCGTTAATGGAGTTAACGTGCCTAAACCCGGCAATTACACCGTAAGTGTAACCGTAACTCCATCAACAGCTTATGAATCCGGTGATTTAGCGACTAGCACGGGCAGTTATGGTAATCAAGGAGATCCGGAGATATATTCAGGTACTAGAATATCTGTATTATACCCTCAATTCTTGCAGAATGCCTGGGCAACTGGCTTTGCATCAACCCCTAGTGGTGCTTTAAATGCTTCATATTCAAATTTATTTACTAATTATCTAAATACACTTATAAATCAAGGCTATTATGTTAATGCTAGCCTTATAAAAAATGAAACAGTGTATTCTGGAAATGTACCAAATGCTATTCCAATAAGACTGGAATTATGGAAGCAATAATAAATTATTTTAGAAGAAGATGATAAAGATGGATGATAAGGGTTTTGCTTTTACACCGTTGACTTTTTTACTTTTGGTACCGGTTATGATACTTGCTATTTCGTATAATGGTATAATCAATGAAGTCAACACTATTTCAGCTATAGCTATTGGGGGTGATGTGACTATTACTATTGCTAATAATATTATAACTGTGATTGATGAGGATACAGGAGATGCTGGAAGAAATTCAGCTCTAAATGCAGTGGAAACTGTTATTAACAATACTAACTTATTAGCTGGAAATCAGCCATTCTTCGGTCAGACCGCTGGAAATAATAGTACAACCTATATAATTAATAGTGTAGTGAGTATGCTTAATAATAATATCACTAATACTTGTATAGTATTAGAAAATCANNCATCGAATTTAAATATCTCACAAAATGATCCTTATGGTTTCACCATTACAGTTAGTAGTGTGCCTATAACTGTTGTACAAAATGGTCAAAATGTCACAATTAACACGCCAAAAGAAAGTGCTTATGTTTCTATTATAGGATTGGAAGATCCTTATATATGGGTGAATACTAAAGAGAGGAATAGTTCAGTAATCTATAATTATCCTTATTATACTAATACTTATAACACTGGAATTGCTGATTATCACTTCGCTGACATTCAATCTCCGGGTAATTTANNATGCCTTTACGGTTCGAACGCATCTAATATTTACGGATCGAATTCATCTAATATTATTAATCCTTATTACTTCCCCGATCCTCATGGACTCTCCTTCTTTGATAGATTAGAAAATAGAACAAATAATACTAGTGGAAGTCCTGCTTCAGCACGGATGAGTACATTTATAATTTATGATGTTTTAAGCACTGAACATGGAAACAATCCTACTTCTATGTTGGATCATGAATATTTCTCTGGTGTATCCGGTTCTACAATAACCTCTAAAGGATCAGTCGTTCATTGCCCAGGTTCAGGTAATTCTTTCCTTATTTCATCGACTTATGCAACTAATCTTGGTCTTAATTTTAATTATCCTTAAGGAGATATCATATAAATGTTTTTAGATGAGAATGGACAAGCCAGTGTAGAGTTCTTATTCATTACACTTGTTGTTCTTATTATTATAGGTGGTTTTGTTAGCTTAATATCTAATGAACAAAGCCAAACGTCGACTGGTAATATTGCTCAGGCGAGGATTACGGGGGAGATGGCAGCTGAAACTATTAACACGGTTTATACTAATGGAGTGGGTTATTCTGTTAATTTAACTGTTCCAAGTAATATGATATTTTATATTAACGGTTCTTCAGGGTATGTTACAGTTGATTCATTGTCGAATGGACAAAATGTGAGTGTTAAATTTATACCATTGAATGTAAACAATGCTACTTTGACTAGTGGTACTCATATTGTTACTAATACTAATACTAGTAGTGGTAGTTATCTTATAATATTTAATTAAAAAATTGGTGATTTAATTTATCGATTTAAGTGATTTACCGGAAGGTTGGGAGAGGAAAGCTTTAATAATAGTGGGAGTGGTATTCATTATTTCAGTTATTTATGCATTTAACCCATTCCAGTGGGGTACGCCTCCCAATGATACTCAAAATGTTACACCTACTCAAACAGTAACATATACCCATAGTCAACCTCAAGTTGTAAATAATTCATCTAACTCCTCAGCTACAAATTTAACCTCTAATTTAACTGCAGTACAGGCTACAAATATAGCAATACAAAATAACCCTGGTTATAATGTAGGGCAGCCCATTCAGGGTAGTGTGGAGGTTAACAACACTAATCATAATGTTTGGATCATACCTTTATCATTGAATGGCATGTCCAAAACCATATATATAGATACCAACACAGGGTTAATAGTACTTGAAACATAGACTACAATTTATATTTTTCAGAGGAAGGATACAATGGATACACTCACTGTAATAGTAATGCTTGTATTATTTATATTTCTAATGTTTTTCGTATTCTCAATCGCACTTTTAACACCCATTATTGGTAAAAAAAATCTAATATTTGTTTTATCTATAGGATTCGTAGTGGGATTAGTGGGTGGAGGATTTTTAATAGCACCTTTATATGGTGATATTCCAGATATCGCTCGGACAATTTATACTTGGAATAATGGCGGTGGAACTGAAACTATTAATGTTAATATTTCAACGCAGAATAATGTTGAGTCTTTCATAGATGATACTAAACAATTAAAGGGAGTTAATAGTGTTCAAAGTAGTGATATACTTATAACGACAACTCCTATTAGTAGTGACTGGGTTGATTCACTGCAAACACGTATACCTGAATCTGATCCTGGTATAGTTTCAGCTACGGTAATACCTAATGATACTATTATTTTAACTGTCCAGAATAACAGTGATCCCACAGCTATTACTAATAATTTAGGTGATTGGATAAACTTAGTTGACAATGTAACTGTATTGACTAGTAACGTGATGATTTCCATTAACGTCAATTCCAGTCAGGTGGAATCAGTTTCAACTAACCTACCAGGGAATGAATCGGTTGTAACTAATATAACAGGCCCCGTCGAGGATAAAATCGCTAATTTACAGAAGACACTTCCTGATAGTAATACTATCATTCTAATCTGCGGATTAATAGGATTATTCATTGGTTTAATTGGCTTATCCATTGACGGTATATATCAAGCCTGGGAAAGAATAAGTAAATGGTTAAGAAACCGGAAAGATTAAAAAAATTTGTTTACCGAATTCCATTTAAAATATATTATATTATTTTTTTTCTTAAAGTATGAGAAGAGAATACTGAAAATAAAATTTTATTATAGAATTTTTTTTTGAGGTGCAAAAAAATTTGATAGCAGCAGTTCTTTACTCTGGAGGGAAAGACAGTACCATATCCATCTACAAAGCCCTGGAACAAGGCTGGAGAATCAAATATTTGGTATCTATGATATCTGAGAATTCAGAATCCTACATGTATCACTCCAGTAACATTCACATCACAGAACTATCAGCTCAAGCTATGAATATACCCTTAATTAAAGCCAATACTAAGGGTGAAAAGGAGAAGGAATTAGAAGATTTAAGATTGGTTTTAAGTGATTTGAAGGATGATGGGGTGGAAGCCATATTCACTGGTGCTTTAGCTTCCCAATATCAGAAATCCCGTATAGATAAACTTTGTAATAGTCTCTCACTAAAATCCTGCGCACCTCTCTGGCACCGTGACCCCCAGGAGTACATGGAGGAACTTATAAAATATAATTTTGAAGTAATAATAGTCAGTGTCTCAGCAGAGGGATTAGATGAATCATGGCTGGGAAGACGAATAAATAAAGAATTATTAGATGATCTCCTAAAGTTAAATGATAAATACGGTGTGCATCTAGCATTTGAAGGAGGGGAAGCTGAAACATTAGTATTAGACTGCCCCTTATTCCAGAAAAGAATAAATATAATTGAAGCCGAAAATATTTGGCAAAGAGACAGTGGACATTACAATATTAAAAAAGCAGTGTTAGCTGATAAATAAAAAAAAACTTCATTTTATTTGTGGTGCAATCCAATCCAAGAAAGCATCCACATCATCTGTTTCTATTATAACATTTATCTCACCTAATGCGGATAAATCCTCTCCTATCATATTAACTAATCCGGCATAGGCGGCTTGTTTACTTAATTTGAAGAATATAACATGATCCTGTAGTCCTTTCAACATTATTTTACGGGCAGTATTCCGGATCCTTCTTTTCTCCAGGGATTCCCTTAATCTTAAAAGAGACTCTTCTTCGCCTGTGACTATAATGTAATCATCATCAATTTCTAATTCATCATAATCTAAAATATTGGATAATGATTGTAATACTTTATCTAAGTCTTCAGTAGGATTTATAAGGACTTTAGCTTTCATTTTGTATTTCATTCTGTAGTATACTCCTTACAATACTCTTAAATTTTTTTATTGCCCCTTCATTGACTATTATATAATCACTGGTGGCTATCACATCGCCTATTCCAAAATTTAATTCACGTTTATCTCTTTTAAGGAATTCAGATTTTTCTGCAGAATCATCTAATCGCATTCTTTTTCTTAATCTGTTAAAACGAGTATGAGGTGTGGAGTGTACTGTTATAACCTTGAAGTTAGGAAAATTCTCTTTAAATATCTCCACTTCATATGGGCTTCTAATACCCTCAATCATGTATAAATCACTATTATTTCGAGAATTTTTTATTTTCTCGACGCATCGCTCGGCCACTACAAATTCTCCATACTCTTGTCGTAATTTAACCGCGGTCTCCCCTATATCAGCATTTCTAATCTCTGATTCCTCCCGGATAACGTCACCCATCCTAATCAGTTTAAAACCCAAACTCCGAGCTACTCCTGAAGCTACTCCTTTACCAGAGCCTGGCATCCCTGTTACTCCAATAACCTTCATATTAATCAGTTTATAGTTTTTTTTTAATCCTCTTTAGTTATTAAGTTTTGAACTATTAATTCCATAGAATCCTGCAAATTCAACTGGTTATCAAAACTATTAACTATACTCCTAAGTTCAATTTTACTCATTTTTTTAAGTTTATCCACTTCTATTATTAAATGTGGAATGGCTCTCACTAGATTATCTATTATGGTTATAGATGCTTTTTGAGAGGTTCGAGATAATGGATTTAAATCTATAGTTATAACAAATTTTCCATTTGATATTAATGCTTCTGCTCTGTCACCATCCTCTAATGGAACTAAAACTACATCTGATTGATGCACTCCTATTTTACTACTCTCGGATCTGGGACCTTTTAATCCTGTTATACTTACTGTTTCTTCTTCTAATCCTAAAACTTCCAATGCACCAGCCTCTTCTAGAACCTTTCTTATATTTTTTATTCTTTCTGGTGTACTATAGAATAGATTTATTTCTAATTTAGCATTCAATCTCTTGTTTAATTCCACTATTTCATGTGCTGCAAGAGCTGCTGTATTACCATTAACGGATATTACAGGATATTCCGCGAGTATTAAAGCTGCTGCTGCTGCTTGAGTAGCTTTACCTGCGTTAAGTGATGTTTTTTCTCCTATAAGATAATCGAAGGCTTCTCCTCTACCATGAGCTATTAATCCAGAGTCTGATAGGATTCCATTTTTATATGCTTCCACCATCTTAGCTCGTAGCATGAGCGATTCATACCGGGGATGACTAGGTAATACCATTATTAAATCAATCCTTTAAATCAAAATTTATTTTTTACTTATTTAATAATTAAAAAAAAAATTAATCTTTATTATTTATACTAAAAATTAAAAAAAAATATTTATAAGTTCAAATTTATTATTTTTTTATTTTAAAACTTCAATGATTTCTATTGGCTTATTACCCTGAGTATTTAAAAGTTTTTCCTCTACTTTAACTTTTACCATGTCACCATCTACTGCTCCCTGATTATTCTCGACAAGATAGAGGTCTGGTTTAACGTTGGATCTAATATCATATTCTATTTTAACATGAGCTATGTTTTTACCAGTCTCCATAACAATCCCATAGGTGAATTTACGGGAGTATCTAATCCTGAATATTAGGAAAACAGCCACTACAGCTATTACCGCGTAGATAAGCACTGATAGAGATGGGAAGAATTGATATGTGAAAGCCATTGTTAAACTAGGATTACCACTAACTATGATTAAGATTATACCCACCGCCAGGTACATTAAGAAGAAATCCCGGTAAGCATTGAAATCCTCTTGGTACATGAGTTTAACCTTAGTGAATAGTACATATATGATGAAAGCTGTGGTTAAACCACCTAATATAATGAATAAAGTTAATGATAGGAAATTGAATATTTCAAGAATAGAAAATACTAGGAAACCTGCGCCTGCTATTTGAAGATGAAGTACTGTACTCTCTTTTTCCTCGGAAGTGAAGTTTCCAGATATATAAACTGGATTTGAATCTTCTCTTTTATTGGTGGATTGAACTGCCTGTTTTTGATTATTGTAAGCTTCTTTAAATCCCGAGATATTTATGTTATTAGTTATCTTGGATACATTCTCTTTAATCTCTTCTGAATCCATTTTATCCTTGATTTCATCAGTGTTGATATTCATTATTAACTGTGGAATCTTAGGGATTGCTAGGATAAGCATGCCTATAATATCGATTAATTTGAGGATTAATTCACCGAATTTAGCAAATATATTCATTATTAGGTATTCTCCCTGAACGATTATAATTATTAATTTTGATGAATGTAAATTTTGAATATTTTATAAATGTTTAATTTATATTAATGGTAATAGTACTTCCCACGGGCCAGGTAATCGTGAAAGTATGCCATTTAGTATTGGCATTGCTTATAGAACCATTACCATTGATTGTGATTGGAATATTAGTTGGTACCGATGCATTTACTGTGGCTTTTTGGGTACCATTAGTATAACTAACACCAGTAAGATTCAAGTCCAGTTGATTATTAATATTATCATAAGTCAAAGTAGTGCTTTGAGGAATATAAACGTTAACTGTTCTCTCTGAGCTGGGCCCATTCGCGTATACTAAATTAACTGCATTAGCTATGGTGGATACGGCTGTTTCTGAATCACTAGTTACTGAAACTTGTTGACTAGCGGTTATAGAATTAGCGGCCATTGGTACAGTTACTGTGGAAAGGATTATTAGGAATATTAATATTAAGAATAAGTATTCCGCTGAAACTTGTCCTTTACTATCCAATTTCACCCACCTCTACTATTATATTTTGATATTAATTGTTGATATATAAATATTTTTAGTATAAGAACGTGTTTAGAATTTTCAATAGTATGAAGGCTAAATCCCCGATGAAGAGTGATATTAAAAGTCCAATAAATATGGAAGGTGCGAAAGGCACTCCTTTTTTAACTCGGTAACTGTCTTTTATCCTGCCTTCACTGTGTAATTTTTTCAGAAGAGTTATATCTTCTTGGTTTAAACCGGCGGCGCGGTTATATATTAATATTTTACCATTTGTGTTATTCATATGGGTGAGATCTCCAGTTTTTACACTATTTTTGAATTTCTCTGTGAATCTTTTATCATCCACATAAACTTCTCCATTTTTCTCGTAGAGATTATAGGCGGGTATCATGCCTTCTTTAAGTTCATTTATAGTGTATTCATCTTGGAGAGCTTCCCTACTTACGCTTGTTAATAATACTCTAATTACTCCAAAGGCTGTGAGACTAATAAATAATACAGTTATGCCTAGGATGGTTACCTTGAAGTTTTGGATTAAAGCAAAGACGGTGACTAAGGATATTAATACTGCTTTCACCTGATTGGGAAGTTTTGAAATTAAGAGTGAGAGTAGATAAATCAGTATTAATGATACTAATATTATCTGTAATGGTAAATGGGGTGTTATAAAGATGGTTAAAGTAACTGATGAAGTTATAATTAATGTTAAAACAAAATTATTCCGGTAATCCTTTATTGGTGATAATAATTTACTTATTAAGTGAGGTTTATTTTTAATTACTATAAATGATACGTAGATTAGAAGGAATGGTAGCATGGCGAGTATACTGTTGATTATTAGGGTTAAGGGGAATGGATAACTGGCGGTGATGGGGAAGTTGATGTTGAAAAGATGGTAATTCAGTAATGCTGGGTAGAATGGTATGAGCGCGGCAAGTGCTGTGAATAGTTTAACATCCCCTCCAGCCCAGGCACCCATTTTCCAAAGTATGTAACCAAAAATAAAGACCACAAATGTGATGATGAGTGTTCCCAGTAGAAGTAAGAGGTTGCCTAGCGTTATGTAGTAAATTCCATTTAATAATATTCCTACACCAATTAATGGAAAAGTGAGTTTATTAGGGATTACACCCCATCGGAGATCGGAGTAACTTGCATAAATACATGCAACTACAGCTATAATTATAGCTATCAATGGTATACTAATAATCATTTGAAATGAAACCTCCATTCATTCTTTAAACCATTATATAATATAATGGTTGAATTTATGGATAATATATAAATTATAATGATTTATAATTGAAATAAATTAAACTAATTTCCTCTTGTTATCAATAGCCGCCTTAACGAAGGATACGAAGATAGGATGAGCATTATTGGGTCTGGATTTGAATTCAGGATGGAATTGGCATCCTAAAAACCAAGGATGATCCTTAATTTCCACCATCTCCACTAAAACATTATCCGGCGACACCCCAGAGATCACTAAACCCTCATCCTCAAGACTCTTTCTGTATTCATTATTAAATTCAAACCGATGCCTATGCCGTTCATTCACTAAATCTTCTTTATAAGCCTCGTAAGCAATGGTATCCTCCTTTATTTTACAAGGATAAGCACCTAATCTCATAGTACCACCCATATTCTCAATATTCTCCTGCTCCAACATAATATCAATAACTGGATGTTTAGCGTTACTTTCAAATTCCGTGCTATTAGCATCCTCCCAACCATGCAATCGAGCATATTCAATAACCATACACTGCATACCTAAACATATTCCAAATAGTGGTATCTCCTCTTCAATAGAGTATCGAACTGCATCTAGTTTACCAGTAATACCACGCTCACCAAAACCACCAGGTATTAGTAATGCATTGAATTTGCGAATTTTCTCCATATTTAAAGTATCTTCTGCGCGTATCCATTCAATATCTACTTTAGCACCTAATTCCGCGGCAGCATGCTTTAAAGCTTCTCTTATACTGATATAAGCATCCTCTAACTCCACGTATTTACCTATTATACCAATCTTAACTCGTGTCCCGTCTAATTTCAATGATTCCACTATCTGACTCCATTCGTAGAGGTCGGGTTTATGAGCCTCCATTTTAAGCCGGTTTAATATATAATCACCCATATTCTCCCGATTCAGTATTATAGGTACTTCATATATGGAGTGAACATCAGGAGCGTTTATAACCGCTTTCCTCTCCACATCACAGAAGTGAGCTATTTTATCTTTTAAATGACTATCAATGGGGAGTTCACTTCGGCAAATTATCATATCAGGATTTATACCCGTGCTTCTAAGTTCTTTAGTGCTGTGTTGGGTAGGTTTAGTTTTAAACTCCCCAGCTGCCCTTAAATATGGCACATAAGTCACATGAACGAACATTACATTATCATGACCCTCCTCGTTACGAAGCTGTCTGAGAGCTTCTAGGAAGGGTTGGCTTTCAATGTCACCTACAGTTCCACCCACCTCTACTAAGACTACTTCAGCCTGGGTTTTGTTTGAAATCTCCCTGATCATAGATTTTATTTCGTCAGTGATGTGTGGAATTATCTGCACACAGCTTCCAAGATAATCACCTTTACGTTCCTTATTTATAACTGATGAGTAAACTTTACCCGTAGTTATATTGGATTCACCACTGAGGTTAACATTTAGGAATCTTTCGTAATGACCTAAATCCAAATCAGTTTCCATACCATCCTCGGTTACGAAAACTTCTCCATGTTGATAAGGGTTAAGCGTCCCGGAATCCCAGTTCAGGTAGGGATCAATCTTTATAGCTGTAACATCCACACCATAACTCCTTAAAATCCTTCCAATAGATGCAGCTGTTATTCCTTTTCCAATAGAACTTACTACACCACCAGTAACTACTATATATTTTGACAAGATCAATCAACTCCTAAAAAAAATTTAGGTTCCCCGAATGGAATACATAAATAATTTTTTTTATTAAACCTCATTTTTTTTTAATCTTTAATGAATATTAATGTAAAACCTTTTATATTAAAACTCTTTCTTTTATGAATTAGAAACTTATAATAAAAACTTTATATTATCTTAGAGTAAGTAATATAATTCTCTATGAATCTATACCCATCCATTAAACCTTGTGAGCCATTCTTTGCAGAATATTCATCATAAAATTCCACTTCATCCCATTTACCCCGTGTTGAGTGCATAGCGTAAGGTATAGGATCACATGTATGTGTTTTAATTAGTATTGGTGTGGGATGATCAGGTAGAATAGAAATAGAGTAATCTTTAAACTCTGATAAATTATTTAAGAGTTTCTCTAGAACTCTGTGGTCAATTCGTTCTATAGCATTTATTTTTTCAGTGAGGTCTCCTGCATGGCCAGCTTCATCAGGAGCTTCTACATGAATAAATATAATGTCATGCTCTTCTAATGCTTTAAGAGCATATTTAGCTTTTCCACAGTAATTAGTGTCATAGTAACCGGTAGCGCCTGGAACTTGTATATTGGTGAATCCTAAATAAAATCCTATTCCTTTTATGAGATCCACTCCGGTGATGGTGGCTCCTTTGAGACCATATTTTTCTTTGAATGGAGTCATACGCGGCTTACCACCCTGACCCCATAGCCAAATCATATTAGCAGGTTTTTTACCATTTTCTATTCTTTTAAGATTTATTGGATGATTTTCAAGCACTTCTTGGGAGTCATTCATTATTTTATTAAGTATAACAGCTTTTTCATAGTCTCGTGGTTTTATAAGGTTATCGAATATGGGTTTATTCACAATGTCATGTGGTGGTGTTGATTTAAGATATGATGATTCATTATTTTTGAATATGAATAGGTTCCTGTAACTAGTTCCGAGATAAAACTTTCCCCAATGATAAAAATGTTGATTTAAAGCTTCTATGAGTTCTGATGCCTCCTCGGTACTAATGTGGTCAGCATTGAAATCTACTATGCGGTTTTTTTCGGCGGTTATGAAATTGCAGCGGAAGGCTAATTCATTTTCTTTAAAATCAGCACCTATACTAGCTGCTTCCAATGGTCCACGGCCAGTGTAACATTCTTTAGGATTGTAACCCATTATGGATAGATTAGCCACATCTGAACCCGGATCCATACCATAGGGTACAGTTTTAAGTAATCCACTTACACCATGGGCTGCTATATAATCCATGTTAGGAGTCTCTGCAGCTTGTAAGGGTGTTTTACCCTCTAACTCCTCTAGGGGATTATCAGCCATACCATCTCCTATAACTACTACATACTTCATAAACTAAACTACTCTCCCAACTACTTATTTTAATTTTTATGGGATTAAATCCCATAATGAAAAATAATCATATAACGTTTTTACATAAAAAAAAGATTTTATTTAATATTCTTTATTGCTTTCGAGATGCTTATAAGATCACTTAATATAGCAGAAGCGGTTTCAATTGAACCAGCACCCTTACCCACTACTGTAACATCATCCGCTAAGTCTGTTTTGAGAGTAGCAACATTCAAAGTGCCCTCTACAGCGAATGGTGAACCTTCACTAACCAATCGAGGTGATACTTCTAAAGAGTCAGGTGAAACTTCTCCTATGAGTTTTATAAGGTAACCCTCGTTTTTCGCTAATTGTATTGATTCTGGTGTAATCTGTGATATACCCTTCACTATAACATCATTATAAGTTACATTCATATTCATTATACTGTTAGCTAGTATCACCACTTTACAGGCAGCATCCTCTCCTTCTACATCCTGAGTGGGATCTGTTTCAGCTATACCCATCTCTTTAGCTTCGTTAAGTGTTTGGTTATATGATGAACCTTCTTTAGCCATTCGGCTGAGTATATAATTAGTGGTACCATTCAAAATACCGTAAATTGACTTTATTTCACAGCCGGAGAGAGTTTCATGAGCAAAATTTATAATCGGCATAGCTCCACCAACTGAAGCCTCATACTTAAACATTACATTATTATTCAGTGCAGTATCCCTTAATTCAGTGAATCCTAATGCTAACGGACCTTTATTACTGGTTACCACATTTTTTCCCTTATTCATAGCTTTTAACATGTGGCTTCTTGCAGGTTCCCCGTCAACTATATTAGTGGGAGTAACCTCCACTAAACAATCATATTCAACCTTATCCAGTAAATCCATACCCGTTAAACCACTTACACCACACTCCGGGTAATCGGATACTCTACCTGTATTTAGTTTCGTCTCCAGAAGCAATGCAAGATTAATACCCTCCTCGGATATAACTGCTCCTTTACTATCAGCCACCGCCACTAATTGAAGATCTAAATTATAATCCTGTTTTATACGGTTTCTTTTCATATTGAATACTCGGACGACTCCCTGCCCTACTGATCCAAAGCCAATAATACATATCCTCATAAAATAAATTCCTCCCCATAAATAAAAAAAAATTTTTATTCCTAAAATAAATTTTTTTTAAACTTCATTTATAACTAAAAATCCTTTATTACTCCCTATTTCCTTTATTTTACTGGTAACCATTTTTTTACGGCCATAATCTGCCTCAATTATAATTTTAGATGCTGAGTGTTCAGGATAATCAGACATCTTCAAATCTAAATCAGCGACTCTTACACCTTCCAACTGGTTTAATGTATTCACTGTATCCTTAACATCCTGATCAATAATATTTCCAATGAGTATGGTAGTGATTTTCTCCTTACGGAGGATTCCATCCACTCGGATGATCTGAATCCCTTCAGATTCTAACTTCTTTAAAACTTTATTTAAGGTTTCTTCATCACCTTCAATCGTTATTTGAACCGGAATAGTTCCCCTTTCAGTTTTCACATCCCTTTGATGGATCACCGCTACAATGTTCGCGCCTAGTCTTCCAATAGGGTTTAGTGCATCCAAAAGCTGACCCGGCACATCTAATAATTCCAGGACAAGTTTTAACCTCATATTATCTAACCCATTTACTTATTTCCACTATAACATTACCTTCTTCATCAACATGAGCATTTCTAAGTATCTTATTAGGATTTTTATCTACTCCAACATCTTCACGTGCTAAATTCACGTTATCCACCATGTAATGAGTCTCTTCAAGTTCAGGAATATTTTTTAAAGCCTCTGAAAACTTTTCAAGTATCAATTCCGCTTCCTTCTCAATCTTCATAAGTCTTACAATCCCCCATTCAAAAATTTTTTAATATTATTAGTTCTAATTTTATCTATATTTTTATATCCATTTAAGTGAATTAAGAGTTTTCATGTAAGATTCATCCTTCAAAATGTTACGAACTAATATTTTATGGATGCCAGAACCGTATTGCGCTGCTTTCTTCGGACGAGACACGATAATCTCTGGCACACCACACTCTAATGCAACCCTTCTTAAGATGCATTTTCTTAAAACATCATTATAATTATCTATTTTACACTTCATAGGTATATTAATTGCCATATTTATAACATCCATATCCAAGTAGGGCACTCGTAACTCCACACTACTCGCCATAGCTACTGCATCATCACGCTGGAGATTAACCTGGTAAAGATTCAATAAATCCTCATCTAAGTCTGCTTGAGCCTCTTCACCCTTCTGTTTATAAAATTCAAGATAACGATGATAACCCGCGAAAAGTTCATCAGCACCCTGACCGGAAAGCATAACCTTTAAACCATCCTTATAAGCCATCTCCGCAGTTATATAAACCGGCATTCCCACTCCTAACTTCATAATGTTAAATTCTTCTATACTCTTTAACACTAAGGGAAGATAATATTTAACATCCTCCACATCCACGGTTTTAGTATGTAATGGTAAATCCATAATCTCTGCTGTTTTGCGAGCATATTTAAGATCCACTGAATCTTTATGACCCACCGTGTAAAGATAGGTATCAACATCTAATTCATTTGATAAATATGCTAACAATGTACTATCCACACCCGCAGAGAACATTACTCCCACCTCTGAAAGTCCATTCAACCGTTTCTCTACAGCCTTTAGTAAATAATGTTTTAACTGAATCTTTAAAGTATCATTAAAGTTATTTAAATTATCCTTTAAATGAATATCATTAACCTTATAAACTCTTTTATTATCTAAAATCGTTTTTAATCCATCATACTCAAACATTCTCCAATTATAAAGCATATGTCCCGGAGGTAATGTTTCCACTTCTTCTATACCCACATTCCATAAGGCTTTCCGTTCAGATGCAAATGCATGAAATTTTTTATATTTATTTTCACCAAAATATAATGGCTTTACACCCACCGGATCCCTCACCACTACTAAATCCTTACTATCATACACTGCAAAGGCATAGTCACCATCCAAATATTTCACGGTTTCCAATACAGCCTGCTTAAGCGAATCATGATAAAAATTCTTAACCAGATGTATTATAACTTCACAATCCGAATCCGATTTAAATTCAATGTTTAAATACTTTTTAAGCTCCCTGTAATTATAGATTTCACCATTACAAATTAAAACAATATTATCTTCCCGTAGAGGTTGTGAAGATTCACATCCCACAATAGAGAGTAAATTATGACCTAAACCAAAGTTACCCTCCGGTATTTTAAGATCATCCAATTTATCATGGATAATTCTCTGATCAACAAATACACCGCTCCCATCAGGTCCTCGATGTTTCAGAGTGACCATCATAGTATACAATTCTCTGGAGATGCTTTCCCCTTTTATTCCAACAATAGCACACATTATAATAAATCTCGTGAAAAACTTTTAATTTATTATTTAAGTAAAATATTTAGAATTCTTCAAAAATCCTTTTTATGATTTAATAAAATAAGCCTTTTGTGTAACGAATGCATGTATTTGGCAGTTGTATTTCAATAAATCTGGATTCTTAGTTCTAATAACTACTATCTTTTTATTCTTTTTTAGTGTTTACGGTAATACTTTTATTAGAAATATCCCAATAAAAAAATTCTTAGGGTATCACTAAGAGACTCAAAACAGATCTAAAAAGGAATTATTAGGCCTTATTTAAGTTTTTAAATACTTCATAAATCAAGTTTTATTAAAATTTTTTTATTCGATTTTCTCATCGAAAGTATTAATTTTCCTCGAATTCATTCTAAATTATTTTTTAAGAATTTAATCTATCCTAAATAAAAAAAAACCTTACCTCAAACTATGGTCAGGTTTTCATATATGGTAATAAATGTATTCTTCAATTAATTAATCTAATAGTTAGATTTCCTTAAAACTTCATCTATAATGAGATATATCCTTATAATAACTTTAAAATTTCTTTAATTAACTTAAAAATAAGATATAAACCAACTTAAAAATCTAAACAAATTCATTTATCACTATCAAAAATGGTTTGAATAGAGAAATTTGTATTTTAAACTTTTAATCCCAAAATTTTTTAACAACTGTGAGCTTCTGAACCCATACATGCTGTGCAATTTGTAGGTATTTTATCTTTCTCATGATGCAATTGACATATTACTTCTTCCGCCTTTATCTTCCTGCAAATTTCACATGTTTTAGGTATAATATCACGTTGGTCTGCTTTTCCATCCATAATATCCTTTGCAAATTCATTAATCATATCATGAATTTCCGGCTCGAGTTTAAGTCCGTGCCCTCTTTTATCACTAATGTATTGGGAAACTGCAGGTTGAGTTATATCCAAGAGTTCTGAAATCTGTTTCTGTTTCATGCCTAATTTTAAAAGTGCTTTAGCTAATTCAGATCGTATTGTTGGAATTACATACCATACTACTATTTCACAAGGAGGTCGCATTTATCATCACCCACAATTTTTTTTCGATTGATTATTTTTATTCCCATTTTTTGTTATCCTTCCTAAAATTTTATTGATATTTAAATAATTATTTTTTATATTCCTGCTCCTTCAGCGAATATTTCTTCTAAATCTGATTCTTCTTCTTTTTCTATTTCAGATTTTTTAGTCATGTACCCATTCATTTTTATTATATCTTTAGATATATCTAACGCTCTTATTTGTTTATCCATTTCATCCTGGCGTTCTAAGATTAATTGGATAACTTCCGCGACTGGATCGGGTAATTCTCCATGATCCAAGTCAATAGCGCATTTTCTCTTCTCGTTAACATTTCTTCCAGGTATTCCAACTACAGTAGCGCCATTAGGCACTGATTTTAAAACTACAGAACCAGCTCCTACTTTGGAACAATCCCCAATTTTAATGTCACCAATTATTTTAGCTCCAGAACCAATCACCACCCCACTCCCAATGGTAGGATGTCTTTTCTTCTTCTCCAGACTGGTGCCGCCTAAAACTACACCTTGATAAATCAATACATCATCACCAACTTCAGCAGTCTCTCCAATAACCACTCCCATCCCATGATCAATGAAAACACGCTTACCTATAGTTGCGCCCGGATGTATTTCAATTCCAGTTAAAAGACGACTCAGAGCCGAAAAAAATCGGCCAGTGAATAAATGATTACGAACCCAAAACCAGTTCGCTAATCTATGAAACCAAATAGCATGTAATCCAGGGTAAAGAAAAAATATCTCCAAACTACTTTTCGCAGCAGGATCTCTTGCATAAACCATCTGCATATCTTCTCTTATCCTTTCAAACATGATTTACTACTCTTTATCAAATTGTTTTTTTACCTATGTAAATATAATTTAGTTCCTCTTTATACAGGTGAATTAAAAAAAATTTTCTTTTATCTAATATTTTAGATTTGTGGGAATACTGTCTCATCGTAGGGTTTGTAAATTTCTTCAAACACCCATCCAACGCTCAAATATCGTTCACCCGTATCTGGAAGTATTACAACTATCCTTTTACCTTTATTTTCTGGCCTTTTACCCAATTCAAGTGCAGCCCAAGTTGCTGCTCCAGATGATATACCTGCAAGTATCCCTTCTTCCCTAGCAAGTCTTACTAAAGTTTTACCAGCGTCTTCATCTTTAACAGGAATAATCTCATCAATCAAATCAGTTCTGAGAACTTCTGGTATAAATCCCGCTCCTATTCCCTGTATTTTGTGAGGGCCTTTTTCTCTTCCAGCTAAAACCTGTGAAGTTATAGGTTCAACTGCAACTGCCTTAAATTCAGGATTTCTTTCTTTTAGTACTTCTGCAACTCCAGTAATTGTTCCACCAGTACCTACGCCCGCAACAATAATATCCACATCACCAGCAGTATCTCTCCAGATCTCTTCGGCAGTGGTTTCTCTGTGTATTTTTGGGTTTGCAGGGTTTTTGAATTGCTGCGGAAGCACGGCGTTAGTGATTTCTTTAGCTAGCTCTTCTGCCTTTGCTACAGCACCAGGCATGCCATTTACACCAGGAGTTAACACTATTTCTGCACCAAAGGTTGCTAAAAGCTTCCTCCTCTCTATGGACATGGTATCCGGCATGGTTAATATTAATTTGTAACCTTTAGCTGCAGCCACAAACGCCAAGGCAATTCCAGTGTTCCCACTGGTAGGTTCAATTAAAACCGAATTCTCAGTTATTACACCAGCTTCTTCTCCAGCTTCAATCATAGCTACTCCAATCCTATCCTTTACACTACCTAACGGATTAAAAGATTCTAGTTTAGCTATAATATCCGCATTTACTCCTTCCGCTATTTTATTAAGCCTTACTAAAGGAGTGTTTCCAATCAATTCCGTTGAATTGTTTGCTATTCCTCTTGTCAATTCAGGTATTTTAACCATTATTTATCTCTCCTAATATTTCTCTAACTAATAATATATAGCTATTGTTATACAAATTTATTATTATAAAAACTTCAAATTCCTTAAAGAAATATAATCACTTCAAGAACCCACTTGGAATCCTGATTCTTTAAGAATTACTTTTCCTATCTTTAATTATGTAAAACTAAAAATAATAAATTTACCATTACTGTAACCATTTAATCCCAGACTCTTTAGCATCTAAAAAATGAAAAAGTTAAAACCTGAATTAATTATTTCATTTCTATAATTCATTTTAATTGCAGAATAAAAAATTATAAATTTCTCTCTAAAAATAAAAAAGATTAAAAAAAAAATTAATTTTAAAGAATCCTACTTCATAATTTTTGAC
This sequence comes from Methanobacterium sp., assembly GCA_003166335.1. Lineage (GTDB taxonomy): Archaea > Methanobacteriota > Methanobacteria > Methanobacteriales > Methanobacteriaceae > Methanobacterium_A. The sequence continues at coordinate 43,945 of PMWA01000031.1, read as the reverse complement.
TCGATTTTATCTGCAATTTTTAATATTTTAACTGAAATTTCTGATTCAGGTTCTTTAATTAGAATAGGAGTTCCAATATCAGAGGCTGCAGATGTTTCCACATCTAATGGTAAACTTCCAAGAAAAGGAACATCCATTTTCTCAGCCATTTTAGCACCACTTCCCTTACCAAATATTAAAATCTCTTTTTTACATTCTGGACATACAAAACCAGACATATTTTCAATAATTCCTATTATGGAAATCTTCAAACTTTTAACTAAATTAACACTCTTTATCACGTCTTCTTGCACTACTGATTGAGGAGTGGTTATTAATACAACACCATCTAATGGAATAGTCTGTAATATAGTTAAAGGCTCATCTCCAGTACCCGGAGGATTATCAATAATTAACACATCCAGATCACCCCAGATAACCTCTGCAAAAAATTGTTTTATAACACCAGTTTTTGCAGGACCTCTCCAAATTAGAGGAGTATCTTGAGAAGATAAAAAAAATCCTACAGACATGACTTTTATGCCTTCTTCAGTTTCAATAGGTATTATACCATCATCACTAAACTTTAAACTTTTTCCTTCTAATCCTAACATCTTTGGAACATTGGGTCCATGCACATCAACATCCATGATACCTGTTTTATATCCTTTTTTTGCAAAAGCAGCTGCTAAATTCACGGCTATGGTAGATTTACCTACACCTCCCTTCCCACTCATTACTGCAATTTTATGTTTAATCTTACTCATCTTTTTTATAATGTCAATTTCCTCTTGCATTAACGCCTTTTTATGTTCTTCCTCTTTAGAAACCATTATTTTAATCCTCCTAAATAGATGTTATTTTCTAGTTAATTTTCATATGTCAAAAATAAATTTAAAAAATAAAGTTTGAAAATGCATATAAATCTTAAAAATGAGTTTTGATTCATTAATTGATATTGTAAGATGAAATTTTTTTGATCTTTATGAACTTCTCCCATGATATTATGTATGAAAAACTATTTATAAATTTTCAATTTCTTGGACTGTAGAGTGTTTGAAATGGTTTTTTCCCATTTCTTTTTTTTAAATGGCGTTTTTTTCAAATTTGTTATTATACTTATAATTGCAAAATTCATAAATATTTATAACAACAGTTTTGCGAGTTATTCAAAATGGAAACCTTTATATATGAAATATAACAATTGTTATATTAGAGGTTAATTATAACGATCGTTATATAAGAACCTATATAACGAAAATAATTACCTCACCATTCCAACCGAATGTTTAATGCACCAGAATAAAAAAAACCAGAAATTCAGGTGTATATCTCATTAAACTTCGATTGGAAACCCCGAATACCTCCATAATAGAGGTGTATAAAAATGTGTAGATAAAAAAAACAATGTCTAAATATTTAAGTCCATGTAAACCACGAGTTTACTATCCAAGACTTTAAAACCACCGGAAACCTATCACCATAAAAGTTCATAAGCACAGCTTATCACCAGTACGTTTTAAGTCTTGGATAGCAAAACAATGAAAAAGAAATGAAATTTTAACTGAAAATTCATTGGATAGAACATCTCCAAAGACAAATTTCTGAGCTTCATTTCTAAAAAATCGGTCATTGAGTGAAAAAGCATCTAAAAAATTTTAAAGAAACAAAAAAAAATCATCCTCTGCCAATTGAATGTATCATCTCTTGTTTCTATTTCTTTTTAGAAAGCTTCACTCTGTTATGTATGACCTCCGTACATAACAAAAAGTTCAACTCTGCTATAAATCTCTATTCCGAAGATAAATTTCGCCATTAATTTATCTTCGGTTTTAGAGTATATAATACAACAGATCTTTATATAAATATATTGAGATTTAACTATTTGAAATTTAAATTTTTATTATGCAATAATTATTCTTTTTTCAATGACAATACCAACTCTTTTAAAGCTTCCTCAATAAACATAGGCGCTATGTAAGGATCTATCCCATGATCTAATAATATATTAACAGCTGCTGGTCCGATGTGACTAGCAATAAGTGCTTTGCAATCCGAGATCAATCTCACACTCGTGGTCATAGCATCTTCTGTATGTCCTCCCACATCACATGCAGGAATGTTTTCTCTTAACTCCAAAAATTTATAATCTCCATTATCATCAATTTCGAATATCAAAAATTGTGGAGTCATACCAAAATGCTGATTAACGAATTTTCCATCACTACTTGCAACAGCTACTTTAAATGATACTGTAATCACCCTTAATTCCATTTAAAAAATAAAGAATTTATAAATAAATTATCTTAGTCTTTTAATCCACCTTTTTACCAGCATCTGGACCTGGTTGCACTGAATATATTTGCTCTACTTTGAACAAAATTGCTGCTTTAGGACTGAGTTTACTCATCACACTCGTTGCCCAATCAACTGCATCATCAAAGTACTTACCAGATTCAAATATCTCTACAGTACCTTTAAATTGATAAGGACATTTCGAAGCATCTCTAACAACAATAGCTGCTTTAGGATTCTTCTCCAAATTATCACGAGTTTTATTCATGAAATTATCAACTAACAAAATATTTTCGTCATCTAAAGGTCTTGCAAATCCAATTGGAACCACGTTAGGTATATTATCCGCACTAGTGGATAAAAAAACCACGTTATCCTTTTCTATAGCATCCATCATCTCTTTACTCATTGGCATATCTAAACCACCATTTATATTATAACTATCGTTAAACATATAAATTTATGTTTAAAACGATTTAATTCTTAATTAATTATGTAATTCAAGTTACATAAACCTTCAAGTAATTAAAAATTTGTTATCTAAAAAATATGTTAACAAATTATTAATAGATGAATTTTTCATAAATGATAACCTAAAACAATATTTAGTTTTATGAAATAATTAATTTTCCTAAAAAAAAAGAATTTCAGTAAATTTATATTAGTACCGCTAGGAGATAAATATTTATGGTAAAAATAAAATTTTTAGCACGCTTCAAAGATATTGCCGGTGAGAAAGAACTGGAAATTAACTATGATGGTGAAATATCTACCTTAATCGAAATATTAACCGAAAAATATGATAAAGGATTTAAAGATGCTCTTTTCAACGAGAATGGAGAATTAAGAGAGTATATGAAAATATTAATTAACGGAGAAGATGTAAGAAATATTGATGGATTAAAAACCATTGTAACTGAAAATGATGAAATCGTAATATTCCAAACCATCGCTGGTGGTTAAAAAAAACATAATTTTAGGGGGAATTTTTTATCCGCATAGGTTATCTATCCACAATTTATCATACATCATTTATCTTAAAAAATGAAACTTTTGGTTATTTGAATGAATATGATTTAAAATGGTCACTATATCCCACAGGACCTGCAATGATGGATGCATTTGAATCGGGAGAAACTGATATTGGATTCATTGGCCTCCCTCCAGTCATGATTAGACTTGAAAACGGTTTAAATCTCAAATGTGTTGCCGGAGGTCATATAGAAGGCACCGTAATGGTAGCACCATCATCTTATAAGACCTTCGATGAATTAGGAAGTGTAAAAACTGTTCTAGAACAATTTGAAGGAGAAATCATTGGAACTCCTTCACGTGGCTGTATTCATGACGTAATCATAAGTGAAATAACTAAAAACTTAGATATAACTATAAAGAATTATAACTGGGCAGATTTCATACCCGATGCTATGGAGGAAGGCGAAATTGCAGCGGGAGTGGGAACCCCTAGCCTGGCGACAGTTATTTCAAACCGATTGGACTCTAACATTGTTATTCCACCATATAAACTATGGCCATACAATCCAAGTTATGGAATAGTTGTACGTGAGGATTTAATCGATGAATCGCCCGAATTCATAACACAATTCTTAAAGGCTCATGAGAAAGCCTGTAACCTAATTAGATTCCAACCAAGAAATGCAGCAGAAATAGCTTTCAAAGAATTAGAAGTAGTTAATATAGAATTCGTGCTTAATACCTATAAAATATCTCCTAAATATTGTGCTAGTTTACCAGAGGCCTATATAAATTCTACACTCAAATTTATACCCGTACTCCAAAACTTAGGATACATGCAGGGTAACTTAAAAGAAGAAGATATATTTGAATTAAAATTCATCGAAAAAACACATCCAGAACCAGCACACTATGACTCACCAGGTTCCATAATATTGAATTAAAATACTTAATATTCTCCTTAATACTTTTTAAAAGTTTTATTATGAAACTAATTTGAAATTAAAAAAAACCTCTCAGTAATCGTAAAAATAACAGTGTAATAAAGAATAAAAAGTTTTAAGAGTATTTTCTTAGAAAAATAACTACCTAAAAAAAATAGAATTAAAGAAAATCCCCCCTCTAAGAAACTTTCTTAAATATCTTTAGATGATGCTTTATACATGACTGCTTCTAGTTTATCGAGGGATTTATTGATTTGTTTATCAAATTCATAGAATTTTTTAGCTAAACCTCTGAAGTAAGGTGCATAAACTTTATAATACATTAATCTATCCGGATCTATTCCATTTTTTATAAGTTGAGTTTTAAATTCATGCACTTTTTCCTGAATATTTGGATATATGATATTATCAGGATATTCACCTAGGAAAATCCCATCAGCACCATTCTCGAATGCATGTATAATATGTTTTGGCATTAAACGGTTTATTGAAGTGATTCTTATGATTCTAACTGATTCTGGGTAAGGTATTCTGTTTACTCCAATATTATCTGCGGCAACATAGCCTATATAGTCAAGGAATGCTAATATTCTTTTTTCGCCATCTTTTTTATCCCTTAGCATACCTGAAATCATAGAGTAGATTTGACTATCGGTTTGACCCATAATTTCTATTGCATTATTTTTACATTTCGAAATACATATTCCGCATCCGTTACAAGCGATTGGATCCACTGATATGCGTTCATCGTACATATAGATTGCCTTATATTTACATGCATTTATACAGTCTCCACATAGTTTACATTTGGAATGGTCAATTTCTGCAATTAATGGTTCTATTTCTAATCCACCGTTCATGAGCTCTGAAACCTTTGAAGCCGCTGCATTGGCTTGTGAAACACTATCTGTAATATCTTTTGGACCTTGAGCTGTTCCGCAGACATAAATACCCTCAATATCAGTGTTAACTGGTTTTATTTTTGAATGTTTTTCTTTAATAAATAAATCTTCAGTAAGACCCACATTCAATAGTTTTGCAACCTCTAAAGTTCCATCAGACGCTTCCATAGCCTCAGATAATATAATCATATCTGTTTCAATCTCTAATTGTTCACTACGAAGCGTATCCTCCACTCTAACAATTAGATTTCCATTTTTCCTAGTTACATCTCCTGGACGTCCTCTTATTAATTTAATTTTATTTGATTGCCCATAGCGGAAGTAATTTTCATACATTCCAGGAGTTCTCATATCCGTGTAACAAATTATAATTTCAGTTTCAGGGTAATAATGTCTTATGAAGTTTGCATGTTTTAACGCTACCATACAACAAACTTTGCTACAGTAACGTTTCCCTTCAGGTTTTTCATCTCTTGAACCAGCGCATTGAATCATCACCAATCTTTTAGGGATTTCACCATTAGATGGTCGCAATAGTTTACCATTGGTAGGTCCATTCACACCCATTATCCTTGCAAGTTCCATTTGAGAAATTACATCATCATATCTAGTGTATCCGTATTCAGGACGTTTTTTAAGGTCAAATCCTTTATGTCCTGTTGCTATAACTACTGAGCCAACATTGAGTGGCATAATTTCAGTTTTCATTGAAAAATTAATAGCATTCATATTACAGACTTTTTCACAATTTCCACATTTAATACAATGCTCTTCATCTATTGTATACGTATCAGGAACTGATTGAGGGAATGGTTTATAAATAGCTTTTCTCATCATCAAATTCTCATTCCACTCATTAGGAACATCAACAGGACAAACTTCAGCACAATTACCACATGCCGTGCATCTATCCACCCATACCTGGCTAGGTTTCTTCTCAACAAGTAAGTTAAAATTCCCAGCTTTTCTTTCGGATGATTTAACCTCAGCATTGGTAATTATATTAATGTTATCATGTTGTACAGCTTCATTTATCAATGGATTAAAAAGACATAATGCGCATTCCTCGGCAAGCTTCTCTGGAGAGAATACTTTACCGATTTTTATCATATTGCCCCCAACAGTAGGTTTTTTTTCAATTAAATCTACTTTAACACCTTGTTTTGCAAGAGAAAGCGCGGCTGTTATACCCGATATTCCCCCACCAATTACTGCTGCACTCTTTTTTGTTTTCCTAACAATTGTATCCAACGGCCGAGCATATTTAACCCGTTCAACAGCTGCGTTAGTTAATGAAATAGCTTTATCCGTTGCTTTATCACTATCAGAATGCACCCATGAACACTGCTCTCTTAAATTAGCCATCTCTAAAAGATATGGATTCAATGGAGCTACATGGTTTCTGAATGTTTTCTCATGAGTAATAGGTGAACAAGCCGCTATAACCGCACGATCTAAATCCTCTTCAAGTATAATATCTCTAATATTTTTCTGACACTTCATTGAACATAGATTTTCAAAATCTTTAACTACTTTAGCATCTATTGAAGATTTAAGTCTTTCAATATCTACTGTATCCGAAATATTTCCTCCACAACGACATAAAAAGACACCAATATCAATACTGCTTTTCGGCGCATATCTGGAGAAATGATTATTTTTCATAATCCTGAAAACCTCTCATAACAAATTGTTTGATTCAACTTAATCTTCTCTAAAATTGGATCCAAGGGTACAGTGTGAGTCTGAACACCAATAACTTTATAAGGGTCAGCTCCAAATGCAAGGGCTATAAATTGAGAAATATTTAAGTGAACAATATTGAATTTAGTATTTAACATCTCTTCAATTTTGGGTTGATATCTGTCAAACTGCATCTGACAGTTAGGACACATATGAATTAAAATATCCACATTGTTTTCCTTTAAACTCAATAATTTATCTGTAGTAACTGATAATGAGAGATCTAGATTTGTGAAACGCTGCCTGAAACCTGCACCACATGTAGTTCTTTTATAATCATACCAATCCACAGTCTCCACGCCACAGGATTTTGCCAATGTTTCTATAATCATTGGATCTCTTAAATTCCCTATAGTATCTTTATAATGCACTTTGCAATAGTGACATGCATGGTGAGAAGCTACTTTAAATTGAGATAAATCTATCTTAGGAGCTTCTTCAATTTCATCCGCTTTATTGAAAAGTATTTCTGCTGTATGAAAAATATTATTCCTCGAATCAAATTCATCAACCGTATACTTCAATTCTCCTAATTTAGAATCCTCAAATATCTCATTTATCTTCCCTCTCACATTATCATTCTTATTTAGGATATTACATGACTTTTTTAATATCGCGTAACATGTTGCACACATGGTTGCAATATTTTTATGATTAGTTTGACGTGCAATTGCAAAGTTTCGTGCTGCAAGTGCAGTGGTTGAGAATTGATCAAATAAGTCGTAATAATATCCTAAACCTGTACAGCAGGATTGTCTATCATCTACAATATATTCAATGCCCAGTTTATCAAACACGTATTTAGTGGATGATTCAATTCCAGGATATTCAACACTTACAAGACAGCTTTTAAATAGTAAAATCTCCTTATCGGGTATCTTCTTCATCTATTTTCACCCGCCGTATCATAGTTAATCTATCAGTGAATCCTGTTTTCTTTAAAATTTTTTTAATATTTTTAAGGTCATCTTCTGGTAATATTAGAGTTCCCAATCCTAATTCTTCTCTTATATCGTCTAAGTGAATCTTTAATTCAAAATACTCTTCTCCAATATCTTTTATTAAGTCGTTGAAGAAGTCATTTGGAATTGATCCTATCCCTAATTCCAGGAAACTATCACCATACGTTAAAAACGAAGCTATTTTACTAATTCCTTCTGCTTTTTCGATTGATTTTTGTCTTAAAATTTGATTTATTTCACATACACTGTTATTTACGGGGCATACGCTATGACAAGTGTAACAATAAAAGCAATTCCATATTATATCATCTGAGATTAAACTTTCGTCTTCATCAAGGACTCTTTTAACTATATCTCTAGGATCATAATCCGTATGGCTTGCAGCAGGACATACTGATGTACACATTCCACATTGAATGCATTTAAGAAGACCAAGATTTTCTGATGCTTTTAAGTCATTAATTATGCTTTCTGCAAGTTCAAAGGTATTGTCACCTATTTTAAGTGTTTTCATACTCCTTTATACTCCATAATATCTATTTTTTATTAATATGTTTAAATTTCTCGTATTTTTATGGATTGAAAGTTATCTTTTTATGTTCCAATATATCTAGCGTATATTGATCTAGCCACCTTTTGATCATTAGTGCCTTTAATTATGGCTCTTCCATCATTAAATAATGATATTTCCATGTTATCCGTTGTGAAAATTAGTATAAACGGAGTTAGTTTAACTTCTCCTAATGGTTCTAGTTTAGAAGCCATTTCAGCTAACGATAATTCTTTAGGGTCTGCTGGAGTGATTTGTACAGCTTTTCTACCGCAAAGTGAGGTTATTACTTCCCTATCTTCAGCATTCAAATAATCATAGTTGCCCTTAACACAACATTCACAATCCTTATTTTTCCTGACAATTACATCATCAAAGGAATTACTCCAAGCATCATACACTATTAAATTACTATCAGTACCTTCTCTAATTTTCCCAAGCAGTATTTTAAGGGCCTCAGTACTTTCCATAGAACCCATAATCGAAGTTATTGTATTTAAAACTCCCATAGTATCACAAGTTGGAAGAGAACCTATTTTGGGAATGGTAGGATATAAACATCTTAAACAAGCCTTACCCGGTATAATATTCATAGTCATTCCCGAAGTGCCAATAGCACCAGTGTAAATCCATGGTATGCTTTTCTCAACACATACATCATTAACCAACATTCGTGTTAGAATATTGTCCGTACCATCCAAAACCACACTTACATCCTTTAGAATATCTTCCACGTTGGTATGGTTTAAATCCTTTACAATAGCTTCCACTTCAATCTCAGAATTAATCTTATGCAATTTATTACTAGCAGCAATTGCTTTAGGATCTCCTACATCATTTTCATCGAAAAGCATCTGTCTTTGTAGATTATTTAACTCAACAAAATCTCGATCAATTATAGATATTTTACCAACACCAGCACGAGCCAGATTATTAGCCACCACGGTTCCTAAAGCACCACACCCCACCACGACCGCATGACTTTTCAATAATTTTTCTTGGCCTCCCTCTCCAATATTCTGTAGGATTAACTGCCTAGAATATCTATCAAACATGATTTTAAATCTCCATTTCTGAAATTTTCCATTAATTCATATTATTATTTTTAAATCAAGATTTTACTTTTGAAATATTTTAAATTTTAATTCTAATTTAAATTTTAATCAATATTATACCAAACTTAATTTATTTTTAAAATTAAAATAACCTTTATAAATTCAAAAAACCTATTAAAAAAAAAAATTATTGATGTGATGATACATCACTGAAAATATCTGTTTTGTTAGATTTTTTGTTCTTCATCTCTTGTATGATAGTTTTCGCAACGCTTTTAGCTATGGCAGTTATGGTTAGTATAGGTGGCCTGCCTGGTGCCCGTGGTATTACACTAGCATCGGATACAAAAAGACCTTTTACACTGGTTTCCATTGACTTATTAACCACCCGACCCATGGCTGCTGTTCCACCAGGATGAGCTCCTCTAATTGGTGTGGAAACTATAATGGATTCATCCACTCCAGCCTCCACTAGAATTTCAACGGCTTTATCATAACCCTCCTTCAAGAGGTCAAGATCAGTTTTAGTCAGTGGTTTTTCAATAGAACCGTCAGGATGCAGCAAACCATTAGCTTCATCAGCTATTTTAATCATTATTCCCAAAACATCCTCCGCACGAGCCGGGAATCCCTTTTCTTGTATGAACTGCACTAATTGATTGGAGAAGTGAGGAGATAAAAAGTAAGGTCCAAATTCTGATTTAACTCCCATAGGGATTTCCTGATTTAATTTTACATCCCTTAAATATCCACCTACGGTTATAAATAAATCTACAAATAATCCTTCACCTACACCCTCGGTCACTCCTGAATTACGGAGAATGTGAGGAGTATTAAGAGAACCTGCAGCAAGTACAACATTATAAGCCTCGAATTTTTTCAGCTTACCATCACTTGTTCTACCCTCAACTCCGATGGCTATTTCATCTTCATGAATAACCCTTAAAACTTCAAAATCCCATAGGATTTTTGCTCCACTTATAGCGGCTTCATCTATAAAATGAGTGGCATCCCATTTAGCGCCTTTAGTGCAACCATAAATACATAATCCACAATTATCACATTTATCAAAATCTATAAATTTAGGCATTGATTCAACAATAAATCCAAGTTTCTCTGCAGCTTTGGCTATTTTTAAAGTACCCCGACCCATGAACCTTGAAGGAAGAGGACTTACTTTCAGATCACCGCTGGCCTCTATTAACTCTTCAAATAAATTTAAATCATGACTTTCAAGTTGTGAAATGGCTGAATTATAGTAACATGCACTGCAGGAATAACAGGCATTAGCTAATGAAACTGTAGTGGTACCGCCCATACCCTCGATATACATTAATTCTGGGGAATATTTAAGGAAATCATATTCTGAATTTTTTATTAAATCTTTTTTTAATTTAAAGTCAACAGGCACATTTTTAATATAATTTACAGCAGTTCCCATCTTATAGGGTTTACCTTTTTCCAGAATAAGAACTTTTAATCCTTCTTTGGAAAGTTCTTTAGCTACTGTGGCGCCTCCAGCTCCCGTGCCCACAACTATAACGTCATAAATCATTAAATCCGCTCAAAGTTTTATTTGTAAATAAATAATGAAATAAATAATATTTATAACGGTTGTTATAATAGATATATATATTTAACCTTCATCTACTTAAAAATTCATTTTATAATAAAAAAAATTACCGAATGTAAATATTTTTAACTAATTTTTCTATTTATCTTCAAGAATAATATCTATTTCTCCCAACCTGCTTCTTATTAAATCAGATAATTCCCAATCTTTCCGTTCACGAAGTTTTTCTCTTACTTCAACCATAACTTTAATTAAATCATTTGTTTTATCATCTACAGATGGTTTAATAGAGAATTCAAAACCTAAAATCTCCCCAAATTCTATTAGAAGATTCTTAACATAGATTAAACTGTTTTTAGAAATATTCTTATTATCTATTCCGCGATTAACATCTCTAATAAGATTAAAAATAACAGATAAAGCGTTTGGAGTATTGAAATCGTTATCCATATTATTTAAAAAATCATGCTTAGCATTAAGCAATAAATTAGTATTCTTAATATCATTCTCATTAGATTCAGAAATATTTGACCGAAGCAGTTCATCAATTGTTTCAATTAACTTATAAATTCTATGCAAACTATTTTCAGATTGCTGGAGAGCAGATTCACTGAAATCAATAGGACTACGATAATGAGTGGATAATACAAAGAATCTGAAAACTTCAGGATCATAGTCCCGAAGAATCTCCCGGATAGTTATAAAGTTACCCAGAGATTTGGACATCTTTTCACCACTTACATTTAAAAAACCAGTATGCATCCAATAACGCACCATAGGTTTCTCTCCAGATGCTGATTCCATCTGAGCAACCTCAGCTTCATGATGAGGGAAAATTAAATCCAAACCACCACCATGGATATCATATTTATATCCCAAATACTCCTCCGTAATGGCGGTATCTTCAATATGCCATCCTGGCCTGCCAACGCCCCATGGAGAATTCCATAATGGTTCATCATTCTTTATCTTCCATAATGCGAAATCACCCGGATTTCTCTTATTACTATCCGGACTGATTCTATGCACGGTTAAATCCTCAATATTACGCCGGGAAAGTTTTCCGAAATCTGGAAATTTAGATATATCAAAATAAACTCCCGATTCTGTTACATAAGCAAACCCATTATCAATCAAAGTTTTAATTTGCTTTATGATTTCCGGTAAGTGTTCTATAGCACGGGCATATAAATTCACACTTTCCACACCTAAAAGTTTCATATCCTCCATATATTTCTTCTCAAACTTCCTTGCAAGTTTAATTGGTTCAACATTAAGTTCTAACGCCCTTTTTATAATTTTATCATCAATATCAGTGATATTTTGCAAATAAAAGACACTAAATCCATTGTACTTTAAATAACGAGCTATAACATCGAATGATATGTAAGTTCTTGCATGGCCCACATGGGAGTTATCATAAACCGTAGGACCACAAACAAATAATTTAACCCTATTTTCATACATGGGCTTGAATTCTTCCTTTTTTTGGGTCATAGTGTTGAATATTTTTAACATACTAACATTTCCTACAGTAAATGATTATAAAATCTTTATAAACGGAAGCAATATTACTCTAATTTTTTATAATTTTGCTAATTCATTTTACTTATACTAAAAATGATATTTTCCTGAATCAGTAATCTAATTTTTTATAATAATGATGTATCAAAAAAAATTAGTATTCTTCTACTAGAATATTATAATATTTTTAAAGCTTTATGTTAAAGCCGAGATTGGGATTTGAACCCAAGTATCGTGGTCTGCAGCCACGCACCTAACCGCTCGGTCATCTCGGCAAAAATAATATTACCATAATAATTAATTCTATAATCGAATTTTATATAAATATTTACCTATAAATAATTCCATTAAATCTAATTTGATAATACAAATATAATACTGATTGCGTCCCCAAAAAAATTAATTAATTAATAAGTTTAATATAAACTTACCTAATCAAAAGAAGGAAATTTTATTTAAAAATCCCAATAAGACACTATAAACTATTTACTGCCGATTCGATTCTTATTAAAGCTTCCTTAAGGATGGACCGGGGACAGCCAATATTCATTCTCATGAAACCACTACCAGCTTCTCCAAAAATAAATCCGTCTTCTAAACCTACTTTTGCCTTATCTAGCATAAAACTGCTAAGAACTAGTTTATCCATACCTAATTCGCGACAATCCAACCAGATAAGATATGTTCCCTGAGGTTTGATGACCTTTATATCTGGAATTTTCTTCTCTAAATACTCAAGTAAAAAGTCCAGATTTCCCTGTAAATAATCCAAGATCTGTTCCAACCATTCATCTCCATACCGATAGGCCGTTTCCATCGCTGTATAACCAAACAAGGTAGGACTTGGCACAATACCAGATTGCATGCTGATAAAATCCTCACGAAGCTTCCGATTCGGGATTATAATGGAAGAAACATCCAAACCTGCTAGGTTAAATGTCTTGCTCGGTGCCATGCAAATTATACAATTTTGCTCAAACTCCTTTGAGATAGAAGCAAAAGGAGTGTGTTGATAACCATCAAAAAGAATCTCACAATGTATCTCATCCGAAATAACAACTGCTCCATTTTGTATGGCAATCTCTCCCATTCTGATTATTTCTTCACGTTTCCATAGGCGACCAACAGGATTATGTGGATTACAAAATACAATAGTTTTTACACGCCCGGGCCCTCGCAAACGTCCCGTTTTAGGCTGAAATTTCCGCTCCAGGTCATCATAATCCATTTCATAACAGCCATTAGTTAACTTGAGACCGTTATTTATTATCTGACAACCACTATTAGTAACCGCTGGAAAAAATGGATGATAAGCCGGTTCTTGCAGTATGACCTCGTCACCAGGGTGAGTCAAGGAACGGATAGCAACATTTAGGGCAGGAACCACTCCCGGTGTAAAGACCACCCATTCCGGCTTAATTTTCCATTTGAATTTTCTCCACATACGTTCTATTACAGAATCAATGACACTTTTCCCTGGTTTGGTATAGCCGTAAAATGGATGTTCCGCACGTTTCTTAAGCGCATCAATGATAGGTTGAGCAACTGGGAAATCCATATCAGCAACCCACATAGGAATCAAATCGTCATGTCCAAAGATTGATTGAACCATATCCCATTTTAAGCAATCCGTTTTTGTTCTATCACATACTTGGTCGAAATCATATATCATAAATTTTTATCCCCTAAATTACCGTTCAATGTGCTGTTTATCAGTTTCTTTAAGTAGTTATAATCTCTATTTCCACTATTTAAGTTCCATTAAGATTTACATCCTTCTAATATTCTCCCAAAAAAAATTTTAATGATTAGATAGATAATTCTGATGAACTGGCAGAAGGCTTCAGAAAAAAAGGTTTAAACAGACTATTCAGTCCATTCAATTATAGATGATAATCCTAAATATTAATTAAAGAATATCATTAATTTGACGATTAAAAACTTACTATACTTAATATGTTAATTATAAAATTAATTTCTAAATTTTAACATGTATCGAGATCTGAACCCATACACGCATTACAATTTAGAGGTATTTTATCTTTNNGGTATAATATCACGTTGGTCTGCTTTTCCATCCACAAGATCCTTTGCAAATTCCCGGATCATATCCCGAATTTCTGGCTCGAATTTAATTCCATGCCCTCTTTTATCACTCACGTATTGTGAAATCGCCGGTTGAGATATATCTAAAACATCACAAACCTGTTTTTGCTTCATACCCAAATTTAAAAGTTCTTTAGTCAAATCAGATCTTATCGCTGGAATAACATACCATACCACTACTTCACAAGGAGGTCTCATTTTCCCTCATCATCCTTCTTTTCGATTAAATTTTTAATTTATTTAAAATAGAAATGCTTCTCTAAAAGTTAAATTTATTAATAATGTTATATTCCTGCTCCTTCCGCGAATATTTCTTCCATTTCACTCTTTCTGCTCATAATACCATTCATTTTTATAATATCCGTAGTCATGCCCAATGCTCTTAACTCTCTCTCTATTTCATCCTGGCGTTCCATGATTAACCTAATAACTTCCGCGACTGGATCGGGTAATTCTCCATGATCCAAGTCAATAGCGCATTTTCTCTTCTCTTTAACATTTCTTCCAGGTATTCCAACTACAGTGGCGCCATTAGGCACTGATTTTAAAACTACAGAACCAGCTCCTACTTTGGAACAATCCCCAATTTTGATGTCACCAATTATTTTAGCTCCAGAGCCGATTACAACACCATTTCCAATGGTGGGATGTCTTTTCTTCTTCTCCAGACTGGTACCGCCTAGAACTACACCTTGATAAATCAGTACATCATCACCAACTTCAGCAGTTTCTCCGATAACCACTCCCATTCCATGGTCAATGAAAACTCTTTTACCTATGGTTGCGCCCGGATGTATTTCAATTCCAGTTAAAAGACGACTTAGAGCTGAAAAGAATCGGCCGGTGAATAGATGATTACGAGTCCAAAACCAGTTCGCTAATCTTTGAAACCAAATAGCATGTAATCCAGGGTAAAGAAAAAATATCTCTAAACTACTTTTTGCAGCGGGATCTCTAGAATAAACCGTCTGCATATCTTCTTTTATCCTTTCAAACATTTTCTATTCTCCTTTAAATTTTTTATTTGAATGAAAATATTAGAAATAATATTTAATGCAATTTATATGCATTAAATAAAATGTTTCTAAATATTTCGAATTTATATTTGTGGGATTGTGTCTTCATATTCTTTGTATATCTCCTCAAATACCCATTCGACACTTAAATAACGTTCACCAGTATCTGGAAGTACTACCACAATCTGTTTACCCTCGTTTTCTGGTCTTTTACCCAGTTGAAGAGCGGCCCAGGTTGCTGCTCCTGAGGATATACCTGCAAGTATACCTTCCTCTTTGGCTAGTCTTAACAATGTGTGTCCGGCGTCTTCGTCTTTAACCGGAATGATCTCATCAACTAGATCAGGTCTGTAAACATCTGGAACAAATCCTGCACCTATACCTTGTATTCTGTGAGGGCCTTTATCTTTTCCAGCTAAAACCTGTGAAGTTATAGGTTCAACAGCTACTGCTTTNNGCAGTGGTTTCTCTGTGTATTTTTGGGTTTGCAGGGTTTTTAAATTGCTGCGGTAGTACTGCATTTGGTATTTCTTTAGCTAGCTCTTCTGCCTTTGCTATTGCACCGGGCATGCCGTTTGCACCGGGTGTTAATATTATTTCCGCGCCAAAGGTTGCTAAAAGCTTTCTTCTCTCAATAGACATGGTGTCAGGCATAGTCAGTATTAATTTGTAACCTTTAGCTGCTGCCACGAATGCAAGGGCAATTCCAGTATTCCCACTGGTAGGTTCAATTAAAACCGAATTTTCATTTATGACTCCGGCTTCTTCTCCAGCTTCAATTAAAGAAACTCCTATCCTGTCTTTTACACTTCCTAAAGGATTGAAGGATTCTAGTTTTGCTATAATATCTGCATTTACTCCCTCTGCTATTCTGTTTAATCTTACTAAAGGAGTATTTCCAATCAATTCCGTTGAATCTTTAGCGATTCCTCTTGTTAATTCAGGTATTTTAACCATATTTTCTCACCAATTTTTTTATAATTTAACATATTAATATATAACTATCGTTATATATATAACAATCGTTATATCAAAATCATTTATAAATCTTTCGATTATTTATTTAAAATAAGTTAAAAATTATCATTATTTTACTCATATTACTTTTATAAAATTTTTTCAGACCCTCAAATTTTATTCCAAATTTTAAGAAAATTCTGAAAAATTCATAAAAAAATATTTGGATTATGCATTAATTGAATGAATAACCAAAATATAATACCTTACTCAAAGCAGTACAACTTATTTGATTATTCTACATGTTTAATCGTATCATAGTTACTAATCAAGATTTATAGATTTTAAGTATTCTACCCGGCTACGTTTCCAATCACTACACCAACTAAAGCCGCTATAATATTATAAACTTGGAGTATCAACAGTGATTCGATTAAACCAGAAGTTGTATATGTTGATAGCAATCCATTCGTGTACACTTGGTTAATAGTATTATAATGCTTACAAAACCCACTATGGCAGCTAAGATTGCTCCGTTAATTAACTAAGGTTAAATTTTTCTAAATTAATTCAATTTTTAAGAATAAATCGTTTAAATTTACACAATTAATCATTATTTTTTGATTTATTTTTCAGAATTTTGGATATGGTATGAATAAAGGTACTTTACGCTTATATTCCAAAAATTTTCTACCATATTTTTCCTGTAACTGTTTCTCTTCAGATCTTGCCGTGATATAAAATAAAACTAAAAATAGGAAGGTGCTAATTAAAATGAAAGTGAATGGAAAGACTAGGAACCATCCCAAAATCATGATTATCGCACCAAAGTACATAGGATTTCTAGTGTAAGCATAAATTCCAGTAGTTACTAATCCTTCCTTTATTTTATCATATGAATCACGAGAATATCTCAATCTAAGACCTTTAATACCAAGATATATAATTACAACACCAACAATAATTAAAATAGCCCCGATAACAATTCCCAAAGGATAAATAAATAATAAATACCATGGTAAGTGAAGTAATAAGACTAAGCCTATAGGAATCACTAGGAATAATAATAAAAAAATTATTACGGTAAACAGTAGTGGTAAAAAAGACGTCTTTTTTCCGTCTTTCCCTATATCATCTTTATCTTTTCTTATAACAATCATTTATAGCCCAACTATGAATAAAAAATATTAATTTATTAATTATAAATATTTTTTATTAATTAGTTTATATAAATAAGAATTTTAGTGTAATTCGTTTAAAATAATTTTATGTTTACAGTATTCTTCTCCCCAATTACAAAGTAATTCTAAAATGGGCATAACTGAATCACCTTTTTTGGTAAGATTATATTCCACTTTGGGAGGTACCTCAGCATATACTTTCCTATTAACTAAACCATCTTTTTCTAATTCACGTAACTGTTTCGTAAGCATACGTTGAGTTATAGCTGGTATAGCTTTATTAATTTCATTAAATCGTAATTTACCATCTTTCAATGCCCACAAAATAAGTGGCTTCCATTTTCCACCTATTTCATCTATTGCCGCTCCTACTGGACAACAATATTCCTTCATTTTATTAACCATATAATCACAACCTGGTATACTTTATGATGGTCAGTATACAGTTGAATAGTATATAACGTTTTCGTCTATACTTAATTTAAATATTATTAGTTCGGTTTTAATATATATAAACAGCAAATTAGATTTCACATAAAAATCAATTATTTATTGTGTAAAGCAATGGATACAGAATCAAAATTATAGTAATCATCTAATAAATATTAAAATCTGACCTCATATAAAAAGAAGGAATATAAATGGTGGAAGAATCTAAAAAAAAGGCAGAAATCAAAGTTTCAGGGATGAGTTGTGCTTCTTGTGCCTTAAACGTTGAAAAATACTTAAAAAATCTTGAAGGTGTTGAAGAAGCCCATGTGAATATTGGAACGGAAAAAGCAACGGTAAAATACGATCCTGAAAAACTGAAGCTCCCTGAACTGGAAAAAGCCGTAGAAGGCGCTGGTTTCAATGTATTGAATGAGAAAGTAATCCTAAAAATAGGAGGAATGAGCTGTGTCATGTGTGTAAAAGCCATAGAAGATGCGCTGGGAAAACTGGATGGAATTAGCAAAGTAACAGTTAACCTCACTGCCGAGAAAGCCTATATCACTTATAATCAACAGATGACCAGCATAATAGAGATGAAAGACGCCATTGAAGATCTGGGCTATCAATATTTAGGAGTAGAAGGTGAAGTAACAGAAGATCTTGAAGAAGAACTGAGAGTTAAAGACCTTAAAACTAAAAGAAATCGAATGATTGTGGGTTTCGGTTTTGGAATTCCACTTGAAGCCTTATCCTATGTTAGCTTCCATCTTCCGATTCCTATTTCTCTTTTCATATTTATAGTATCCATTATTCCATTCGCCTATGTAAGTTACCCTATATTCAGTGCTGGTTTCCGTTCTCTTAGACATAAAAATCTAGATATGGATGTTATGTATTCTATGGGTATAGGTGTTGCGTACGTGGCAAGTGTTTTAGGTACTTTTAGTATTGTATTGACTCCACAATTTTTATTTTATGGAACTGCACTTATACTTGCTGCTTTTCTGACGTTAGGAAGATATTTAGAGACAAGAGCTAAGGGAAGGACATCAACAGCAATAAAAAGTTTAATGGAATTGCAGGCTAAAACAGCTACTGTATTACGTAATAATGAAGAGATGGAAATACCCATTGAAGATGTTCAAATTGACGATATAGTTGTGGTTAAGCCTGGTGAAAAGATTCCTTTAGATGGGGATGTTGTAAGTGGTGAAAGTTATGTGGATGAATCCACCGTCACGGGAGAACCGATTCCTGTCCTTAAAGATGCTGGAAAATCGGTTGTTGGTGGAACTATCAATCAAAATGGAGTGATAAGATTTGAAGCTATGAAAATAGGTAAGGACACTATGCTTTCACAGATTATTAAATTAGTTGAAGATGCTCAAGGTTCAAAACCACCAGTTCAAAGGTTAGCTGATAGGGCTGTGAGTTATTTCATTCCCACTATTTTAACCATTGCTATTGTGGCTTTCATTTTCTGGTATTTAATCTCGGGAAGCACTTTACTTTTCGCTCTTACAGTTTTTATATCAATTTTAGTTGTGGCATGTCCCTGTGCTTTGGGTTTAGCAACACCTACAGCGGTTACTGTTGGTATTGGGCGGGGAGCAGAGTTTGGTATTCTGGTTAAGAATGGTGAAGCCTTGGAAATATCTGAAAGGCTTACTACAATGGTATTTGATAAAACAGGAACTCTTACTAAAGGTAAACCTGAAGTTACTGATATAGAGGCCATTGGAATAGATGGTAATAGTTTATTAAAAATAGCGGCGAGTGTAGAGAAAAATTCACAACATCCACTTGCAAAAGCAGTAGTAAAAAAAACCCAATCAGAAAATATTGAAATATTAGAAAGCCAGAATTTTGATACTTTTGGTGGAAAAGGAGTAAAAGCAATAGTTGATGGAAACGAAGTAATTATTGGAAATAGAGCACTGTTTAGAGATAGAAATATTATAATATCAGACAATGTTGAAGATCAATTATATAAATTTGAAAATAAAAGAAAAACAGCAATTTTGATTGGAGTTAATAATGAATTATCTGGAATCATTGCTATAGCAGATACATTAAAAGAAACTGCTAAGGATGCTATTGAGGGTCTTAAAAAGATGAATCTTAAAGTGGTTATGATCACTGGTGATAATGAAAAAACAGCTAATGCTATTGCCAAAGAATTGGGAATTCATGATGTGATTGCGGAAGTACTGCCCCAAGAGAAATCAGAGGAAGTTAAAAGGCTTCAGGACACTGGAGAAGTTGTGGCATTTGTGGGTGATGGTATTAATGATGCACCAGCTCTTGCACAGTCGGATGTAGGTCTTGCTATTGGAAGCGGTACTGATGTTGCTATAGAAAGTGGTGAAATTGTTCTTATAAAAGATGACATAATGGATGCTCTTGCTGGTGTGCAGTTAAGTAGAAAAGTAATGTCTAGGATAAAGCAGAATTTATTCTGGGCTTTCGCTTATAATGTGGTGCTCATTCCTGTTGCAGCTGGAGTATTGTATCCATTTTTTGGCATTATATTTAGACCGGAATTTGCTGGTTTGGCGATGGCATTGAGTTCTGTATCAGTTTTAAGCCTTTCATTACTTTTAAAAGGATATGTACCTCCTGCAAAACGGGTAAAGCTAGGAATAACTTAATAATCTAATTTCATTAAGGAGATTATTAATGAATATAAGAATCCTGATAAAATATGTAGAATAATATCTATAAAATTTTTTCATTCTTATTTTTTTAAGAATATGAGGATTAAAGATTTAAGTTCTATGTGTTAATTTTAAATTAAAAATAATATTTTTTATAGAACACTAAGATTAATTATTATTTGAGTAAATATGTTTAATAGTTTTAGTGGTTATATTTACGTGGCTATATTTAACGCCAATTCAGATTGGTATGTCTTAATGGGAAATCAACCATATATACGGATATTTATAAGTTAATCTCATTTTTAATATATTTTGATTTGTAATGTGAAATATTTTTTATAAGTTTTTATAAGAGATGCAAATCTTTATAAGGAAATATAACAATTGTTATATTAGTATATTCTGCAATAAAAAAATTAGTCTTAACTTAATAATTCAATATATAAAAAAATTTATCTTCATTAGGTAATATAAATATTATATGTTATTTTTGAATTTATCTAATTTATTCTAATCTTTTTTAAAAATTATTAAATAAAAAAAGGAATTGGGTGATTTAAATGGCTGAAAAAGAAATAAAAGTTGATGTAACTGGTCAAACATGTCCAGGACCGTTAGTTGAATTCCGGAAAGCATTAAATAAAGCGTCAAAAGGAGATATTGTGGAAATTACCGGTAATCATCCTGCTTCCAAAAAAGAGATACCGATGGCAGCTGAAGATATGGGTTTAGAGGTAATAGACATCCAAGAGAAAGAAGGAGTATGGAAAATTAAAATCCGAAAATAGGTGAAAAAAATGATTGATAAAACTACTATAATTGTGCATAGCGGAGATATGGATAAATTGTACAGTGCTCTAATCATAGGTGACGGTGCACTTTCCATGGGAATGGAATCAACACTGTTTTTCACTTTCTGGGGCTTAGAACGTCTTAAAAAAGACGGTCTAGAGAAAGGTCCCCTCTCCAAAATGAACATGGGCGGAATGGGAAAACGTATGATTAATAATCGAATGAAAACTGCCAACGTAGCTTCCCTAGAAAAACTCATACAAGATTACAAAGAATTAGGTGGTAAGATCATTGCCTGTGAAATGACCATGGACATCATGGGGATAAAAAAAGAAGACCTACGCCAGGAACTAATAGATGAATACGGCGCAATAGGAACTTATATCCACGAAGCACGTGAATCCAAGATAAACCTCTTTATTTAGGTGAAATCATGTTTGATAATGAATACACTTATTTAGATAATGCATCTATCACCCGTTTGGATGAGCGCGTTTTTGATGAAATGAAACCCTACTTTTTTGATATTTACGCCATTCCCACATCTGAATCCGGTTATTCCATGGGTATAGAAGCTCGTGAAGCCCTGGAAAAAAGCAGAGAAATCATAACAAATCATTTAGGAGCTTCGGCATCTGAATTTATTTTCACCTCAGGGTTTACAGAATCCAGTAATATGGCCTTGAAAGGGGTGGCTATGGCTAAAATCAGAAAAGGGAATCACATAATTGTATCTAAAATCGAAGACTTCTCTGTTCTTAACACAGCTAAAGCACTAGAGAAGCAAGGTTTTAAAGTCACATATCTAGATGTTGACGGTGATGGCCTGGTGGATCCCGCCCTACTCAAAGATACCATTACTGATGAAACTATTTTAGTTTCCGTGCAACATGCTAATCAAGAAATTGGTACCATTCAAGACATTGAAGCCATTGGAAGAGTTTGTCAAAAGAAAAATGTGCTCTTCCATATTGATGCAACTCATACTTTTACTAGGATACCTCTGGATGTGCAGAAAGTACCTGTAGATCTGATTTCATTCTCAGCTCATACCATACATGGCCCTAATGGCATCGGCGGTCTTTTCATTCGCAAAGGTACTCAAATACGGAAATGGATGGACGGTGGATATCAGGAATCTGATCGTCGTGCAGGGTTGGAAAATGTTTCGGGTGCTGTTGGATTTGCGAAGGCAGTTCAACTGGTGACTGATGATGAAAACAAATATCTTCAGAAAATGCGTGACCGTTTGATGGAGCGAATTCTATCTGAAATACCTCAAACTGTTTTAAATGGACATCCTACAAAGCGAATACCTCAAAATGCTAATATAACCTTTGAACGAGTAGAAGGTGAATCCATCACTCTTCATCTGGATATGCGTGGTTTTGCGGTGAACACCGGCTCAGCCTGTTTTAGCCGTACATTAGAAGCTAGTCATGTTATACTGGGGATCGGGGGAGAACATGAAAGAGCTCATGGATCCGTGCGTTTTACTTTTAGTCGATTTAATACTATGAAAGATGTTGACAGAGTGGTGGATGCTGTAGTAGACATAATAGTGAACTTAAGAAGAATAAGTGCACTGAATTAAATTAATTAAATAATTAATTAAGATTTAGTTTTTTTTGGGAACTTGAATGAGTATGCAAGTGATTATTTTCGCTCATTTTCCATTAGTTTTTGAAGCTATGCAATAGTTTGAGGATTTTTAACATAAAAAATGTATAGGGTAAAATTTAAATAATATAATAATATAACAATTGTTATATTTTCCTAATGTGGTTATTTTCATATAATATTGCCTAATAATTCACTCTACAATGAAAAAAATCTGCAGTAAATTTAAAATTAATCGTACATAAGAAATAAGATTTATATACTTTAATAAAAGATAAATTATCTTTTTAACTGTTAAAATCCAAAATAAGGAATTAAACCCACAAAAGGAAAATATAACAATAAAAGGAGATATAAAAATGACCGAAGAAGAAAAAAAGAGAGAATATGGATTAGCTACTTTAGGATTACATGTCGGGCAGGAAGAACCTGATCCAGCAACTGGATCTAGGGCAGTACCCATTTATCAAACATCATCCTACGTATTTAAAGACACAGACCACGCAGCAAACCTTTTCGCATTGAAAGAATTTGGTAACATATACACACGTATAATGAACCCCACCAACGACATCTTCGAAAGAAGAATAGCAGCTATAGAAGGCGGTACTTCGGCATTAGCCGTAGCATCTGGACAGGCAGCCACTACTTACTCGCTTCTAAACCTTAGTTTACCTGGTGATGAAATATTAGCAGCAAACAACCTCTATGGTGGTACATATCAGCTTTTTAACTACACATTTCCAGAACTAGGTAGAAAAGTTAACTTTGTTGAATCAACTAATCTGAAAGAGATTGAAAATGCAGTCACAGATAAAACAAAAGCAATTTTTGCCGAATCAATAGGTAATCCAAAGTTAGATGTGCCTGATTATGAGGGTATTGCAGAAATTGCTCACGAAAATGATATACCATTTGTGGTTGACAACACCTCAGGAGTTGGTTTAGTAAAGCCTCTGGAACTTGGAGCAGACATACTAGCAAATTCAGCCACAAAATTTATAGGAGGGCATGGAACCTCAATTGGTGGAGTAATAGTTGATTCAGGTAAATTTAATTGGGGCAATGGTAAATTCCCACAATACACTGAACCGGATCCAAGTTACCATGGTCTGAAATACTGGGAAACCTTTGGTGATTTCCCGGGACTTGGAAACATAGCCTTCACCATCAGGGCAAGAGTAAGACTTTTACGTGATATAGGAGCAGCTTTAAGTCCTTTCAACGGATTCTTATTCCTGCAAGGATTGGAAACCCTGGATATAAGGGTGAAGAAACACTCAGAAAATGCTTTTGAAGTTGCAAAATTCTTGAAGGAACACCCTAAAGTAAATTGGATTAACTATCCAGGATTAGAAGATGACTCATCCCATGAAGTAGCTTCTAAATACTTGAAAGGTGGTTATGGTGCTCTTATAGGATTTGGTATTAAAGGCGGATTAGAAGCTGGAAAACAATTCATTGAAAATGTGGAGCTTCTCTCTCACTTGGCTAATATTGGAGATGCTAAAAGTTTAGTTATACATCCTGCATCCACTACACATCAGCAATTAACTCCAGAAGAGCAGGAAACCACCGGAGTAACTCAGGACTTTATCCGATTGTCCATTGGACTAGAAAATGTGGAAGATATTATCGCAGATATTGATCAATCACTTTCCAAAATAAACGTGTAAAGTAAAAAGATTCATCTACTAAGTGAAATGTTTTCAAAAGGTTTTTATTAAGCGGGAGATGATAAAAAAATATATGAATAATAGAATTTTAGTTATAACTAACGGTAATCTTGGGATGTAAGATGGGAAAGGAATCTGTAGGAATTATAGCAACGCAGTACTATAAACCCTCCGATGATCTGGTTTTAGAGGGAGGAGAAAGGTTGGAAAACATTACCATAGCGTATGAAACTTATGGTAAATTGAATAAGGAGAAAAGTAACGCTATAATGGTCTGCCACGCCCTTTCAGGCGATGCACATGCAGCTGGATGGCATGAAGGTGATTCAAAACCTGGTTGGTGGGATATCATAATTGGTCCTGGTAGATGCCTGGACACTGATAAATACTTTATCATATGTTCTAATGTTATCGGAGGTTGTAAAGGATCTACCGGTCCTTCATCCCTAAATCCTAAAACTGGGAAACCTTATGGCTTGGATTTTCCAATTATAACTATTAAAGATATGATAAATGCTCAGAAAAAATTAATCGACTATTTGGGCATTAAGCAATTATTTGCGGTTATAGGAGGATCTATGGGTGGTATGCAAATTCTTCAATGGTGCATATCCTATCCAGACATGGTAAGAATGGCTATACCTATAGCTACAGCAGCCTACTCCTCTCCACAACAGATAGCCTTTAATGAGGTGGGTAGAAGAGCTATTATATCTGATCCAAATTGGAATCATGGTGAATATTATTCTCTTCAATTTCCAGATAATGGTCTGGCCCTAGCCCGTATGATTGCTCATATCACTTATCTCAGCAATGAATCCATGTATCAGAAATTCGGTCGAAGACTCCAGGATAAGGATGAATATGGTTTCGAATTTTCCACTGATTTTCAAGTGGAGAGTTATCTTCATTATCAAGGTAACTCCTTCACTAAAAGATTCGATGCTAACACATATCTTTACATAACTAAAGCCATTGATTATTTTGATTTAACAGTGGATGGCTCATTAGCAGATGGTTTAAAGAATGTTAAATCTAAAATTTTAGTTATATCAATCGACTCTGATTGGCTTTATCCCCCTTCACAATCAAAAGAAATTTTAATGGCTTTAACTGCTAATGAGGTAGATGTTATTTATTATGAGTTGAAATCCAGTTATGGTCATGATGCTTTTCTAATTGAAGGAGGACAACTTAATTACGTTATCGAAAATTTCTTGTCAGATATCCTAGTAAGAGATGTGATGAGTCATATGGTAGCTAAGATTAGTAAAAACACCAGCATTGAAGAAGCAGCTAAATCCATGATAAGAGATAAAATTACCCATATTCCTGTAGTTAATATGGAAGATAAACTTATAGGTATCGTTACTGCATGGGACATATCAAAAGCTGTGGCTCTTAAATATGATAAATTAGAAGATATAATGACCAAGGATGTTATCATGGCGCTTCCAGATGACTCTATAGAGTCTTCTGCCCAAAAAATGAGGAAATATAATATATCATCCCTTCCCGTAGTGGATGATACGGGCAGAGTTATTGGTATCATCACTACTGATCATATAAGCACCTTAATTGCTGGGAGCAAATAATGGAAATTTTATTTAACAAAGTAACTCATTGAAATATAATTATTCATTATATCAATTCATTTCTTTATTTCTTAAATTTCGATGAAAAGTTATCTTTAACAAATGTGTTAAGATTTATCTTTATGAATTCACAAAAACAAAATGTGAGGTAAAAAATATGATTTATATGGATCATTCGGCAACATCACCCGTAGACAGGGAAGTACTAAATGCTATGGAACCCTACTTCGTGAAATCCTATGGAAACGCCTCTACGCTGTATTCTCTAGGTAGAGATGCCAGAAGAGCTATGGAATCCAGCAGAGAAAAAGTAGCATCCATCATAGGTGCAAACACTGATGAAATTATATTCACTAGCGGAGGTACTGAATCCGATAACATAGCAATTAAAGGCATTGCATACAGATTTAAAAGAAGAGGAAACCACATAATCACCAGTAACATTGAACATCCAGCGGTTGATGAAACGTGTAAATATCTGGAGAAAAACGGATTTGAAGTTACCTATCTACCAGTAGAAAAGGATGGAATTGTTAATTCATCCGATCTGGAAGATGCAATTACTGATAAAACCATCTTAATTACTGTTATGCATGCTAACAATGAAATTGGTACAATTCAACCTATTAGTGAATTAGGTGAAATTGCCCGTGAAAATAAAATTTACTTCCACACAGATGCCGTGCAAAGCGTTGGTAAAATACCAGTGAATGTAGAAGAACTAAACGTGGATATGTTATCCCTCTCCGCTCATAAGCTTTATGGACCTAAAGGTGTTGGAGCTTTGTATATTAAAAAAGGTGTTAGATTAGAACCCATAATTCATGGCGGTGGACATGAAAAGGGTATTAGACCGGGTACAGAAAACGTGGCCGGTATTGTAGGTTTAGGAAAAGCATGTGAAATAGCAGAGAAAACTCTTGAGGAAGAAGCCCAATATTTAACCACTATGCGGGATGAGTTAATAAGAAGGGTGCTTTCTGAGATTGATGAATCTTATCTCAATGGACATCCAACCAAAAGACTGCCTAATAACATTAACTTCAGATTCACCGGTATTGAAGGAGAATCATTAGTTTTACATCTTGACTCTAAGAATATAGCTTCCTCAACTGGTTCTGCATGCTCATCTAAGAAATTAGAAGCATCTCATGTTTTAATGGCTCTGGGACTAGAGGAAGTACAGGCACATGGATCACTACGATTAACTTTGGGAAAAGAAAATAAAGTTGAAGATACAGATTATGTAATAGAATCAATAAAAAATGCTGTTGACACTTTAAGGAAAATGTCTCCATTATGGTGTCAGGCAAAGGTTTGATAAACATGTACAGCGAAAAAGTAATGGAACATTTTTCAAATCCCCGGAATGTGGGTGAAATAGAAGATGCAGATGGTGTTGGAACCGTTGGAAACCCTGTCTGCGGAGATCTTATGACTATCTATATAAAAGTTAAGGATAATATCATTGAAGACATTAAATTTAAAACTTTTGGTTGCGGAGCAGCAATAGCAACTAGTAGTATGGTAACGGAGATGGCTATGGGTAAAACCCTTGAAGAAGCATTGAAAATCAGCAGAAATGATGTTGCGGATGAATTAGAAGGATTGCCTCCAGTTAAGATGCATTGCTCTAATTTAGCTGCAGATGCTCTGAAAGCTGCTATAGACGATTATAAGAAGAAAATTGCAGAGAAAGAGTAATAAAATTTGATATAATTTTTTCTTAAATTTTTAATTATTATTTTTTTTTGAGGGATCACTGCAAAAGTTTATTTTCAGTCCATTAAATTGTTAATTTTTTTTATTTTAGTCGTTTTACTGCTTCATCGAAAAGTATTATTGACTTCTCTAAAATTAATCGAGTAGCATAATTACAATTATAACGCAGATTAATGATATTACGGGCTTTATCTTCACTTCCAATCATCATAAGAGGATAATACCGACACACTTGGGGTCTACTATCATATATCTTGCATCTTTTCGCTTCAATATCAAGGAATTTACAAGGTTTATCCTCTCTAAACCTGAAATGCTCTGGATAATATTCATTAGTTATAATTTCTGTTTCTAGTTTTGGATTGAACATAATTAATAGGTTTAATTCATCTTTATGAATGAATATTGGTGATGATTCACTACAGCATCTACCGCAATTATTGCACCACTCTGGATGTAATGATGATAATTCAGAATTTGAAGGACCTTGAAAAAGCTCTAAATTAGTTATTTCCGCTAATTCTATTAATTCCTTAAGATCAGTCCTAGTAACACCCATTTTCTTATATTTTTTCAATGATCTTTTCTTTCTTAGAAGTTTCAAAACATTTTTCTCAAGGATATTTGTTTCTGATTTAGCATTATCATTCCAATCTTCAGCTTCTAAAATTTTCTTCTGGATATTCCCAAATAAATTCCCATCTATCAAAAGATCCCTTAACATAAGTTTCACCAAAAAAATTATTTCATCAGATTTAATGAAGATTATGGATGTAATAACACGATATTAAGATATATTGGAATAATTTAATATACTAATCTAAATATTAGTTTTTTTTAATAGTTATTCTCAACAAATTCTATTGAAATTAAATCATAATACCATATATTTATAAGTTTAGTTCATTAAAATTTCTACAAAATAAAACAGGAGAAGTATATATTGCTTTTTAGAGAACTTGGAAAAACAGGTCAAAAAGTTTCAATACTGGGTTTTGGTTGTATGCGCCTCCCTACAATTGGTGAGAGATCGGATCATATAAATAAACCCCTAGCAACTGAAATGATACATTATGCCATTGATCATGGTATTAATTATATAGATACAGCCTATCCTTATCATGCTTCATCTCCAACCGAGGGTGGTATGAGTGAAATCTTAGTTGGAAATGCCTTAAAGGAAGGTTACAGGGAGCAGGTGTATTTGGCTACTAAACTACCTATCTGGCTTATTCAAAAGAGTGAAGATATGAACCGTTACCTGAATGAACAGCTCCAGCGGCTTCAAACGGACAGGATAGATTTTTATCTTCTGCATGGTCTTCATCGGCATTTTTGGGAACATTTAATAAACTTTGATGTTTTCGAGTTTCTGGATTCAGCCATTGAAGATGGTAGAATAGGATATGCAGGTTTCTCATTTCATGATGAATTTGAATTTTTTAAGGAAGTTGTAAATTCCTATAATTGGAGTTTTTCTCAAATTCAGTACAATTATATGGATCGGAATTTCCAAGCTGGAAGGGCCGGTTTAGAATATGCAGCAAAAAAGGGATTAGGCACCATAATCATGGAGCCCCTTAGGGGAGGTTGTTTGACCAAGAACATCCCAGAAGACATTCAAAAATTATGGGATGAATCTAAGGTTAAAAGAACTCTTGCAGGATGGGGTTTACGTTTCCTATGGGATCAATCTAATATTAACCTAGTTTTAAGTGGTATGAGTACTATGGAACAGGTACGGGAGAATATTAAAATCGCAGAAGAGGGTTATCCGCAAAGTTTAACGAAAGCTGAGAAGGATCTGATCGAGAAGGTGAGAGAAACTTTCAATGCTAGAATTCATGTTGACTGTACTAATTGCAATTATTGCATGCCCTGCCCAGCTGGTGTTAATATTCCATTGAACTTAAGTCTTTTAAACGATGTTTATATTTATAATAACTTGGATAAACCTTCCGGGAATTATTTTCATCTTTCAGCCCGTGGAATGAGTGCAGCGTACTGTAATGAATGTGGTGAGTGTGAAGAAAAATGCACACAAAGTATTTCCATAAAAAAATATCTTAAAGAAACTGCCGATATTTTCGAAAAATGAATAATTAATTTAAAAAAGTATAAAATGAAATAAATAAAAAAAATTGGGGTTAATAAAAACCCATTTTAAACTTATTCTAATTTTTTTTATCTACTACCAACCTCTGGTTTGTAGTTTTTCATTTTCAGGTATTTCACTCATTTCAAGTCCGGGCATGGCCTTCCCTAAATCGCGGCTGACTTCTGCAATTATTTCTGCATCGTTGTAATGATGTGTGGCTTCTACTATGGCTTTAGCTACTAATTCCGGATATTCTGATTTGAATATTCCACTTCCAACGAACACTCCATCTGCTCCTAACTGCATCATAAGAGCAGCATCTGCCGGGGTAGCCACACCACCAGCAGCGAAGTTCACTACTGGCAGTTTTCCAAGTTTAGCTGTTTCTCTTACTAATTCAAGTGTAGCTTCTATTTCCCTGGCCACACCCCATAATTCTTCTTCATCCTTATTGCGGAGTTCTCTTATGCCGCCCATTATCATTCTCATATGTCTAACTGCTTCAACTATGTTACCAGTTCCAGCTTCTCCTTTGGTCCTGATCATAGCTGCACCTTCATCCATTCTACGTAAAGCTTCCCCTAGATTCCGGGCACCGCATACAAAAGGGATGGTGAATCTTTTTTTATCAATATGATATTTTTCATCGGCTGGAGTTAAAACCTCACTTTCGTCGATCATATCCACTCCCAAGGTCTCTAAAACTTGAGCCTCCACAAAATGGCCTATTCTTACTTTAGCCATGACCGGTATGGATACTGCTTCTATTATTTCCGTTACTTTGGCGGGATCAGCCATTCGAGCAACTCCACCAGCTGCCCTTATATCTGCGGGAACTTTTTCAAGAGCCATCACTGATACTGCACCTGATTCTTCAGCGATTACAGCTTGTTCAGCATTTACGACGTCCATTATTACTCCGCCTTTAGTCATCTTTGCAAATCCTTTCTTTAAAACTTCAGTTCCATGTAACATTTTAATCTATCTCCGTGAATGAACTCTTATCTCATTCTATTTTTTTATGCTCCAAATTTTTTCTAATTTAGTTCTATTTTTTTTTTTAATCGAATTTATTTTTAACAAAATTTAATTGGTTTTAACTTTAAAATAAAAAAAAATATTTTAGGTTTTAAAAATATTGATAAAGACAAAAGATGAATAATTCAAATTTAGGTATAAACCATTAATAAAATGATATTTTCAGATTTCTATCTTTAATAACCGTATTTCATCTCCAATTTTAATTTTTCCACCATTTATAACTCTGGCAAATATACCCTCACGAGGCATTATGCAATCACCCACCTGTTGTCCGATTGCACAGGGATTATGGCATTCCTTACCAATT
The DNA here is from genome assembly GCA_003166335.1 of Methanobacterium sp. Lineage (GTDB taxonomy): Archaea > Methanobacteriota > Methanobacteria > Methanobacteriales > Methanobacteriaceae > Methanobacterium_A. Next base: position 12,240 of record PMWA01000031.1, on the reverse strand, counting down.
TGAGTCACCTGCAGTATTGTTTCACCTATCAATATTTTAGTATCCAGAGGGAGGGATACGAGATCAATGCCCTCTGTGGTTATGTTTTCAGCAAAATCTCCAGGATGCACGTTTAAAGAAAGTTCACGCATTTTTTCAATGCTCTCTATCGCTAAAAGACTTATTTGTCGATGTGTACTACTATCACTGTGGGCATCTCCTATTATCCCATAGTTTTCCCTTAAAACACCTTTTCCTATGTTTTTCTTCTTGGTGTGTTTTTCTTGGCTGATGCATACAGCTATTACTTTAGATGGATTCATGGAAAGAATATTGACTCCATTTTTTTTATTTTGAACCGTTAATTTTTGCTGCTTCTGATTTTTTAATGCTTATGTCAGATTTTAATTTATTCAAAACTATTTCTGCAGCTTTTTCTCCTGATAGAAGCATTCCGCCGAAGGTAGGGCCCATTCTAGGATTTCCGTATGTGGTGGCTACGGCCATTCCCGTCACTATGACTCCTGGATAAACTTCTTGAGTATTTTCAACTACGGCATCCTCTGCTTTTTCAACCCACATGCCTTGGAAACCTGCTGTATTTACAAGTCCTCTTTTTTCCAGTGATTTTACAACTACTGCATCATGGCCTGTTGCATCTATCACTAGTTTGGATTCAATAGCTACTGGATCGACACAGGTAATGGCTCTTGGTAGTGCAGATACTGGTGTCCAGTTCATAACTATTCCTCCTACTTTATCTTCTCTCATTACTACATCGTCAAACTTAGTCATGTTTATAATTTTCACTCCGGCATCACAGGCACTAGCTATGAGTTTTGAGCATGCATGTGGTCCGTCAGCAACGTAGAGCCCTTCTTTAAATTTTTTGTATGGGGCACCGATTTCATCTAATATTTTCTGTCCAGGTTCCCTCACGGTTAACTTATTCATTAGATATCCACCTATCCAGAAACCCCCGCCTAAATAGTTGTTACTTTCAATTAATAATGTTTTTACACCTTTTTCTGCTAGTCTTTTAGCTGCGAAAAGACCGCTTGGACCTGCTCCTACTATTATCACGTCACTTTCTATATAATCTAGGAATTCATCAGCAAATTCAGAAACTATGGCTTTTGTTACATCTTTTTCAGATACTTTGGAAAATATTTCCATTCTTTATCCTCTCCTCTTTTTTTAGTCAATTCAGTAAATTAATCTATAATTATATTAAGAGATTTAATGAATATATAATATTTCATTTATTGAATCGAAATATTCAATCAGCCTCTTTTAAATAATTTTTTAAGGAGATTTCCTCCAGTGTGGATAAAATATTCTCTAGTTCTTGGCTCATCTCAATATCCTCTTGAACCTGAAGTACATTTTCAAGAACTGCATTAGTTTCTGGATGTTTCGGAGCAGCGGAGCAGTCGCTCTCCGGCAGTATAGATATTTCAAAGGTTCCAATTTTCTCAGCAATTTTCTGGATCTCCACCTTATCCAATCCAATCAATGGGCTTAGAACGGGTAATTTAGTGGAGTGACGAGTGGCTAGAATGTTTGGTAAAGTTTGAGATGCTACCTGACCTAAACTACTGCCATCTACTATGGCCAATGCTTTTTCTTCTCTTGCTAATTTCTCAGCGATCTGATACATTCCACTTTTACAAAGTACACAGGTCATTCTGGAGGGTGCCTCTTCCAAACATTTTCCCAGGAAATCTCCGTATTTAACAGTGTAAAAATTTAATTTAGAGCCTGATGAATACTCTTTAAGTTTTTCAACAATTTTTATTATCTTACATCCACCTGAGCATTTGGTATATGGATCATTATTAAAGTGTAATATAGTTACATCGCAGCCTCTCTTCATCATTTGAAAAGTTGCTACTGGTGAGTCTATACCACCTGAAACTAAAGATATTACTCTTCCTTGAGTTCCAATAGGTAGGCCACCTAACCCTGGAATCTTTTTATGGAAGAAGTATGTTTTATCATCCCGGACTTCCACGTAAATCTGGAAGTCGGGGTTGGAGAGATTAACTGGTGCATTAGTTTCTTCCACCACTACTGCACCACAGTAAGCAGCCATTTCCTGGCTAGTGAATTCATGTTCCCCTACTCTACGACATCTAATAGCGAAAGTGTTATCTGGTAAAAATAGATTCTGTTCTACTAATTCTTTAACATAACTTGTTAGAGTATTTTTTATGGAATCATGATCTGTTTTAGTGGATAGGGTGGGACTGAATGAAACTACACCGAAAATTTTTTCTAATGATTTTAAAGCCTGTTCATAATCATTAGGGTATAGGAATATCCTGCCCTGTGTTAATTCTATTTCACAATCTATGAGTACTTTAATGTTGGATATTAATCTTCTTTCAAATCTACGTCTAACTTTGGGGCTTTTAACTCCTATTTCTCCATATCTTACTATTATAGGCCTGTCAGGCACTATTTCACTCATTTTTTATCTCCTTCCAATAGAGTTTGCATTCTAAATTTCCAATAAGTTAAGTGATAGTTAATTTAAACTTTTAATTATGTTCTAAATTTTTAAATCATTTTTATATACATTTATACTCTTTAATTATTAGATATCTTCTTCAAACATTATTTCCCATTTAATTAGTTATTTTTAGTTTCATAGATTAAAGTAATCAAATGAAAATAAATATTAACAATTGTTATATTAATTTTTACTTATATATTTGTCATTAATTATTTTTTTAACCCAATTTAGATTCAAAATTTAAAAACTCATGGTATTACATGAACCCCAACTAATAAATAACGCAAATATTCATTTCTTATAGAAAAAAACAATTTTAACTGCATCTGCTCTTAAAAGAGATTTCCAAACCATTATTATTCAAATTTTTAAAATATTTACTAGATACCATATTTCAATAATTCTCGTATGGGAAAACATGCGTTACATCGTACACAACCTGCTTTAGCTTTAAAAGGATTCAAACCATACTCTTTGATTGTGTCTAACCATTCGGTATAAATTAAAATCGCATCCTTTATTGTAGGAGGTTTTCTTTTTTCATAATCTGCACCGTATAACGGTCTGAACGGTTTTGGCAGAGGTATCGCACCTGCTTCTGCTATTTTCTTGATCCCTTCTATGGTTTTTTCAGGAGGCTCAAGTCCAATTAATATCCAAGAGCTTACCTGATTTTCTCCAATTATATCAGAAGCATTTTTCATAGCGTCGAAGTATACATCAGGAGTATTAATCTTGGCTTTACCTGGAATTACATTTTTTCTTGCATTTTTATCATAAACTTCTAAATTAAAACTTAATGCATCTTTACCAGCAGAATAAAGAGTTTCAATTTTATCTTTATTCATAGGACCAATTTCTATGAAAATAGGAAGTTTACTAACACGTTTTATCTGTGAAATAGTGTTTCCATAAATTTCCACTGCATTTTTAAGGGCTCCAGCATTTATATTAATATCTTTGGGTTCTATGTATCTTTTTCGTCTTAAAAGTTCTTCTTCATCAAGATTTGGATTATATTTATCTTCAATATCAAAACATAACCTGAGATCCGGATTTTTTTCGATTGTTTCTATTGATCTTGCAATCTTATATGGGTCATGAAAAACTACTTCTCGACCAACATCAATTATACAGAACTTACAGCCAACTCCTTGCTTTTTATAAATACATGAATTAGAAATTGCAGTGGCTATTGAATTTATTCCATGTAACTGGATTTCATTCAAAAGATCTGTTGAGTGCCATTTTGGTTCTCTTAATGTGGCTTTAATAGTTTTTTCACCATTCTTTAGAATCCAACCTTGGTTATCTATTATTTTAAATGCGTAAGGTGATTCCTTGAGAAATGGCTGTAAAACTCCGACATTGCAAGGTTCTTCACAACCTAAAAGAAATGATTTGCCACTACCAGCTACTCCAGCTCTAGATTTACCTCCTTCAGCATATGTCTCAGGCACTACTTCTCTGTAATATGGTTCTTTAGAATCTATTCTTATTCCTTTACAGAGTAGTTCAATCTTTAATTTGGTTAATTCACTCATCAAAATAATCCTTCTATTTATATATCATTTGAATCCTTTATCTAAATCTTCAATAAGATCATTTACATCCTCTAAACCTACTGATAATCGGATAAGATCATCAGTGATACCTGCTTTATTCCTAACCTCCTCATTCATAGAAGCATGACTCATTGTAGCTGCATGTTCCACCAAAGAATCCGCACCTCCCAATGATTCAGCCAGAGCGAATATATCCAACCCTCTGAGGAATTCAACTACATTTGTATCTATTTTGAATGACACCACTCCACCAAAACCATCCATCTGTTTTTTAGCAATTTCATGTCCCTTATGAGATGTTAATCCCGGATAGAAGACTTCTTTAACCCTTGGATGATCACTTAAATACTGGGCTATGGTCATGGCATTTTTAGCATGTTTCTTCATCCTTAGAGGAAGAGTTTTAATACCTCTTAAGACTAGCCAAGAGTCTAATGGTGATGCATTAGTTCCCATTCCATTAAGAAGAAATTGAATTTCCTCTGAAAGCTCCTCACTAGACGTAACTACTGCACCTCCAATAACATCTGAGTGTCCATTCAAATATTTGGTTGTGGAATGTATTACTAGATCAATATTATATTCTAAAGGTCTTAAGAAGTATGGACTTGAGAAAGTATTATCTGCAGCAGTCAGTATTTCATTATCCTTAGCAATCCTGGAAACCATTTCCAGATCTGTTATGTTTAATAATGGATTGGATGGTGTTTCTATCCAGATCATTTTAGTATTGGGTTTTATTGCTTCTTGAATTTTTTCTTCATCATCCAACCTCATAAAAGTGAATTCTAATCCGAATTTAGTCATTATCTCCGAAAAAAGTCTGTGGGAACCACCATAAAGATCATCACACGATATAATATGATCTCCTGCTTTTAAAAGATGTATCGCAGTGGTTACAGCAGCCATGCCGCTTGAAAATGCAAATCCTTGGTGTCCACCTTCTAAACCAGCTATAGCTTCTCCCAGTGCACTTCTAGTGGGGTTGCTAGTTCTGGAGTAATCATGTTCACCTGGTTTATCATAATCTTCGAATACGAATGTAGAAGTTTGATATATGGGTGTGGAAATTGCTCCTGTAAGGGGATCCGGTTTCCTGCCTTCATGTATGGATTTTGTATCGAATTTCAATTATTTATCTCCTAATTCTTAAATATTTTCATTTAAAAGAAGTTTTATTAACTTCAACTGAAAATTGAAAATAATTTATTTTTAAAATATTTTTATTAAGTTCAGTCACTGGTAGATATTAATTAACAATAGTTATTTGATATATAGGTTCCGGTTGATTGAAACTTAAAAAATGATTTCTAATGCTCAATAAGAGTTAATAAAATAAAAAGTCTATTTAAAAAAAAATTATAGAATTAAATAAATTATAAGTAGAATATAAATTCAATGATAATTATTGAATTAATTCTATTTTCTGGCTCTGGCAACCTTCCTGGCAATTACTAGTTCTCCAATAGCTGTGAAACCTACAAAAAACTTTTCTAACCCACCAGTTGCCCATATAGCCTCACCAAATGTGGAATTTCTAATTCTTTGTTCATATTCTTCAGCGGTGATTCTTTCACCAGTGCTCCTCTTGGTAACAATGGCAGAGGCTTCCATTAATTCATCCCAACTTACACCCTTAAGTTCCTGTTCCATAGCCTCGAAAATTTTATAAACTTTGATTTCATACAATTGAGATAGAGTTTTCACTATATCAAAGGTTCTAACAACTCCAACTACAACTTCTTCTTCATTAAGTACTGGTATACTAACCAATTTATGCTTAGACGCTTCTAAAACCGCTAACCTGGCAGTATCATTTTCATAAACATGGACAATTTCCTCTCTAGAATACATAATATCTTTAACTTTCTTTTTATGTTCTCTGAGGCCTCTAGTTACATCTAATGAGGTAATCCATCCCACAAGCTTCTCATCATCATCCACAACAGGAGTGGTGAATTTTCTTTTTTTTTCCATCTTGATTGATACTTCATCAACCTTTTGATCAGGCGATACAACTATAAATTCTTTATCCATTATTTCTTTAACTTTCATGGGGCAATCTCTCCAGTTTTAATGCTCCTACCGGGCATTTAGTTGAACAAACATCACATAATATACATTTATCCTCATTAAGCGTTACTTTATCTCCTTCGAGTTTTATAGCATCAATGGGACAGTTTTCCTCACATACTTGACATTGTACACAGGTTTCCTGATCTATTAGGAGTTCTTTAGTTTTAATCACTGGTCCTAAATCACGTTCAAGAGTTATAGCTTCTTCAGGGCAAACATTGACACATGCACCGCATCCTATACAAAGACTTTTATCTATTATAGCCTTCTCATCCTCTTCGACTGTTATTGCTTCAGTGGGGCAGAATTTAATACAAGTATTACAGGTTTTACATTTATCCTCATCTACTTTAATCTCATTCATCCTTAATCTACGGTGAGGAATCTTTAAATCTTTAATATGATATTTCACATCTTCATCTATACTTGATGTACTCTCTATAACTTTAACTGCTTTAACAGGACATGTTTGAGCGCATATTTCACATTTAACACAATTATAAAGGATTTTAGCAGATTTAGTTGATTCTGAAGGATTTATCGCCTCAACCGGACATTCCTCCACGCAGAGATTACATCTTACACATTCAGGAGATATGGTAATGAATTTCTGTTTTAATGCGCAGCTTTCTATTTCTGGTTGGAAATCCTCATCAATGTGCTCAATATCCAATGATTTAATCTTTAATTCCCCTTCAAGGTCTTGTTTTTTCTTTTTAAAAGTTATATCCATAAATAACACTGCCCCGTTAATGTTTTTTTACATTAACTTATCATAAATATTATCATAAATATTTTTTAGAGATTCCATCAATTTATATTTTAAATCTTATTACTTATTTTTTTAATTTATAAAGTATTTTTTTTAACTTTAGAGGAATCTGGAAGACCATTTATAGTACCTATTTCTTCCACACAACAAGCAGCCACATAATTACCTATAACACAGGAATTATAGAGGTTTTTCCCTTCTAATAATCCATAAATGAATCCTGAGTTAAAAGCATCTCCCGCACCTGTGGTGTCTTTGCATTTAACCTGGAATGCCTCTATGGAATGTGATTCCTTAACATTCATAACATAACAACCCTTCTCACCACGTTTAACTACAATTAAATCTAGTTCATAGTTCATTAAAGCATTGATCCTATCTTCAAATGTGCTATTTTTACTGGTTAATATTTTTAACTCCTCTTCATTTATAAGGAGTATATTAGTTCTCTCCAAAATCTTTTTAAGATATCTTAAACCTTTTTCAGCATATATCCTGCCCGGGTCAAAACTAACATTCACAGTGGAGGGTAATTCCCCTAAAAGTGCCTCCTGGGCTTTTATCGATTCACCTACAAATGATGTAAGATGCAGGATTTTTACATCTTTAAGATATTCAATTTTAATTTCTTCTGGTTTAATTAAATCATTTACTCCAGGATCAACATATAATGCCCTTTGACCACTTAAATCTACATAACCCATTACACAACCACTTCTACCTTCCCCTATAATTACTCCATTAGTATTAACATCCTCATTTTTAAGATTCTCCAATATAAGATTGCCTTCAGGATCATTTGAAACTTTACCAATATATCCAGTTTTTAATCCTAATCTTGAAAGCCCCACCATAGTATTAGCAGCTGATCCTCCACATGATAAATTTAAATCTTTTATGTAAACTTCTTCATCCTCTTTAGCTATTCTATTTACTTGATACAGTTTATCTACATTTAAAGCACCAAAGCCTACCACATCAAGACTCATTCAAACAACTCTCTTAAATAAATTTTATAATCACCTAATATTCCTTCATAATTTCCTGCAGATACTCTTAAAACATCCTCAACATCTAATACAGCCTTTATACCTACCATTAAGGATTCTTCAACAACATCCTCATTTAAACCATTAATAACAATTTCCGGAATATAATGAACATCCTCAGGAATCAATGACTGTTTACCAAGCACGGTTCTCAAGGAGGGGCAGTAAGGATGGTTAGTAGTAGGTCCAATCCAAGGATAATTAGTCTCAGGTTTAGACATTGCTGAACATATATCAAAAGGAGTTATAACTCCCTCAACCTCACTTATTGCTTTAAGAGCCTTTTTACCGGCATTCATAACTGCTTCTTTAGAACGACACATGTACCAAAAGTTGGCACCCATAAATCCATTGGAATAACCTAATTTACGTTCAATCATAAAATCAGGTATGGCGATAGGTATTACAATCATATCACGTCCATATGAATGCTCTATCCATTCATATCCATCACCACAATGCCCCACATGCTTCATAGTATCAATCATTCCTATAGGATTTATTGAAGCATCAAATATTCGCGTAAATGGCTTTACAAGAATATCCTGACGAATACGGTAGGATAATTCTAACTCAAATTTTTCTAAATCATCTTTTTTGTACCAGAATTGTAAAATGGCACCTCTTCTACCATCAGGAGTTTCATCTTCATTTAGAAAAGCTTCTACACCTCCTTCCACTCTCCCAATAACTGCACCGGGAGTGGCTGTGGCGTCAAAGGCTGCCCTACTAATTGTTTCATCATCATCAGCCGTTATTATAACTCGACAGCATATTCCTGAGAAGACTTCAGAATAAGTATCCTCCACCATTTTTTCAATTAAACTTGTAAGCATACTATCCTAAACCCCCTATAATATCTCCTCTAACCTTTTTACGATATTTTAAACTTTCTTCTAATAATTCGTCTAAATTATCACTGTCTACGATTCTTATTTTTGAATTACTCATAGAAGGAAATTTCAGGGTTAATTGAGGATCTACAGGGTAATTAAATAGTGCTAACTGTGGATCATCAATAAAAGCATTTATAAATTCCAAGACTCCAGTTCTGCCTGCTTTATTAAACAGATCAACTATTATGGAAATTATTAATGTGTTATCAGCCATAATAACTACTTCAGCTTCTTTGACTGCATATTCATTACCATTGAAGGAAATCGCCAATCCACCTTTTTCAAAGGCGAATTTTAAAGGTTGGAGATCAGTTATACTATCCCCCACATATGCTAAATCTGATGTGTTAAACTGAAATTTGCTTATTATATCTTTTAAAGCGTTTTTTTTACCTTCTCCACCTATCGGATTAACATCCTTAATAATTCTGCCTATACTCATTTTAGGGAGTTCCTCCCAGAATATTCTATCCAGATTTTCAAATTCAGGATTATCTATTATTTCCTCTTTAATTTCCATTAATCGATTTTTCTCTTTTGATGATAAATTATATTTGTCAATATCTAACTGAGTTGAATAGGTATTTTCATAGGGAAATCCTGTTGAATCACATAAAGCATGAATATATTGCTGGTAACTGGTGCTTACAATGAATGATGGCATTAAATTATATATATATTGAAGTGTGTCAAGAGCACCAGGTATTAAAAGCACATTTTCCTGTGAAAAACTTTTTATATTATCATTTGTTGCCCCGTAAGCTTTTAAAAATGGTAATATAAATTTTAATGTTCCTCCCGCATTATAACCCTGTCTTTTCACCACTTCAACGAGAATATCATCATATTTACTAATTATTTCAAAGAATTTTTCTCCATCCTCTATAAAATAACTAGATAATTCAAATGCATTATCATTTATAGATATAGGACCTTCACAATCAGAAACAAAGAATCTTCTATTCAAAATTCCATCCTACCTCCAATCATAAAATTTCCATTTAATCCAGATTCACTAATCAATATAAAAAAGAATAAAATTAAAATCTATAAAATAATAATTTTTACATGTTTTCGGTTTTTAATTTAACAGCTCGAACGGGACATATTGCTTCACAAACACCGCATAAAATACATTTCTCTGCGTCAATAATTACTTTATCATCTTCAATAGTCATAGCACCTTCAGGACACCGATTAACACATACACCGCAGGATTGGCAAGATGATTCTTCTATAATTACTTCACCTACCCGAGTTCCCTCAAGTTTTTCTCTAGAAAAGAATATTCTACCCTCATTAGAATAAAAAACTTCTTCCCTAATAGTTATAGCATCAAAAGGGCATACATCAATACATTTCCCACAATAAACACATTCTTCACCTATATGAATCGGGGAGGGCATCTCCAACTCTATACATTCCACTGGACATTCCTCAATACAAGCACCACAACCAACACACAATTCCTCTACAACTGTGACTTCACGTTTAGGATTAGTTCTTTCAATAATCTCCCCAATATCTTCTATTTCCAGTCCTACATCCACCATACCTCTGATTTCATCCTTTATAATATCAGTCACATCCTCTTCAAACTCCGGCTCTAGATGACGATAACTTACATCTCGAGCTATTTTATTGAAAATCATGTTTATTCTAGTCGCATCTTTAGAAAGCCTATTAGTATCTTTCTCCAGGATTTCTGAGGCTAACTCCATGGTTTTAATTTTATTAAATTTTTCATACGCTCTCTTCCTTGAAGAGTATGTAATGGATGTAGTGGGGCAAACATTCATACATTCCTCACACCGGGCGCAGTAAGATGGATTTATGAATGGTAATTTATTCACTTCACCAACATTTATAGCTCCACGTGAAGGGCAGACTCTAGTACAAGTCATGCATCCTATACATTCTTCTTGATCAACCACAATTGCTTTACCACCCACCACTGACCGAGGCATGATTTCACCATACTTTATAGCTTCGGTTGGACATGCTCTAGCGCAGTAACCGCAGCGAACACATTTATCCTCATCAATTACACTATGCGCTTCCTCAGTACCAGTGGATTCAAGATGTATAGCACCCATTTTACACGCTTGAACACAGGCACCGCATTGCCTGCAAAGTTTAACATTTATATTAGGTACATTTTCTCTTACAGGTTCTGCAAGGGTGGTTCTCATCTTTATAGCATCATATGGACATGCTTCCCTGCATAACACACATCCAATACATTTCTCATCTATTTCAATACGATTATCTGGAGGTATTTCGTGTAAAGCATCTACTGGGCAAGATAAAAGACATGGTTTATCCGGACATATTTCACATTTTTTATAATCCACTTCATATTCAACTTCAACTTCTCTAAGTGGTTTATGTGATTTTTTAGTGGTGCTCTGGCTTTCTGGTATAATAAACAACTCCTTTATACTGGTAATTGGGATGGTTTAACCGTTACGTGTATTACGCCTTCATCTAATTTTGCTTCTGATAGGAGGAATCTCGCCACATAAAATCCAGCCACTCCAAATGGGCATGTCTGATAGCATGTACTGCATTTAAGACATTTATCCTGGTCTCGTTGAATTCCTTTATCCTCATCATAGGTGATGGCGCCTACTGGACATTCATCAACACATAGTTTGCAGCTTTTACATTTTTCATCATCCCAAGTAATGACTCTCATTTTTAAACGGTCAGTTATCTTCTCGAAAGTATCTCTGATTAATTCCTCTTTAGGTATAATCTCCCGGGCTTGTTCAACTAATTCATCAATAGGGAAATCAAATTTGTAAACCTCTTCGGGTTCTAAATCCTTAATTTTATCCTGTTCTGCATTAATTCGATTTTCTAACGTATTCACCACAAGATTTATTATTTCCTTCTGCTCCTCAACATGAGAGATGAATACACCTTTAATCGCACCTTTAACAGGGCAGTTTTTAATGCATTCTCCGCAGGCTATGCATTTGGATTGATCTATAACCATCTTCCCGTCAACTTCTGATACTGCACCGACTTTACAGGAATTCAAACACTTTTTACATCTAATGCATAAGTAATCATCCATTACAAACATTTTATCTACAGGTAGAATGGTGAATTCTTCCCGTATAAGATGATTCTCACCACATAGTAAGGTTTTAGGGTCAGTTGGACATACTTCAGCGCAGAAACCACATCTTATACAACCCCTAGTGTTTATAACTGGATAAGTTATACCCTCTTCTTCACTAGTGTCGCTGCTTCTCACTAATTTTATAGCCATTGGTGCAGGGCAAGCAGCTGTACATGCTCCACACGCTATACAGTACTCTTTTCTAACTTCAGGGAAATTCCTCCATCTAGATGGTGTTTCCATAATCTCCTGTTC
>PMWA01000125.1 GCA_003166335.1 Methanobacterium sp. | reverse complement strand
ATAAAAAAGAAGCTATTTACTGCACTAAATGTGGTAGGGGAATTAATAATAATATTAAATCTGAATTAAAGTCTTGTCCATATTGTGGTAAAGAGAATAGAAAAAAAGCTAAGTTCTGCGCTAAATGTGGTAGGGGAATTGAAAATATAAGTAAATCTGAATTAAAGTCTTGTCCATCTTGTGGGGCTGAAAACCCTAATTATGCAGATTTTTGTATTAAATGTGGTAACGCGCTTAATAATGGATCCAGCAGTATAACTAAAGTAAATAATTTAGAAGATTTAGAAAAGCTTGCAGAACTAAAAGAAAAAGGAATAATCACCGAAGAAGAATTCCAAGCTAAAAAAAAACAGATACTAGGACTTTAATCCAAATGATAAAAATAAAGAATCGCACTTAATAGAACTGATGTTAATACTAATCATTATCTAAATGATTAATCTATCGAAAAAGGGAGAATAAAAATGAAATGTTCTAATTGTGGACAAGAAAATGATGCAGATGCTAAATTCTGCGAAAAATGTGGCTCTAATTTAAATAAATCAGGTGTGCCAGAGAAATCAGGCATGCCAGACTCTACTAAGATTTTAATTGTTGTTGTAATAGTTTTAGTGGCAGGTTTAGGGTTAGTTTCTGGTATGATGTTGATGAATAATCAAGCTAAACCCGTCGCTAACAACACTACTGTGAATAACACCACATCAGCAAATAACACTACAGCAACAAATAATAGTAAATCAGCAAGTAGTGGTAGTTCCTCAAATAATAATCAACAATCTAATCCAACTCCTAACACCAGTCCTACTGTTACTGCGCCAAAAATATCCACTTCCCAAGCATTATCGTTAGCTGAAGGATATGCTTATTTCTCTGATGCTAATTATTATGCAGAATACGTCCAGAATGGAAATAATCCTTATTATGCAGTTACTATTTATTCTAGTATTAATAATGCTTATGAGGGTGCAGTGGATGTAAATGCTATTACTGGACAAGAAATGTAACTAACAAAGCATCCCAATAAGAATGTCTGATCAATACAATTTCTAACACCTGAGCGGTCTATTACATTAGATTATAACTATTATCAAGTAATTTATAATTCCTAACCAGCTAAAGATTTGTAATGGTTGATGCAGCACTTGAATATAGTGGAAGTTGGAAAATGAGTTAAAATATCAAGTGGAAGATGGATAGAATTGAAATGTTCTAATTGTGGAGCTGAAAATCCATCTTCAACCAAAGCCCAAAAAAATAAATAAATATATATTGTTTTAATAATCACCTTCTTTGGAGGAGTATTAGGAGGAGGATTAAGTTCCTATAAAAAAAAATCTTTCAAATAGAGGGAAAAGGGGTGAAAAATAATGAGATGCCAGAATTGTGGACATGAGAATGATCCTGATGCTGAATTCTGCGAAAAATGCGGCTCCAATTTAAAGAAATCAAGCATGCCAGACTCTACTAAGATTTTAATTGTTGTTGTAATAGTTTTAGTGGCAGGTTTGGGGTTGGTTTCAGGTATATTACTGATGAAAAATCATCAATCACCCCCAGGTTTATCAAATCCTACAATAAATAACAATACTTCTACTAATGGTGGTTCAAATAATCCTATTGGTAGTAATGTTCAATATAAGACTTTTTCTAATGGTGTTGTCAGTTTTCAATATCCTTCTAATTGGAATGTTTTACCAAATAATGCCAACACAATGGTGATTGTAGGGCTTTCAAGTTATCCTGCTTTTAGTGTTTATAATGAATCTAAATATGGGTATACAAGCCTATCAGAGTATGTTTCAAGTTCCGAAAGTTATCAGACCAGCTTGGGATATTCAATTCGTTCTGAACAAAGTACTACAGTTGATGGATTTCCGGCATATGAAATCCTTTATCAAGAAGAAACAGGCAACGGCATCATGGTAGTTCAACAGATGGAACTAGTTGAATTATCACCATCCCAATATTTTGCACTTGTAGGAGTGGACACAATAAATGATTATGATCAGGAAAGCAGCACTTTCAATCAGATAATAAACAGCTTCAAATTCCTATCATAAAATTCTACATTTATTTAAGTTAAATAGTTAATTAAATAAAACTCATAAGATTTTAGATAGATTTTCATGATATTTTGAGGCAGTTACGGTTAGTTTCAGGTATATAAAAAATAACGCTGCTATACCGTAGAATATGAAGGGGATAAAGAATGAAATGTTCTAATTGTGGACAAGAAAATGATGCAGATGCTAAATTCTGCGAAAAATGCGGCTCTAATTTAAATAAATCAGGCGTGCCAACGTCAAATAAAATGTTAATAATAGTAGCAATAGCTATATGTGCTGTAGTTGGTATGGGGGCTAGTGCTTATATTATGACAGCATCCCATATCTCACCGGTCATAGCAACTAATAATTCATCTAATTCAACAATATCTACAAATAATAGTAACTCAGGAACCTCAAATATCAATTCAGGGAACGGTAGCAATAATAGTCTAAACACCAATTCAGAAAACAGTATTAATAACTCCAATTCAGGGGTACAAAATAATAATAATCAATCCACTATCTGATAAAGGAGTTGGAAAATAATGAAAATGATGTATATAATATTAGTAGTTGTATTCTGTGTTATTGCATTCGTAGGGGCATTTTATGGTTATCAAATATACCAATCGAACACATACAACACTTTACTAAATCAATCAGAAAATAATATGTTACAATCTGAATCATACATAAATCAGACAAGTTTCACAAGCGGAAGTGCTGAAACAAATATGCAATACATATATGATGCAGAAAATTCAACAGCAGCTGCTATAAACGAAACAGAGGAAATGGAAACCGTAGCACCTGATACAGCTACCTATCAATACGCAGTTATACGTTTAGATGAATTACAAAACATGAGTAAATCAGAGGATAATGGATTGAGGATATTTCAGGATATGCAGACCAATGGAGTATTTGCAGCTGCTATTGATGCTGTGAATTTAAATAGTACCATAACTGCTACTAATAATAATATTAGCACAAATCAAAATCTACTGATTCAATTAGTGAACAACAATCCACCATTGAAACAACGATTAACAAATATTTTAGGACAGAATACAGTTAATCAGATGTTAAGCAACACCTAAGTGATATCAAAATACCCCAACGGTGAATAGAGTAATCGCACGATGGAGGAGTAGATATGAAAAGGATGAAAAAAAACAAATCACAACTCAAAGAATTAGATAAGAAACTCAAGGCAATAAATATGAGATGTAAAACAATGGGATTCATGCTGGGAAAACCATAAATAATATCAAAACTTTTTTGAATTTAATTCGCTTTTTAACTTCGTTATAGAATGGTTTAACGAAGTTCAAAAAATATTTAATAAATTACCAAAAATATGCATAAAACTTTTATAAACCCAATAATATACTATTTGCTATAGGTGAAATCATGCAGGAAACAAAAACTAAGGGTAGACCTAAAACAAAACAAAAGATGGAGCAAATTACTATAAAGTTGCCCCCACAGATGATAAAGGAATTAAGGGAATTATCAGAAGAGAGCTACAATCCTATGAGTTATCATATTCGCCAAGCTTTAGCAGAATACTTGAAGAAAAATATCTAATGACTTCCATATATTTCTTTCTAGCCTCAGAAATATCAATCAATTTAGTTTAGTAGAGAAATTATGTAATATTTTTTTAACAATGTAATAATTATTTTTTTTAATTCCAAGAATATATAAGTTAAGCGGACATTTTTGACAGCAAAGTAAAGTGGTTTACGGACATGAATAGTGCAAATGTCTGGATAACTATTCAACCATCTAAGAACCCATGATTACACATACTATCACGTTTCAGCGGTGAATTAGGAATACATTTAAAAGACAATGGTACTCTAATGAGAGATGGCAAAGGATTGATAGAAGAGTAATCACCATAAAACTACAGTTAAAATTATTAGAATATTATGGAGGCAGTAGAACAAGCTACTAGGGAGTTTATCCAGACATGGAAACGTAGGATGAAAAACAGAAGAAACCCCACAGACCTATTAGATTAAAAATGATTGTTGACAGTTTTAGGGATGGTGAAATAGAAGGTTGAACCTTTCCCTGGTTCGGATTCTACCCAGATTCGCCCTCCGTGGTGTTCTATTATTCTTTTAGTGATAGCTAAGCCAATTCCGGTTCCTTCATGCTCATCCTGAGTATTAAGTCTTCTGAATATTTTGAAAACCTGCACAAAGTACTCTGAATCCATACCAATACCATTATCAGCTACAGAGAAAATCCAATGATCATCTTCTTTCTGGGCAGATATACGGATTTCTGGTGTTTCCTCACTACGATATTTCAGGGCATTGCCAATGAGGTTCTGGAATAATTGAACCATCTGTCCGTAATCAGACTGAATCTCAGGCAGTGATTCTCTAATGATAATTGCCTGATTTTCTTCGATAACTATTTCTAGATTAAATAAAACTTCATCGAGTACCTTTTCAATGTTCACTGCCTCAAATTCTGTAGATTTCCTTGTCACGCGGGAGTATTCTAAAAGATCATTGATTAATAACTGCATACGTTTAGCACCATCCACAGCAAAACCTATATATTCTAAGGCTTCAGCATCAAGTTCATCCTTATATTTCATTTCAAGTAATTGTGTGAAGCTGGAAACCATCCTTAATGGTTCTTGCAGGTCGTGCGAAGCTACATAAGCAAACTGCTCCAGTTCCTGGTTGGAGCGTTTCAACTCATCCAAAGTTCTTTCCAGTTCTTTTTCAGCGAGTTTACGCTCGGTGAAATTATCAAAGGTGGCTATGAAATAGTTTTTCTCGGGACTGAAGACGGCGACTGATAACCATATTCCTAAAGGTTTGAATTCAATTTCAAATTTCTCTGCCCGGCCCGTCGACGCTACACGACCATAAATCTCAAGAAGCTCTGGATGTGCCTCTGCAATGTCAGGAATTACTTCACAAACCTTCTTACTCTCTACATTTTTTAGGCCGGTTAATCGTTCAAATGCATCATTGACATTTAAATAAATAAAATCCACTGGATGGTTTTCATCATCGTAGAGCATCTCACAGTATGCATATCCGTCCATCATATTATTGAAGAGAGAACTATATGTTTGCTGGGTTTTTTTAAGTTTATCCGCTGTTATTTTATGCTTAACACTTTCTATGAGCTCCCATTTCTTTTCCCGTTTGATGAGAGCGAATTGATGATTTACGACCACATCTATAATTTCGGCTGCACTGCATTTGTCCAAACAATAAGTGCATAGCACCATCATCTGGTAATTCCCGATAACATTGTTTACATCTTTCTCATAGTTAAAGAAGTCATTCAAGTCTTTTTTTTCAAGCCAGAAGGTGTTACCAGTCAATCTGAACCCATCGTAGTTCTGGGCACGGGCGTTGTTGAGTTTTTCAACCCAGCCATTTAAAACCCGCTCTGAATCGAAAATACCATCTTCCAAGTACCAATCAGGGTAAGGAATAATCTCAATTTGCCCTTTCTCCAAGTAGCTATCAATATCTGAAACAACCTTTCTCAGGGCTTCTTTGGCATCTTCAACATCCAGAAGCTCAGATGTAACCCACATACAAAATTCGTTATTCTCCAATCCTGCTTTAAAATAAGGAACTAGCACACTAATTAAATCATCTTTAGTTTGATAGAACTGGCAGAAATGAGTACCCCAAGGCACATCTCCAACGATATCAACACCAGACTTTCTCAGTTCATCCAACATACCCTTCTCGACCAACATCATAAAAAATAAAATTTTTATTTTTAATATTGTATTATATTTTCTCTTAAACTTATACTCTACTTTTCGAATTCTCATTTACTAATTATTAAACAGATTATTACTGCCACAAACAAAGTTTACGTGCTGTTTTCATACATGTTCCAGTTAAACTTCCTTTTTCCGGTGGCATACACATCAGCATCCCTCTCAGCTCTGTTCCAATCCATTACTTCATATTAAATGCATATTCAAACCTTAAAATATATTTAAGGAATTTTCATAAGTTAAAAACAGCCATGCTTTAAAATAAAAACCAATTTAGAGAGAAAATGGCTTTAAATATATAAGTATCCTCCGAGAAATGTTTACATAAAAATAGAAATGCTAAATTCGCTTAGTTTGGGAGAGTTATAAAATGGTGAGATATGATTTCGACCAAGTATGTGATAGGAGAAACACAGATAGCTTAAAATGGGATATGCTTCAATCCATCTTCGGCCGTGAAGATTTAATCCCTATGTGGGTGGCTGACATGGATTTTCCGGTTGCCCAACCCATCGTAGATGCACTTAAAAAACGTGCGGAACATCCCTTTTATGGCTACACCAAACCAGGCCCCAGTGTCACTGATTCTGTAGTAAAACGTATGAGGCGGAAATTTAAATGGGAAATTAAACCGGAATGGATAGTTTTTACCCCTGGAGTGGTTCCCGCCCTTCATGTTGCTGTGCGATCGTTGACTCACCCTGGAGATGAAGTCATACTGCAAGAACCGGCTTATCACCCCTTTTTCCCAGTGGTTACTAACAGTGGTTGTCAGATAGTAAATAATGGTCTCAAACTAATTAACGGCCGTTACGAAATGGATTATGATGACTTGGAGCATAAATTTCTCCCAAAAACTAGGCCTTTGCATGGGTCGGGGCGTATAAAGGCTATCATATTCTGTAATCCTCACAATCCGGTGGGACGTCTCTGGAAACGGGAAGAGATAATTAGGATGGGAGAGATTGTCATAAACAATGGGGCAGTGGTCATCTCCGATGAGATACATTGTGAAATACTCTTCAAAGGCCACCAACATACTCCATTTGCTTCTATCTCAGAGGAGTTTGAGCAGAATTGCATAGTATGCACTTCACCGAGCAAGACATTCAACTTGTCCGGTCTGGATGTATCCGCAATTATAATCCCCAATAAGAAACTCCGCGATACTTTCATCAGTACACAATCCGGTATTGTACCCGCTACTAATCTCTTTGGCTATACTGCATTGGAAGCGGCCTATCGATTTGGAGATGAATGGCTAGAGCAAGTCCTGGATTATTTACAGGGAAACCTGAACTTTCTACTGGAATATATAGCCAGGGAAATTCCAGATATAAAGGTCATTAAACCGGAGGGAACATACCTTATCTGGATGGATTGCCGCGAGTTGGGTATGGATAAAATAGCTCTAAGGAATTTTATGCAGGAGAAGGCAAAGATAGGTTTAGAAGACGGATTCATTTTCGGAGAAGCAGGTAGCGGTTTCGTTAGAATGAACATAGCCTGTCCCAGGCCCATCCTGGAGGAAGCGTTGAGAAGAATTAAGGCAGCAATAAATGAAAGTCCTCGTTAAGAAGGATACTCTAAAATATCAAAAAAAAGTCATACATTCTTCGTGAAGCTCTTTATTACTCATGCTCTTAAATTTATATTCATATTTCAAATTAACAACTCCATGTTATTTACAAGGCTATTTAAGTCTATTATTTACAGTTTCTTTATTGTTTTTCATGAGGATGTGGTACTAGGTTAGATTAAATTTTTTTTTATTTTAAGTTAACCAGTATTTTGTCTTCTTCAATTTTGACTTCATACACCTTAAGTGGTCGTGGTGATCTAACTAACTTTCCAAATGCCAATTTAATCCCAGTCCAATCTGTCCAACGTATATTATGACCATCTGTAATGTCGAATTGACTATGATGTCTAGGACAAGTTACGACTGTCCCCTCCAGTTTACCACCGGACAGATTTCCACCCATATGTGGACATCTATTGTCCGTACAATAATAATTATCCCCTATCCTAGCCAGCATATATTCATGATCATCGATAATGGTCATTTTCATATGCCCATCTTTCAATTCTTCAATTGTAGCCAATTCTACAAAACCCATAATATTCATCCCCCTATTCCTTAACCCCAATTTTTGAAGTTCTCAAAAAAATGAATTTAATTAAAATGGATATACTCACAGTGATCAGAGTTTACCCAAATAATACCTATCGTGACGGTCCTATTGTTTTTAAAACCGGTAGTATTTGATAGCTAATGCCAGATTTTCCAGTATTTCCCCCTGAAGTTGAGTTTTGGTTGCTAGTGCTTACATGGGTAGAGTTACTTGTTTTTGGAGGATATGCGGCATAATATGCCCCAACAGCTACCACAATAATAACTACTATGACTAAGCCATAAATCAATCTTCTATCCAAGTACATCGCCTCTTATTAATATTATATGGCTAGACTATCATAAATAATTTTATCAAACTATTAAAAAATCAAACATTTAAAGAAGATAAAAACAAAAATAAGTGGACTAAAAAGCCGTTCAACATCAAAAAATTAAAGTAATCATTACCTGTAATGAACTGAAATATGAGCAGTAAAATAGTAATGGAGTTTCCTAAAATAAATTTACTTGAAACAAAATTCTGAACCTAATATTTACTGCCAATAATGCTCCCCATAGTAAAAAGAAAAAAAAGTTTCCAGCCAAATACTAAGGCCTTCCTAAGTTTAATTTATATTTATCAATCTATGAGTGTTAAAATCCATACATTTCCTTTAAAATAGTTTATTCAAATTAAAAGGTCATTTTAGTAGGGACAAGAAATATAAATTAATTAAAATCACCGTGATGAAGATCCCCGCAAGATTGTAGATACAAAATTTTGTGGCAGTTGCTTTGTCATTCGGATTTTTAATTAATTCAATTACTCCTAAACTCATTGGTATTAATGAGATAACTGCAATTATTCTAAAGTCGATGATAGCAGGAAATAAATTTGTATATGATAAAAGTAGAAATGAAATGGTTGCCAGTATCCCTGAAATTGCTATGATTTGGAATCCAAATTTACGGCCTTTTGAGGCAATCCATGTCATTTTGCCTCCTAATCTATCTCCTTCCATGTCAGGAATTTCTACGCTAATGGTAAATAATAATTGTAAAAACAACATGGGAATTGCGAAAATAAAAAAGGGGAGGTTTAATGTTCCAATTATGGCAAAGTAACCTAAACCTGGAAATAGAAGGCCTATGGCAGTATTTCCAAATTCCCCTAAGCCACGGTAAGATAGTTTGAACGGTGGAGCAGCATAAACCCATGCTATAAGATTTGCGATAATAACAAAGAGGACAAAAGTTATTGGGTAGGAGAATAGGTATGTAAGAAGTGCAGATATGGCAATGGCTAACCCTATTAGCGTGATGCCCATTATTTTAGATTTATTTCTCCATTCAGGATGTTCAATGAGTACTCCGCTACCTCCCGAAATAGCTGTCGGTATACCATACTGATCTGAATCAAAATCAAAATAATCATTATGGTAATGAACAGCCCATGTTGACAGGAATATAATGGCAAATCCTAATATAAATTTGCTTAAAACAAATTGAGCATTAAAGAGAACCCCTAACAAAGCACCAAGACTAAAATAAAAAAATAACCCCACTGCAAATTGAGGTTTACCAAGTTTGATAAACTTTAACAAATGTTTCATATTATAATTAGCATTAACAGTAACATTCTTAGACAAATATTATTCCCCATAAAAACTTGGTTTTATATGACGATAATTCTGAGATTAGTTTGAAATGCTTAGATTTTAGTTATTATTTAGAAATAAGCAAGTATTCCCAAAATGTACCATGTTATCAATGCTAGGCTCTAATAAAAATTTTATTAAAAGTAATGATTTCCTCAGCATTAATAATATGTTGATATTAGGGTTTATACTTATCCTCCATTAAAATACTTTAAAAAAAGCTCCTTATTTCATTATCACCTTATTAAAAGGGATATTCTATAACAAATTAATTTGACTCCGCCTGAAAACTCTAGTTATTCTCCAAATAAATGTCTAAGAATTAATATTTTGTTAATAATGATATATTTTCATGGTTTTCGGATAAAAATATTGATTAAAAGAGTAATAAGATGAGGATAATTCTTTAGAAATTTAAGTATTGATAATTTTGAAATTGAATTTAGATCTTTATTTTCTAAAAATTCAGCAAGTGCATTAAAATCATCATCTGTGAGTTTATCAATAATTTTCCTGTATTTAAGGGAGTTTTCAATATTTTTTCCTATAGCTAATTTCCAGAGATCCTGATATTTTTTTAGATATTTGGAGGATGTATCTTCATTTTCAATTGCTTCTACTGCTACTTCTCCTGCTATTTTAGCACAGGTTACAGCATTTTCTATGCCGGCACCATTTATTGGATCAGCATGTCCTGCGGCATCTCCAACAACCATGAGTCCCGAAGAAAAGGTTAGATCCATGGGTCCTGAAATTGGTACTCCTCCTACATTAAGTTCAATAGGAGTTGCATCCAATTTTCTTATGAATTTAGTTAAGTAATGATATGCAGTTTTCTTTGAGTTTAATATACCCAATCCAACATTTGCAACTCCCTCACCCTTAGGAAAGATCCATAAATATCCTCTGGGAGCAATTTTATCACCAAAATATAATTGCATATAATTTGCAGGAATATCAATACCTACCATTTCATATTGGGCACAGGAACCTATATCATCCACAGTATTAACAGTTTTAAGACCAGCCAACCGAGATAAATTAGATTCAAGACCATCAGCAGCTATTACAATATCTGATTTTATATCAAATGTTTTTCCAAGGTGCTTTGCAACAACTCCACAGACTTTACCATCTTTCATTATAATATCTTTGACATTAGTCTTTACCATTATGTCTGTTCCAGCTTTAGCTGATTCTATAGCCAGCTCTTTATCAAAAATCTTTCTCTCAACCACATATCCTTCCATGAACCCATGTATTTTGCCACCTTCCACCCGAACAAACTTACCATTGGGGGCGTGAACATCGGAACCTTTTAACTCTGCACGTACATATTTTTTAGAAGGCTTTATTCCAAGAGTTTTATAAGTATCCTTAGTAGTTGCTTCACCACATTGAACAGGAGTTCCAATTTCCTGTCTTTTTTCAATCATTAATACATCTAAACCTCCTTTAGATGCAAAAAGGGAAGAAGCTGATCCAGCTACTCGACCACCTACAACAACTACATCATACTTCATTTTCTTCACATTTTTTGTCTCCATAATTAAGAATATTATATAAATAAAAAATCATGAGGAGAATATTTATAACATTCTCTTGTAGTTTAGCAATTTCTAAAATGTTTTTTAATTAATAAGTTTTATTTGTATCTAAATCATGATAATATTATTTATGAAAGGGTAAATTATGGATAAATTTGAGCAATCAATTCTTAAGGAGTAATAATTTGTTATTTCCCTAAAATATCTTTAGAAAACTTTTCATATCCAATTTTCTCTATAAATGCAGGCATACGTTTTTCGATTCCTTGATCTTTGTAATAATTAATTATTTTATTTATCATATTTATTAATTCATCATCCGAAAGATTTTTCGCTAATAATCGGCCGATCCTAGGTTTTATTCCACATGTCCCACCAACCAGCAGTTTCCAACCTTTAATGGTCCCAATAAATCCGATATCTCGAACATATGATTCAGCACATGAATTTGGACATCCATAAATAGCTATCTTTAATTTACCGGGTGTTTAGATTCCACAATAATGTTCATCAATTCTCAAGCTCATTTCCACACTATTTTGCAGTCCATTCTTACAGTATATGTTACCTATGCAACTTTTAGCAGGTCTTACACATTTACCAATGTGTCCACCGGGTTTCAAACCTAAATCAACCCATACATTATCTAAATCCTCTTCTTTAACACCGTAGATAGCTATCCTTCCCTCAGATGTAGTTTTAATAGTTTTAATATTATATTTTTCAGCTACATCAGCTATTCTTCGCAAAGTACTAGAATCAACTACGCCTCCCGGAAAATAAGGAACTACAGCATAAGTTTCCATATCTCTCTGAACTAGAACACCTTTTTCAGGTATGTTTTGCTTCTTTGCTTCCATTAAATCCTCTCCCTATTAAAAAAAAAATATTTTATTATAATTATATTCCTATATCATATTGAGGGATGAAAATCAATCACGACGATTCTGAAAATGATATGATACATGAAATGCATCATGAAGGGCCTGAAGAAAAGGACAAATGCATAGTTTGCGGGAAAGAAATGGATAGAAAACATAAAATGGAAGGGGGACACGTCCATACTGGCATGATTGAGGATTTAAAAAAACGATTTATAATATGTATAATTATAACCGTCCCCATCCTCCTTCTATCACCTTTAGTTCAAGAAGTACTGGGTATTGGTAGGTGATGTTTATCTTGGTGATGATTTAAAAACCTATTATAAAGTAAAAGTCGGCGAGACATAGATTTCATTTATGCTGATATTAGAGGAAGAATATGCTTCAAAAAAATTGAAGCAGGAGGAAGTATTAAATTTATTTGGGCAAAAATAAATAAAAATGTTAATTTTGGAGAAACTTTAATAAAGAATAATTTAAGTTTTCAAAATGCTAAAATACTAAATAATATAGACAATGTTCCTTATGCATTAAGCTTTTTAAATGCAAAAATCTGGAATTGAATGCTTATAATAGAGATGTGAAACAAATCATTAATTGGGGTTAAAAACAAAGTTTTCATTTTTTTTACTCTCTAATATTATGGGTTCTCTGTTTTCCCACCAAATTTAGAAGAAATAAAAGCTCGGATAGGTTTTTACGTGTCCATCATTCATATAAAAAATGGGAGGATTTTTTAGATGAGTACAGCATGGCTATACGGTTTTAAAAATCATAATTTTGCTCGTTTAGTAGATGATATTAAAAAATTTAGATTAAAATGTAACTCTTTGTTAGATAATAATGAAAGCTTAGACGATGAAACAATCATGAAAGCAAGATTATTCCTAGCTGATCTTGCAGCAACATCAACTATTGATCCAGATGATGATGTATATAGAAATAATCTCATTCTTAAATTAAAAATTATAATTCGCAGAAATTATGAATTAAAAAATGAAACTCCAGAATTTATCTCTAAATATTTAGAAAAAGAATGAAAAAAATAGTAAATAAATTCATTATAAGATGTTTTAAAAAGTTTCTTTTTACTTATAAATGAATTTACTCATCCGTTAACTTTCCTTCTAGGAACGTGCTGGAATAATAATTTGAATTGTAGTAATGTGTATTCTTTTTTTTACTGCAAATTCTTAAAAAAAATATATTTAATACATTTCTCCAGTTTCAGCATCAACTTCATAGGTGCTGAATTGTTCCTGACCATATATATTATCATTCAATCGAACTTGAAAAACATAGCGGGTATCTCCATTAGGTCCAGTAGTTGTTCCAGAATAGATGTAATTCTGATTTCCTGCATTAGCTTGAACTATTTGTAATGCTTGACTTTCAGAAATAGCATAACCACTGTTTCCACCATTATTTTTATTATTCCCATTACTATTTCCAGTATTTGCTTGAGTTGTTAGAGTTGTATTATTAACTGGTGTATTAGTTTGGTTCGTACTATTAATCGTTGTATTAGTAGTATTGTTTGTTATTGGTGTATGATTCATACTTCCATAAAAGATATACCCCGCTGCAACACCCACTATACCTACTAACAAAATGATTATAATAATTAATAGTGTGTTAGACGTGTTAGATGATGGTAATTCCTTTCTTGGAGGTCTAGGCATTTCGTCTGATGGTTTAGAAAGCATCTCTAACGTTTTCAATTAATTTTTTCTCTAAATTACAACAATTCCATTCATTATTTGTAAAAAATTTCTCTATTCAATATCTGTATTTGATGTAATTTAGAATGATGTATTTGGTTGTTTTAAAGGATTTTTATTTTTTTTTTACATTTGAAATTATACTTCATCATATCATGCTAACAAAGGATTTTTTTGTAATAAAATCATTTTTCGGTTTTCTTGTAATAGTAATTAATATCATCCATATTACAATACTTAATATCATATTGGGATATTAGCGGGGTAAATAATTCATGAATGAAAGAGTGGTATTTATTGGAGTAATTGTAGTTTTAGTTGCAGTTTTAGGACTTGCTGGTGGATATATTTTATTTAAAAACAATCCACAGACCACATTAACAGATGTAAATAACTCTACATCTGGGAATAACAGTACATCCAGTGGTTCAAATAGTCCACAAACAACTAGCCAAAGTTCTAACAATAGTGGAAACAATAATGGGGGTTATATCAGTGCTAGCCAAGCTATGAGTATAGCAAACTCCATTCTAGAAGGACATAATCTAAAAGCAACTGGGGCGACATTAATACAGTCAAATCCACATCCATATTACAAAGTTTCACTATACGATACTAAAAATAACATTTATGGTGGAACGGTGAACATAGACGCCATTACCGGTGAACAGATAGAATAAAACTCAAAAGATATTTTATACGAGTTCAAGAATGCAAATACATATACACATTGCTAAGGATTTGGGGTGTGAATACTTAGTAAGTTTTGATTCAGACTTTAAAAAAGCAAAGGACATCATTGAAGAGAAAAATAATATACAGTCATAACAAATCCTAGAGAATTATTAGATGTGATTAAAGTTTAACTTCAAAAATATTCATTCAAACACTGGATATAGAAGAGGGCCTAATGATTTTAAATAGAGAAATTGGCAAGTATATAAAATATCCACCTATAAACTATGCTATAATAGTTCTAATCGTAATTATAATCCTTTTGATATTATATAAATATCCATTAACTACTTTGAGTTTCATAGTAACACCTATTCTAACCATACTTTTTATTATCATATGGGATGGTATTAATTCAAAAAAGGAAGAGGAATCTATTTTTAGAAGCCCCTTAACTTAAATCAAAAATTAAATGAATTATTGAGTTTATTTTATCTAAGGTCATTGATTTTAATTCTCGTCTTACTCAGCCAAATTACATTTACATCTAGTTAAATTTTCTTATTTTTCTTAATTTCATTTATTACACACTATTTTTAAAGAATTATCATTAAAATGTTTAAAACTTTAAACACTTTCAGATATCCCGTGAAGTTGGATATTTATTTTAATAACTAAATGAAAGTTTAAAACTGGATAAATCTAATATATATTTGTTTCGAAAAGTTTATATACTACTTCGATGAGATAGTAGTATATAAAAGTTTCGGTTTTATTACATGAAGAAGTTAGGAATCATCTCCCAAATATCTAACAGGGGCCGTTTAATCCTCAGATCAAACTAGACCCCTCGTTATGGTACTGCTGTTTTTACAAAAAATGAGAAGAAGTTTGGTACAGTTAGTGATGTATTCGGTCCCACCAAAGAACCATATATATCAATAAAAGTATGATGATCGAGTTGGAGAGACTC
>PMWA01000099.1 GCA_003166335.1 Methanobacterium sp. | reverse complement strand
ATCTTCAGTGGTGGCATCACAATCACTGGATGAAGTGGTATCCCAGTATGGTGGAAATCTCATAAAAACATCCGTAAACCAAGTTTTAAAGGAGGTAATTGATAATAATGCAGTTTTTGGTGGTGATGAACCTGGAATGTATGTTTTCCCAGAATTCCAGACATGCTACGATGCAATCTTTGCTGTGGTCCGCATGCTTGAGATACTTGCCAGGGAGGATACAACCCTTTCAAAACTGACCCAAGAAATAGCAGAATATCCTCGCACATTTTTCACGCTAAAATGTGAACAAGGGAAAAAAATGAAAGTTATAGACACTATTAAAAGCAGTTTTGACTCTGAAAAGGACATCAACACAGTAGATGGTCTGAGGGTCGAAATGGAAGATTCATTCATATTGGTGAGACCCTCCAGATTCGAACCTTTAATAAGGATCTACATAGAATCTAAATCTTCAAAAAAACTGCAAAAATTAACAGCTTCAGTTAAAAGGATAATTGAAAATGTTTAGAATTTTAATTATCTGACTTATTGAACATGATGTGATTCAATGAACTATCCCCACGAAAAGGAAATATTGGAGTTTTTAAAGGATAAAAATTTAATTGTAGTTTCTAACAGGGGACCAGTTGAATTTCAACATAAAAACGACGGTATAAAAATTAAAAGAGGTGCTGGCGGGCTTGTATCAACATTACTTCCCCTCATGGAAACATTGAATGGTGTATGGATTGCAAGTGCCATGACCCTAGGAGATGCCGTGGTAGCAGCAAGGTTCCCTGGAAACAAGGTACCCATACCCGAAGGGGACCCAAAATTTTGGGTTCAATTTGTTGTTGCAGAAAAAGAATATTACGAAGAATATTACAGTGTAATAAGTAATCCACTCCTCTGGTTTTTACAACACTACATGTGGAACAGCCCCTACAGTCCTAACATTGATGATAACATTCACAAAGCTTGGGAAAAAGGTTACCTCCATATGAACAAGAAATTCGCGGATCATGTAGTGGAAGAAAGCAAGAGCAATGATAAAGAGCCTATGATAATGTTGCAGGACTATCACCTTTATCTTTGTCCTGCAATTATTCGTCGTAAATTGAGAAATACTTTTTTAAGTCATTTCATACATATTCCATGGCCACAGTCAGATTACTTTAAAATTCTGCCCCACTACATGAGGGATTCCATAATAGATGGTCTTCTCGCAAACGATCTCTTGGGTTTTCACATTCCAAGATACGTGGACAACTTTCTTGGAACCTGTGAAGAATTTGCAGACAAAATAGACTATGAAAACCAGATAGTGTATCGCAACGGCAACGAAACACATGTTAAAAGTTACCCTATCTCAGTTAATTCTGAGGGATTAAAAAACATGGCTGCATCAAAGGACGTGCAGGAAAAAGAGAAGATTGTAAAAAGAATTAAGGGAAATAAATTCCTTTTTTACAGAACTGATCGGTTAGACTTAAGCAAAAATATTATAAGAGGATTCAAAGCATTCGATACTTTTTTAGAGAAACATCCAGAGTACCTTGAGAAAGTGGTATTTTTAATAACTGGAAAACCCACCCGACAACAGATAAAGGAATACCGGAACTATTTAAATGATGTTCAAACAATCATCAAAGAAATTAACCATAAGTATGCTAGAAATAATTGGAAACCTGTTGAATGCATATTTAAAGCTAACTACAATTTTGTTGTTGCTGCATTTAAAAACTACGACTGTCTAATTGTGAATCCCATTTCTGATGGTATGAACATTGTTCCCAAGGAAGCGGCAGTTGTAAATGAAGAAAACGGGGTACTGATATTATCTGAAGCAGCAGGTTGTTTTGAGGAGATTAAAGAAGAAACAATCCCTGTGAATCCATATGACATTAGCCAAACAGCTGAAGCATTTTACCAGGCCATAACAATGGATGAAAATGAAAGAAGACGGCGATTAAAAAATTTATACAATATTGTTAGCAATAGAAATATATACAGCTGGATAAGCGATCAATTTAAGGATATAGAATTAATAAGGAATGAAATGTCCACGTTGACTAAAAATAGAAAATGAATATATATATTATTTTAAAATCAGTTTGTGAAGAAGTAAACTGACATTTGGTTGGACCAATTTTATAGAAATTTGAGAAGAAAAACCACTACTCCTGTTTATTATATGAGCGAGAACTAAAAAAAATTTTGGAGCATTGATCATTAGAGGACAAAATTGAAGTGTTTTTATAGTTTTACATTATTAATTTCATGACCCTTAGATCGTATTTTAAAGGGGATTTCACTATAAATACCTTTAAGATCCTCGCGCAATTTTTCTAAAGATTCTGGGTTTGGAGAAAATAAAAGGACTACACCTCCTCCACCAGCGCCCAAAGGGAAAGTTGTACAGTTACAGCTTTTAGCACGTTCCAATAAATCCCTGGAACTTTCCATATAACCTTCACATAGTTTTGTCCGTATTTTACGGTATTCTTCTATTGATTCAAGAACATGATCCCACTTTTGTAGTCTTAATCCCTCACGAAACTCATAAGCTACCTTCATTTTTTTAGAATTTAAGTTATATCCAACTTCAGTTAAGAGAGCGTTTCTCCATGTTAAATTAACTTCTGAGCTTAGGCGAGGATGTCCAGAATGAAAAATAGCCGTTCTCCCTTCTAAAAGCCCGTAATCTTCTGGTGGTATCAATTCAAATCGTAAAGATTCGCCATAACCTGTACCAGGATATCCAGGTTTTCCCCATGGAAACCAGACATAATCAGTTACTCCTCCAAAAATAACATTGGATTGTTCCTGGGTTCCAGTGATACTTACTCCAAAACCCTGTTCAATACGAGAAGCTAAAGAAATCAACTGAATCTTGCTAAATGGTCGTCCTGCTAATTCATTTGCAAGTATACACACGCCAATTGTGGCTGTTGATGATCCTCCAAGCCCTGAAGATTGTATACCTCCTCTTAGATTCTTTAAAACAAATATGACACCTTTAATGTCAAATATTTCAATTATTTTAAGTAACCAGTTTTCTTTAACTGGAATTACTTCACCCGGGGAAGCAATAACTTCAGTTTTATATTCAACAGATTTAACACCTATAAGATCAGGATTGAAAGGATGGGCCTCAATTTTAGTTCCTGTATCTATGGTTATACCTATTGTTCTTGGAAGATTACATGTCCATTTTCTTGCAGGATCATCTTTATCTTGTATATTTGGTAATTTCCAGAATGTCTGCTGAAATTCGCTTAAATCTAAACTGGATCCTGGACCATCAATTCTGTTGTATGCAATAACTTTTGGCAAAGCCTTCTCTTTTTCTGCTATTTTTAAGGAATCATGAAGTTGAATCGACATTAAACACTATCCTTTCAATTGTTAGAAATTAAAAATCATTAGTATTCTTATTTAGGGATTATTCAAATTATCTTAAGAAAACATTTAATTCAATTAATTTCGAATCGAGATTCCTCAGGGTTTTCATTAGATTTAAGTTTTAGTCTTTCGTACATAACAGCCTCAATGTCTTTTAATTGATCGGATACCCATTTATTCAGGTCATTTATTTGAATAGCTTTATTTGTTTTGGCAATCATCTGGGCTTTGACTGTTTCATCCATTAATAAAGCTACATCGATTGATTCTGCAGTCTGCCTTAAATCAAAAGGATTTATGCAAATTGCGCCATCTTTTAATTCTTCATAACATCCTGCTCCAGTAGAAAGGATTAATACACCATTATTTTCGTTCACGACACTCCCTTCTTTGGCTACGATATTCATTCCATCTAATATAGGATTAACCATTAAAACATCATATCTTTTCAAAAGAGCAATTACTAAGTCGTAATCTCCCCTACAAATGTATTTAATTGGTTGCCAATCTGGAGTAGCATATTTCTCGTTGATTTCCTTAACTATGTCTTGTATTTTATCGGTGTATTCTCTGTAGATCTTTATATCTTGTCTTGATGGCATTAAAGTTGCTACAAACTTAACTTTTTCTCTCCATTCTGGATATTTCTCAAGAAACATGTCATAAGCCTGGAATCCTCTGATAATATTCTTAGATAAGTCTGTTCTGTCTGTTCTGTAGATTAACTTGCAGTCACCAATCATTTCATCTACTTCTACTTCCTTAGCAGTGACATTTGGATCTTGTGCGTGTGTCTGGAGTGTTTTCATATCAACACTGATGGGATAAGTTCTTATATGGCAGACATGTCCTTTATATAGAATGTCTCCTACTATGTCATCCACCGAAGCGTTTGGTAGAATAAGTTTAATTGTTGCAAAAAAATTGTTCATATAACGTGGAATATGGAATCCTAAAATATTATTTGTCAGCATACTGTCTAATATCTCGATTTGCATGTGATTGGGCAATTGCTGGAATATTTCTGGTGGGGGGAATGGTATGTGGACGAATTGACTCATAAGAACATCTGGATGCTGCTTTCTTATCAATTTAGGTGTTAAATAGAGATGATAATCCTGTAACATTACTATTGGAGTCTTCTCTGATTTACATACATCTTCCCCTATCGCTGCTGCAAACATAGAGTTCACATATTGGTATGAATCCCATGCTTGATGCAGTTCATCGTCTGCACATGGTGAATATGGTGGATTCCACATAGAATGATGAATAAACCACAATAAAGGATTTGCGAATTTACCATTAAACCCATTATAAATATCCTCTTCTGTTTTGATGAATTGGACATAATATTCAGGGTCTTCTAATGGTATAGGCACTTTACAGCGGTATTTATTGTTCATATAGTGATCACATTCTCCGATTGCAGAAGAAACCCATTTCCCATGTGTTTTTTTCAAAAAAGGTATCATAGAACCGACTATCCCCCCTGCACCTCGTATTAGTTCGATTTTTCCTTTTTCATATCTTTTAAATACTACTGGTCCTCTGTTAGAGGCTACAATTATTTCTTTGTCTTCTAGAAACTCAGAGTTCATTTTTTTGTCTCCTGTAATATCTGAGTAGTAAGCATCAATCTAGGAACCAATTGAACAGAGGACTGCCACTAAAACCATAAATGGTATTCCTGCAATTGGCACTATCTTCATCCCTGACTTTTATATTGTGATTCTTTTTTTCTCTCTATTTAAACATTTACTATATTATTTGCTATTTAAAAATAACAAAAGACCACTAATTAATATTTTAATAAGTGATACAATCATAACAGTTAATTAGTTAAAATAGTAAAAAAGAAGTGATTAGTATCCCTATTTTCTTAATAATAATCAGAGCCATAGGATACTTAGTCGTCATATTTGCCCTAGCCAGTGAAGCACTCCGAAAATAAGGTCCAATGTATTAAATTTAGAGAACTTGAAGAATTTCATAAAAGAAGGTAGTATCCATATAATTTATATGTAGAATCTGAAGATGGGGTTAAAGATGAAAAAGAGTTATATTTCTATAATTGTGCTCTTAATTTTAATCGTTATTTCTTTGATTATAGTGGTTAATGCAGGATTAATCCATCACCCTCAAATTGGGAATCAAATTAATAAATCCAACAATAACACTACTTATATCCCAAACAACACTTACGCAGCTAATGGACTGACATTTAACTATCCAGCTGATTGGAAAGAAATATCGAATCTTGATAGTCCTAGTAGATGGGGATATGGTGACCCTATCGTGGCATATTATGAACCAATTGGCAATGGCAGTGAAGATTATATTGAGACTTATTTTTACATAAAACAACGAAATGTGGGGTCGCTAGATGAGATGCTCAGTGATTATAGGAGTGATATTGCAGCTATTGGGCAAACAGAAGTTTCAGAGCGAAACATCACCGTCAATGGGATGAGAGCAGTGGAGCTCATTAAGACTTGGCGTAATGGTGATACACAATACATGGCCCTGACTGTACACATTGAAGCTGTTCCCGGGTCCAAATATTATAGAATTGGATGTGTAGTCCCAGCTAATGAATATAACGCCACACTACCTAAATTCGAAATGGTTGTAAATAGCTTTAAATTGCAATAATGTTAATAAGCCTATCCCCGGGGCTACAATAATAATAATGAGATGTTCAGATTTGGCTGCATTGAAAATTAAATCCAGACATTCGCAGTATACCAGAATTTATTGAGAATATGTACTTTCTAAACTCAAAAGCTGCAGTTATAACAATATCATCCATCCATTATATCTTTTTTAAATATTATTAATTTTATCTAAAATTATAATAGAGTGAAATGTTTTATTCAGTTAAATTTAAATTTTTTAAATTTATTATTATAGTCAATAGATGTTTGTAAAAATTTATCAACCAAATATTACAGAAGTAGTGGGTAAAAATAATGTCGGATAAAAATGAGAATAGTAGCTTTGGTAGTGTTATATTTCCTAGGTGGGTTACGATTGGAGCCTTAGATTTTTCCTCAGGTGAGTTTAGATTGGTTAAAGATGTAGATAGAAAAGAAGAAATTCGTTATGAAATTGGTGAACAGGTGGGTGGATTTAAAGTAGATCAAATTAAGATTTCAGAACATAAAATAGAAATTACCTTAAAGAATTCAGAGAAGGGATTTGTACAGGTTTACCCTACATATATGATAAAATATAAGTATAATTTACCTTAAACATTAAAATTTCTTACCTTTTTTAGGTTATTTTTCTTTAAATTACTAGTTTTTAATAATTTAATGTTAATTATGGGTTATTTTATAATAATTCCAAGCTGTTTATGTTTTTCAGTGATTTCATCGGCCATTTCATCTATTTTCACGTAATCTTCTTCCTTGGGAAAGCCTTTTATGATTAATGGTGTGATCATTTCAACCCTTAAGCTACCAATCATCCCAGTGATTTGATCCAGCATTCTACCTCCCCATCCATAGGAACCCATTACTGAAACAAATTTTAACTTAGGTCTAAGGGCGTTTGCAAGGTAAGTGGCATACACAACACTTGGATGTGGGCCTGTTAAGACTGTGGGTGAAGCAATAACCATGGTTGTAGCGTCCACAAGATCTAAAGCTAATTCACCCAAATCAGTATAGGTTAAATTCAATGGTTTAACTGTTAATCCTCTTTCAATTAAAGAATCCACTAAATAATCTACCATATTTTGGGTGCTACCGTGCATGGATATGTAGGGTATGATAACATGATTTTTAGTGTTGTCTGAAGTCCAATCTTTGTAGGCATCCAATATAAATTCAGGATTATTGTATAATGGCCCGTGGCTAGGTGCTATAATCTGAATTTTCAGGTTCTTCAGCTTCTCCAAATTCTTCGGAATGATGGTTCTGAAGGGCATCATTATCTCAGCGTAATATCTTTTAGCAGACTTGTAAATATCTTCATCTGCGAATAATTCACTGGTTGCCAAGTGCGAGCCGAAAAAATCGCATGAAAATAGTATCTGGTCTTCCTGTAGATAAGTCACCATTGTATCTGGCCAGTGCACCCAGGGAGTTATGATAAACTCTAATGTTTTACCTCCGAGATCCAAGGTTTCACCATCCCCCACAACCAGGAATTTTTCATCGGGAA
Source organism: Methanobacterium sp. (assembly GCA_003166335.1). Lineage (GTDB taxonomy): Archaea > Methanobacteriota > Methanobacteria > Methanobacteriales > Methanobacteriaceae > Methanobacterium_A. The sequence goes on along the minus strand of PMWA01000099.1, from coordinate 19,542 downwards.
TTAGATGGAATTCGATTAATAAGTCTTTACATTTTGAGTTGGTAATGATAAGGGCATTATTGTAAATATCAAGTATTTGGGGTATGGTTCCAGAATGATCCTGTTCTGCATGGTTAACAATAAGGTAATCAATGTCAGCATCCAACTTTTTTAGATTATCCAATAATTCATTAGCTTTAGTTGGATCAACAGTATCTATAAGGGCTGTTTTATTACTGCCCTTCACAAGAAATGAATTGTAACTGGTTCCATCTGGAAGTGGAATAAGTTCATCAAAAATTCTTCTATTCCAGTCTTTCACACCTACAGAATACACATCATTTTCAATTATCTTATAAATCATTTAAGATCACCTCTGGATCCTTATCAATATATAATATAAACCAAATAATTTATTAAGTTACGGGAAGTTTTTATGATGGTTAAAAAAAAATAAATATAAACCCTCTTTTAATAGCCTCATTATTTAATATACAGAAATTCGGCTGGTTTTGGCTGTAAACCTGAAAAAAGTGTTTAATTCTATTTCAATTAGTCCTTTATATTTCATTAAGTATTCAGTTATTTACTATTTTTCAAAATATAATAGAATCCATTTGATTTATTACCATTCATGGTTTCATAAACTGTTTTTTCAAATACTAATTTTTGAAAATCTTTTGTTAATTTCATAATGTGGTTTTCAGTATGATGTCTCAAAATTACACCTTCAGAAAGTTTGAAAACACCGTATATTCCATATTTATCTGTATATTTTTTGTATCGTTCAAGATTTCTCTTGTTATTGTTAATCAGATAATCAGTGATGTATAAAATTCCATTATCTTTTAATACTCTTGAGATCTCTGACATTAATCTTTCCTGTTCTTCATCCTTAATATTTGATGTCAATACTGAAATAAGAAGTACTGCATCAAATTTGCTATCGGGGAATGGAATTGTATATCCATCATTTTTTATGAGATTTAAATAAGGATTCAACCTTAATCCCTTATTAATCATGCCTTGTGAGTAATCTATGCCCGTTAAATTCTTAAAACCTTGATTATGCAGTTCATTTAATGTTCTTCCATAACCACAGCCAATATCTAGAATGTTCATATCTTTGGAAACATATTTTTCAAATTCCTGAATTTGAAAAGGTGTTGGAAATTCTTTTTCCTCTGAAACTTTATCCCAATATTTTTCCTGATCAAGAATTGTATTCATTATTATTCCCCCTTTAGTTTCTCGTATCCAAATTTGATTATTAAAGATATCTCAAGGAGAAAGATCCTCAAGATCTGGGTGTCTTGTATGAAAAGGACGTATCCTTCATTATTTAAACAAATTAAGCATACCTTTTCACAGGACTGTCTAACTTTTCTTTTATCCTTTTCTTCCATTTTATTTAGTAATATTTTATATTATTATTATATATTTAAAAAAAAATCTTATTATATTCAGTTAAATATTTATTTTTTCAATGCTAAATATTAATTATGCAACTTAATGATAAAAAAAACGAAAAGACAGTACATTTACTTTTCGTCGGAAAAGATCCTGAGAATTTGAAGGGATTTATTGAAGCGTTTAAAGAATCTAAGATTCTCAATGATATTCGTTTTGCTGGGAATGCAGATGTAGCATTAAAAATGATATTCCAAAGAGGTGAATATGGTGAAACTCTCGTACCAAATATTATAATAACTGATCTTGACAGTTACAGGACGGAGGTTAGATCGGGAATTTTAGATCACATTGCCGAAAGAGCAGATATAAAATGCATACCTACCGTTATTCTAATTTATTTAGAAGAAGAAGTGGAAGAGATTAAAGTAAAAAACTGTCCTAATCTATTGATTCGTAAACCAAATACAATAGAAGAATATCAAAATTCAGTCAAATTAATAGAACAATTCTGGCTAAACTTTTATCAAAAATCATAAAAACAATACTTAATTGTTGGATTCTGTAAAAACGATCAATTCATAAGTTTAATTCTCCTTTTCTTCTATTCACTTCCTCTATCATCTTCGTTACTTGAAGTATTGTTGGTAGAATCGGTTTTGTTTGTTTTATTATCTATTACTCTTGAACCGAAATAGAAACCTATTACTGTGACAACTATCCACCAAAAGTTGCTTAATACTTGACTTAAAACAGTGCTTGGAGCTATAAATATTCTATTACCAAATGCTAGTGTCCCGAAAAATACTGCTATTACTGAAATGGTTATTGCAGTTCTAAATTCGCCACATTTAAAATCCCATTTATCAGTAACTAGATATGTTCCAAAAAGCACAAATATGAAGGTTACAAGTCCAACAAGTCCTAAAGATGTTAAAGCAGCGTTCGTGTTTAAAGCTGCATTTGCAGTGATAGTGGAGTTTAAAGCTGCACTGGCAGTAGCTATGTTTGCAGTGGTAGAGTTTACAGAAGTAGAGTTTAAACCAATGATTGGAGTAAACTTTACAATTAAAGCACTAATTACTAAACCTAGAAGTATAATAATAGATCCTACTACTTGACGTGTTTTTATAAATGTTTTATCGTCAGATTGTTTATTTTTTTTATTTTCATCTGAGTTTGATGGTTTATCTGCCAATTTATTACACCCCCGCATTTTCTTATATATTGTTATTAATCTTAATTTATAATAATTTAGTTTATATTTCAAATTTCAAAAAAAAATTTTTTAGATTATTATTTTGTTACAGTAACAAATTCAAAATTCTCTACATTAAATAAGCCTTTATCACTTATCTTTAATTTTGGAATCACGAGAAGTGCCATGAAAGACAATGTCATGAAGGGTGCATTCAGTTTACATCCCATATCATCCAACATTTCATGCAATATACGACATTCCTTAGTTACTTCCTCTACATTCCTAGTACTCATCAACCCTGCAACGGGAAGCTTCACTGATACATGGAATCCACCTGAAACCGCAACTAATCCTCCATTATTTTTTACTAGTTTATTAACTGCATATGCCATGTCTTTACTATTAGTCCCCACTACTATAATGTTGTGAGAGTCATGAGCTATGCTTGATGCAATTGCTCCTTCTTCAAGTCCGAAGCCATGTATAAACGCGTTTGATATATTTCCATGACCGTATCTTTCTACAACACTGATTTTTAAAATATCATTTCCAATATCAGGCTTTATTTTACCATCAGCAATCTTTAAAACAGCTTCAGATTCCTGTGTAAGTAATTGACTCTCCATAACTTCAATTACTCTTACAATTTCTTCATCATTAGAACTTAAGATCTCAAAATCTTCAAGTTTCTTAGCACCTAAATTAAATGTATTTTCTATTTCAAGTGGTTTAACTGAAAATAGAACTTTATTATCACTTGCAACAAGAATTCCATTAATAAAAACCTTCTTTACATTAAATTTTTCAAGATCATCAACCAATACAATGTCTGCAGGCTTTCCAGGAGAAATACATCCTCTATTTAATTTATAATGAATACATGGATTAAGAGTAACCATTTTAACAGCATCTATTGGATCTAAGCCTAATTCAACAGATTTTCTAAGCATCACGTCTACATGACCCTTTAATAGGTCCTCAGGATCTTTATCGTCGGATACTATGAAATCTCCTCCCGCAGAAACCAGATCCGATAAGTTTTGAGCGGAAGAGCCTTCACGAAGCATTATTTTCATACCTAATCGTCTTTTTTCCGTAACTTCTTCTGGACTAGTGCATTCATGATCTGTGGATATACCAGACTCTATATATTTACAAAGTTCCTGACCAGAAAGTAGGGGAGCGTGACCATCTACTGGTTTTTTATATTTATGAGCTAGTCTGATTTTTTCGGTGACTATTGGATCTTCTGCTAAAACTCCGGGGAAATTCATCATTTCTCCTAGTGCAACTATATTATCTTGTTTAAGTAGTTTTTCTATTTTTTTTGGATCTATAATTGCTCCGGATGTTTCAAAATTAGTGGCGGGTACACAGGAGGGTGCTGTGAAGTAGAAGTTTAGGGGAACAGAATTAGCATCTTTCATCATGTATTTAATTCCATCTAAACCCATGATATTGGCTATTTCATGTGGATCCGAGACTACAGAGGTTGTTCCATGTGGAACTACAGCTTCTGCAAATCTTGAAGGAGTTAGCATGGAACTTTCAATGTGAATGTGAGCATCTATGAATCCTGGTAAAATAAAATCTTTAAAATCTTCTTTAACAGGTTTAACACACTTTATAACTCCATTCTCAAAGTGAATTTCTGCAGGGTAGATTTCCTCGGTGAATAGATTCAATAGATTGCCTTTAATCATAGAAGTTTTTCCTCTAAAAATTAACTATTTAGTAACTTCAATTAATTTAGTCTATTTTCAGATCTTCTGTTAGTAAGTTTAAAGTCTTAAATTGGGGTATCTTTTTTTCATATAATGCATTGAAAATGGATAAATAATTTTTTGCAGGATATTAAAATTATAAAATGATCTTAGATATTTTATGGAGTCGGTTGAATTGTGAATTCTGTTTACGATGAATGAGTAATCTTTGGAACCTACTTTTTCCCATATATATCTGTTAACTATACTGGCTTTTAATTTTTTTTTGAAATAGTTTTCCGCAGTTTTAGCGTAGTCTGTACCATTTATTATACTCTCTGCTGCGAGAAATCCGGAGGTTATGGCATTTCCCATACCGAAACCCCAGAATAAATCCTGTAAACCTGCGGCTTCGCCGATGTAAAGCTTTTCATTTTGCTTAAAAATATTTTTATTAGAGAAAGAGCCTAATCCTGCCATTTTTTTAGGATTTTGAATGTTAAAATCAACTTGACTTGATATAATTTTCTCTGTTTTCTCGAAACACTTTGATGCATCTTTAAATCTGTCAAACAAAACTGTGCATAAGCATCCATAACCTTGTGATATTAAAAGGTAGGAATAACCGTTAAATGCAGCGTGATTGTCAACGATACCTAATGCAGTATCATCTGCATCAGTTTCGAAGGTTTTTCCTTTAGCTATGATGTATACTTCATTTTTAATGGGTCCAGTTGCAATAATATTTATTGTATCTACCGGTGGATTCGTTTTAAAATGTAAATTAACTCCGGAATCTACTGCTTGTTTTTTTAATCCGTGGTCAAGACTTCCTTCAATATTTCCTCTTCTAACCAGATAGAAAACAGGTTCTTCACATGAAAAATCCCAGTTTTTAGTTCCGTTTGATATTCTAAGATTTTTGAATCCATTATAATTAAAATTAGTACTTTTAATATTCATATCATGTAATTCATCTATTATATCTCTTTCCCGAGACCAATTCTCCAATCCCTGCAGATCCCCATGGAAACGGACGCCAGTATCGTGGTTTTTTTCAAATACTTCAACTTGGTATCCTGCTTTGGCGAGGTTTATAGCTGCTGTTAGTCCTGCTGGGCCGGCGCCTGCGATTTTTATATTTTCAATTGGCATGAAAATGCATTTAGATTATTTTTTTTATATAATGTTTAATTCATGCAGTGATTAGTTAATTCCTGATATAACAGTGGCATAAAAGCCCCTACATCAGTTACGATACCTACTACTTGAGCACTGCCCCTATCGCTGAGTTTAGTAACGGTAGCTGGGTTGATATCTACGCAGATACTTTTAACTTGAGAGGGTAGAATGTTTCCCATTGCTATAGAATGGAGCATGGTAGCGATCATGATTACCATATCCACATCTTGCACATATTTTCTCATTTCATCTTGGGCTTTTATAACATCGGTTATAACGTCCGGTAGAGGTCCATCATCTCTTATTGAACCGGAAAGTACAAAGGGTACATTGTTTTTAACGCACTCGTACATAATTCCTTTTTTTAAAATACCATTCTCTACAGCTTTTTTGATGGATCCGGCTTGATTTATTTGATTTATAGCATAAATGTGGTGTCTATGTCCCCTGGTTACAATTTCACCAGTATTTACACATACTCCAAGGGAAGTACCGTAGATTGCATTTTCTATGTCATGAGTTGCCAGAGCATTTCCAGCAAAAAGGACATCAATAATTCCTTCTTTAATCATTTGAGCTAGAATTGGAGCAGATCCGGTGTGTACTATCGCTGGTCCGCCAACCACTGCAATTTTACCACCTGCTTCTTTTACTTCATGTATCTCAGAGGCTATTTTTTCTATTATGGATTTGAAAGGTTTTTCAGAGGAAGCTTCACTGGACATGAATTCAAAAACACCTAATTTACCTCGAGGTCTCTCGGGAGGAGTTACCTTTATACCTTCTCTCCCAACTACTACTAAATCCCCTTTTTTAATATGTGCCATAGGTTTGCATAAAGCTCGATTATTTTCCGGATCAAACACTATCATGCAATCCATTTCAATGTCTTCTACTGGTACCCAATGATTTTTATAGCGGATATCAGTGGGATGGTTAGTGGTGGAATAGAAGTCTGAAGGCAGAGTTTTATCTTTAGGGGAGGTTTGAAGCTCTGCTTCCTTGATTTCAACAACTACACATCCAATTTCAGTAAGTTCGTCGAGTATTTCTCCTAATTGTACTTCAGTTTTTCCTTTAACCTGGATCCGGGCATGACTTATATCCTTTTTAAGTTTACCCACATGGAAATCAAGAATTTTGAAATCTCCTCCCTTATCCATTATTATATCAAAGGCCTTAGGCAACATCAATGAATCTATAATATGACCAGAAAGTTCTACTTCTCTTGTGTACAATTTATCCACCATCTAAAATTTACTTGATTTAATAAATTTATTAGAAACAAATATTATATCTTTGATTTTTTTTCATTTAAAAAAAAAAATAAATTTTTTATTGCAAAGAAAGAAAATCATAGATGACTTGTGCACCGTTTATGGAAGTTCTATCTCCTATGGAACTGGAAGATACTTCAACCACGTCCAATCCAATAATTTCTTTACCTTGCAGGTTATTTATTAGCTTTTGTAACTCATGAGGTTCTAAACCAAAGGATGCGGGTGTCCCAACTGATGGGGCGTATGCGGGATCCAGAACGTCTATATCAATGGTAACATATATAGGGGTCTTTATATTGGATATTACTTTTTCAATTTCTGTTATATTACTTTTCACTTCGGTTGAAGTGTAATATTTTATATCCTCTTCTCTTGCAAAGATTTCTTCATCTTCTAAGCAGGATCTAACCCCTATCTGCATTATATCTTGGGGATTTAAGTCCCATATCCGTCGCATAACTGTGGCATGGGAATATTTCTCACCCATATATTTGTCACGTAGATCCATATGAGCGTCAAAATGGATGATTGTTGCATCCTGAATATCCATAACTTTATTCAAACCTTTTATAACCCCATAAGTTATGGTATGTTCGCCACCTATAATAATAGGGATTAAATCATCTTTTATTTCTTCTATTGTTGATATCAGATGTTTAGAAGTTTTATTGAAATTTCCATGAACTACTTCTAGATTTCCCAGCTCATAAAATGTTGCTTTCAAGTTTTTTTTTAAGAGCAAGTTATATCTTTCCAAGTTATAGGATGCTTCTCGAACCATGTTAGGCCCGAATCTAGCCCCTGGTTTATAAGAACTAGTACTATCAAAAGGCACCCCTAAAATCCCGAATTGGGGTGTACTGACTTCAGATTTCGATTTTGAAGAATTACTCTTAAATTCGGTTATATCTCGACTGAAAGCAAATTTGAGGGGTGTTTCTGTATAAAAAAACATTTTTTTTATCTCAAGTAATCATGTTTAGAATAAATTTGATAATAAAAAATTTTTCAGGGAAAAAAAATATTTCTTATTTGATAAATTTAATATCCATTTTATTTTTATTATTTAATTTGCATTAGCTTCTTATTACCTAATGCAATAATGTAACTTACTTCTGCACCTTCAATTAAATCGTTGCGTAATTCGTCAGGTATTGGAACTTCAAAGGTTTCATAAGTCTCTAAATCCATGAGTTGCACGTCACTACCCATTAGAGATAATACTTGAGCAGTTCTTTTATCAATTATAGGTACATCTATCTTAGTATCAACAGGTTTTACGATGCCTCGTTTCTGATTGTCAAAAATTCCTATTGCATCCACTCGCGCTTTCGCGGCACCATGTTTCCCGGGGGATGAGGTTTGTATATTCACGATTTTTGATGCTTCACCATCTAGTATAACATATTTACCTACCTTTAAAGTTTTAACTTCTACTACCTTTTTAGCCATTTGAAATTCCTCCGATTATAATTATTTTAATTCTTAATAAAGATTAAAATTAAGAAGATTTATGAAATTTAATAAAATTTTAAGCCTTTTCTAAATAGTATTATAAATTTCATCATATTTAATTAGAATTATTATTAAGAAAAACATTTTCTAGATCAATTTTTATGAAAAATATTTCTATTTAAATTTAGTTTTAGGATAAAGATTTATAGATTAATTCTAGATATTTTTTATAGGAATTCTTAGATGAATCCCTTTGTTATAAAACTTTGATCATATATGGATATATAATATGGGTTATATTTTTTGGATATTAAATTTTAAGTGATCTCATGAAAGTATCGATAACTTCAGGTAAAGCGGAAGGTCCAACCAAACTTAATGCATTCGACAACGCCCTTTTGGATGCGGGAATAGGGGATATAAATCTTATAAAGGTTTCCAGTATATTACCTTCCAATACAAGGATAGTGAAGCTTCCTAAGTTCCCTGCGGGTGAAATGGTGAATACAGTTCTATCTTACACGTCATCTGACTGTAAAGGTGATCTCTTATCAGCCGTAATAGCAGTGGCGGTAGGAGATGATTTAGGTTGTGTAGTGGAACATTCCGGAATAAATCAAGATTCAGGTAAGATTAAGGAAAAAGCAGTGTACATGGTGCAGTACATGATGCAAATACGTAACATTGAAATCAGGGAGATTATAGTAGAACAGCAAGATTATATTGTAAAAAAACAGGGTGCAGTAGTAGCAGCCTTAGTATATTTAAATGAGTAACAATTAACACGAGAAAAAATTAGAGAAATAAATTGGTTAGTATTAATATGAATTATTATGGGTTTAACCATATTTTTTTTAAAAGGAGATAATGGGATATGAAAGATGAGGATATTAGATTCTGGAGTAAAATCTCCTATGAAATCATGGAGGAAGTTAACGAAGTAATTTCACCACTTGTGGGCCAAAAAAAAGCTGGAAATACAGTTAAAATGGGTGCAGATGGTACTCCTACTAAATTGATAGATTTAGAAGCTGAAGAGAAGGTAATTGAAATTTTAGAAAGTACTGGTAGGCCTTTAACACTGGTTAGTGAGGAGATAGGTGAGCTTAAACTGGGTGATACTCCATCTGAAGTTGTTTTAGTGGTTGATCCGTTGGATGGTACTAATAACGCGGTTAAAAATATACCAGCATATGGAATATCACTAGCGATAGGAACTATGTCTAATTCTGAAAAAATCATGACCACCGATGATTTGGAGTTAGGATTCGTTAAAAACTTCGCCACTGGAGATATTTACCAGGCAGTTAAAGGAGGAGGAGCCACTTTAAATGGTGAGGTAATTTCCACTTCTAATCAGAATAATCTTTCTAATTCATTAATAGGAGCCTACGTATACCGTGCAGATATGGATAAGGTAGATCAGCTTTGTAAAATGATTAGACGGATGAGAATTCTAGGTTCGGTTGCTGTTGAACTATGTTATGTAGCTGAGGGAATATATGATGCTTTTGTGGATGTACGTGGAAATCAACGAATAATGGATTTATCAGCTGCTAAAATTATAGTGGAGGAAGCAGGTGGATTAGTTACTAATGAATATGATCATCCATTGCATGGTAAATTAAATGTTCTGGAGAGAACTTCCATAATAGCCTCTGGAAACAGTAATATTCATAAGGAGTTGATTCGGATTTTAGGGGAGGGGGTTTAAATGCGAATAGGAGTAGTTGCACGTCTTGATGTGGAAGAAGCGATTCAATTGGCTGGTAAAATAGTTGAATTACTAATAGAAAAGAATATTGAAACTGTGCTGGATACCTCGGTTATGGAGAGGTTAAATAAATATGAAGAATTATCATGTCCACTTGAGGAGATGGATACTGATATTATAATAGCAGTGGGTGGGGATGGAACCATCCTGAGAACCCAGAGTTTTATCAGTCCTAAAGAAATTCCGTTATTTGGTATAAATATGGGTACTGTTGGTTTTTTAACCGAAATAGATCCAGAAGATACTTTTACAGCTATAGAAGAGGTTTTAGCGGGTAATTATTTTGTGGAAAAACGCTCTCAACTCCAGATCCGTCATAACAGTAAACTTCATTCAGCTCTAAATGAGGTAGTATTAATGACGCTTAAACCAGCTAAAATGTTGAATATGGAAATATCAGTTGATGATGAAGTAGTAGAAGAATTAAGGGCTGATGGATTAATAATTGCTACTCCTAGTGGTTCAACTGCCTACGCTATGTCAGCGGGTGGACCTATAGTGGATCCTAAAGTGGAGGCTTTTATAATAGTTCCTATATGTCCCTTCAAATTAGGATCCAGACCAACTTTAGTATCTGATGATAGTGAAATAAAAGTTAAATTACTCAGAGAGGGTAAAAACGCCATAGCCGTGATTGATGGTCAAACAGAAGAGGAAATAAATTATATGGATGAGATTATATTCAGTAAATCTAATGATTACGCATGCTTTGTAAGATTAACCAAAGACTTCTATCGTAGAGTAAGAGAAAAACTTATAAAAGGCGGTTTATGTTAAAAAAACCATTTAAAAATGTATTGGTAGTGGATATGACTCATGGTGGGAAAATAATAGCTACTGAATTCTCAAAATTACCGGGATATAATGTTTTTGGCTGGGATATCTATAATACATTGACAGATGAGGATAAAAATAATCTCCATGAGAGTGGAGTAAAATTGGTTGATGAAAATTATTTAAATAGATCCACGTGGGTAGTTGCTCCAATTCATTGTAATTTAGATTATCCGGTTAATATGACGCATCATGAAGCAGTGGCATTTTTAATGAAGAACCGCATAAAAATACCGGTTATAGAAGTTACTGGAGTTAAGGGTAAAACCAGCGTTGTACATATGCTGAAGGAAATATTTAAAGATTTAAATCCACTTATTCTAAGTAGTTTAGGTGTAGAAGTGGTGGATGATGGTGAAAGTAAGTTATTGAAGAAGGATATTAGCATAACCCCTGCTAATATTATCGACGCGTGGAGAATGGCTCAGGAATATGATGCGGGTATTTTTATAGTGGAGACTTCACTGGGGGGAACGGGTCTCGCTGAGGTTGGAATATTAACAAACATAATTGAAGATTATAGCATAGCCAAAGGTACTAGAAAAGCCAGTGAAGCTAAAATTCAAATCTTTAATAATAAACTATTAGCATGTGATTATGATTCATTCAATCGTTTCTATCCAGATTTTAAAGAAAAAACCAATACATTCAGTATTGATAAGAAAGGAAATGTTAAAGCATCTAATATAATTTTTGGATTTCAGGAAACCATTTTTCAAGTGGAAGTAAAGGATCTTAAAACTATTTCTGGAGAGATTTTAGATGATGCATTTGAAATTTCCACATTCGCACCAGCCCCGCATCATGTTCAAAATGTTATTTCAGCCATATGCGCTTCTTTAACCCTGGGAATTTCCAAGAATCATATAATAAATGGTTTAAAAAATTATAATGGTTTGAAAGGAAGAACATCTATAGCAAACAGGAAAGAAGTTCGCATTATAGAAGAGGTAAATCCCGGTATAAACTTAGCAACCATTGAAAAGGCGATAAGCATGTTAGAAGATCTCCCTAGAACTGGTATAGTATTTGGGGGTAAATACGGCGTAACATGTGAAGAAATTGATGAACAATCTGCTTCTAGTATTTTAAATGAATTAACTAAAGATATTCAACTTATACTTACCGATGAATTGGGTAATGCTGTTAAAGATGGAATAGAACGAAATTTTCATTACATACCGCATTTAGATGAGGCTATGGACTATGCATTAAATTTTGGCTGTCAGAATATACTGTTGATTTACCGATCTACTTTTCCAGACTTACAACATAGATAATAGTGTATGGAACTATGACAACATTTATAAAAGATCGTTGGGAATGATTTAATAAAGTTTAACTGCATTAAAGACCTTAAAACTTAATATTATTAATTTGATATTTTAGTTAAGAAACTTTTTTTGAATACTAAAATATTTTTATGATTAATTTATGAAGAATTTTTTAATGATTTATCAGAGTGGCTTGGAGATGATTATTTGAAGGCAGGTACTAGGGGAAGTAATCTTGCAATAGTTCAGACAAAAAATATAATCACACAGTTATCTAAAATAACAGATGAGGAAGTAAAATTTAAGAAAATCAGAAGTACAGGAGATATAAATAAAGACTCTAAACTCTACCAGATCGATGTAAAAGGGATATTTACCAAGGAACTCGATAAAGCAGTTTTAGAAGAAGAAGTTGACTTTGCAGTGCATAGTTTCAAGGATCTTCCTATAGAATTGGAGGATGATTTGGAAATAGTAGCTGTTCCACTGCGAGAATCTCCAAGAGAAGCTCTAATATCTAATTATCCCTGGGAAAAGCTTTCTGACGGAGCAACTATAGGCACCAGTAGTCTGCGAAGAGAAGCCTTTATAAATCATCATCTAAAAAATGTTAATATAAAACCAATCAGAGGAAATGTTGATACCCGGGTGAGAAAGGTTTTAAATGGAGAATATGATGCTACCATAATGGCTGAAGCCGGTTTGAAAAGGTTGGGATTAGAAAAAAATATCCAACAAGTATTCTCCCCCCATTATTACACTCCACCAGCAGGGCAAGGAGCATTAGCTATAGTAACACGGAAAGATAATAAATATATGAAAGTTTTAGAGCAATTAAATCATTTTCCATCCGCACAAGAAGTAAAAGCTGAAAAAACTGTACTTGAAGAACTTGGTGGGGGTTGCCAGTGGCCATTAGGTGCTAATGCCCGAGCAGATAAAAATGAACTTCATCTTTATACTATTTTACTTAATACAGATGGAGAAATATTATCTCAAGTAAGCATGAGTGGCGCCATATCTGAAGCTGAAAAGCTTGGTATGGAAGCCGGTAAAATTATTAAGGAGGATTACCAGTGAGAAATATCAATGTAGGCGTGATAGGAGTAGGAGCCATGGGTCAGAATCATGTGCGAGTCTATTCTGAAATTAAAAACGCCAACCTCCTAGCCGTATCAGATCTAATGAAAGGAACCTTAGCTGAGGTTTCTAAGAAATATAACACTGTAGGTTACGTGGATTACGATAATATATTGGGTATGCCAGAAATTGAAGCAGTTAGTATATGCGTACCTACTACTTATCATTATGAAGTCGTCATGAGTGCTATAAAAAATGGGAAGCATGTGCTTGTGGAGAAACCCATAGCGTTCACTCTAGATGAGGCTAAAGAGATGGTAGATGCTGCTGAGGAAGCTGGAGTCAAACTGGCAACAGGTCATGTGGAACGATTTAATCCTGCAGTCCTTGAGGCTAAAAAATTAATAGATGACGGTGTAATAGGAGAAATTGTTTCAGCATCCGCAAAAAGAGTGGGACCCTTCCCGCCTCGAATTAAAGATGTAGGTGTAACTATAGATTTAGCTATTCACGAAGTTGATATTATGTTTTACTTATTTGACAGCCCAGTATCTCGAGTTTACGCTAATATGGGTAGCCGACTCGAAAAATGTGAATATGAAGATCATGCTGAGTTAATGATGAAGTTTGAAAATGGAGCTGTAGGTGTCCTGGAGACTAATTGGCTTACTCCATACAAAAAGCGACAGTTAGAGATAACAGGTGTTGATGGTATAATATCCATTGATTATATAGATCANNTGTAAAGGTTTATGGGAAAAACGCTCGCAAAATTGATGTGGAACATAAAGAGCCTCTTAGAGAAGAGTTGAATGCATTTTTATTAGCTATTGATCGTGATGAAGAACCTAAGATCACCGGAGCCGATGGGATTCATGCTCTTAAGGTGGTATTAGCTGCCATGAAATCTGCTAAGTTCAAAATCCCCATAAATATGAATGAATGTTAGGCTAAAAAAAAAATTATGGATTTTTTTGGATTATCCATTTTTTTTTATGATTAAAATTATAAAAAATAATTATTTGGATAGGATGTGTAAAATTCTATGAATGAAAAACTCTTAAACCAAGCATATGATCTTAGAAGTAGAGGGTTCACTACTGGAGAAATTGCCGATGAATTAAATGTTTCTAAGGATACCGCAAGGTGGCTTATTCTCCAAGGAACAGGTAAATTGAAGGGGGATAAAGAAGAAAAAGCTCCTCTTGACTTTGCTATAAATTGGAAGAGTCTGGGCGGCAGTTCAGTTAGGATGAAATATGTTTCTGCAGCTATGATAGACATGGCCCTTGAACATGGAGAACCTGAAGTTATTGTAGGAATCACTGTTAGTGGAATACCATTTGCCACCATGATGGCGGATATTATAGGGGCAGATATCTCAGTTTTCCATCCTATAAAACATCGTAAGGAAGAGGATGCTCAGGGAGCTGTAAGCAGTAACTTTGCAAATGTGAGTGGCCGTCGAGTAGTTATTGTTGATGATGTTATAACTAGTGGCAGAACAATCAATGAAGCTATCAGGGTTTTCAGAGAATTAGGTGCTGAACCATTGGCTGCAGTGGTTTTAATCGATAAAAAGGGGATAAATGAATTAGAAGGGGTTCCAGTACTATCTCTTATAAGGGTTAGTAGGTTGGGATAATTTAAAAAAAAATTTCAGCTTAGAAATGATTTTATTTTAGAGAAATAAAGTTTTTTAGAGTGTGAAATTCCTCAAACTATACTCATACTCTTACCATTTCCGCTTCTTTATTGATATAAATTTTATGAGGACCTCATATATGATACCTTAAAATAGCTGCGATTCCACCAAAAGCACGTATTAACTGTATACCTTCCTCTGTTTCGGTGGAAATAATCTCAATTTCTGATCCTACTTCCTCAACCATATCTAGGAAATCATCAATTAGATCTCTACCTTCTTCTGTTTTAATTTTCTCACCACAGGTGGGACAGGATATTTCTTCGGATTCCATTTCTTTTTCAATGGTTTTCCTGATTTTACCCTGACATGAGGGACAATGATAAATTAATCTCTTCTTTTTAAGATCTTCTGAAAGTAGTAGAATTTCTACAGCACCTACTTGGAGATTATGTCTCACTTCTGCTTCTCCATATGAGGCTAAACCATCTTCATCAATCAATTCATGTAAAAATCTCTGCATCAGCTTTTTCTCGCGCATGACATCGATTTCTGTCAATACATCCATAGATTTATCCATTACTTCTCGGATTCCGAATTCTCCAGTATATGAGGTATCTACTGTGGTGATAATTTTTTGTTTTATTTCATGATGTAGGTAGTCACCTTCTACGAATTCTTCCTTTGTATGGCCGGGTCCACCGATTATAACTCCTTTAAGATCGGGAACGTTTAAGTATGCATCATTCATATGGTCGCCTATTCTTTTTAAAAATTCGTGTGCGGCTAAATCTATCAAACGGTCGAATCTCCGTTGGGATTGTCCACCTGCTTTATGCTTACCGGGCACTCCGCTAGTCATATGTTTTATAATATCAATTCTTTTTCCTCTAAGTATGGCTAAGGTAGCTTCTTTTCGATCTATAACGGCTAAAGCGTAGACATCTTTCTCTGCTAGGATTTCTTGAAGGGGTTCTAGGTAGAATTCAGAATTGCAATGGTAGATATAAGTTTGCACTGTTTCTGGTGGTTCAAAAACGTAAGTTTCCATTTTTTCGGTTCCAGGACCGCCTCGAGGTATCATTCCTACGAATAATACTAAACCTTTCTCTGGAGGTTTGGGGAATAGCTTCATTCTCTGCATTATAACTTCAATAGCAGATTGCACGTTTTTTTTAGTCTGTTTACTCTTTATATTTGCACTTTGGCTTAATTCTTCTCGCATATGCTTTACAACATCGCTGATCTGCCTATCTGGTGGTATGTAAACTGATACGAGTTCTGTACCTCGGCCTTTTTTTTGTGAAAGTTCTTTTAGAGTTCTTTTAACCTCGTAAAGATCCCTTGATGATACTTCTGACAATGATAATCACTCCTTAATTTGATTGAATATTATATTGTTGCCTATAAATCTATTTGAATTTATTAAATTAGGCATTTTACTATTAAATAAAAATGAATATTTTCTTTTTTTTATAGTTATTACCATCTTTTTATTATATTATATTAATTGAAATATCAATTACTTAATAATCAATTAAATGAATTTTTATTTACACAAATTTAATAAATCAAATCATCTATTAATATTAAGTTTTTATTATGATTTAAAATTTAATCCTAAAATATACTTTAAATTTAGATTTATTAGTTTTCATCAAATTTGTTTTTAAGTTAAATTATCAAATTGATATTCTAATGTATGGTAAATTTTTATATCCTTTGGAATTCCAATATTCTGAGAGGAATAATATTGTGAAAATTCCTATTAAGTGATAGTATATTATATTGAATTTACATATTTTTTTATGGTGATGAGATGAGAATAGTGGTTACTATTGGTGGATCTATAATAATCCGGGATAATGATTATCAGAAATTCAAAGATTATACTGATGTATTAATAGAGATGAAGGCTGAAAATGAACTTTTTGTAGTTGTTGGGGGTGGAAAACCGGCTCGAGATTATATTAACATTGCTCGAGAACTGGGAGCTTCTGAAGCCCTTTGTGATGATATAGGAATTGATGTAACTCGTTTGAATGCTCGATTGTTGATCATGGCTTTGGGTGATGCGGCTTACCCGGTAGTACCCCATAATTTTGCTGAAGCTTTAGAATACTCTCAATCAGGTAAACTAGTGGTTATGGGAGGTACAGAGCCTGCTCATAGTACTGATGCTGTTGGGAGTATACTTGCCGAGTTCATAGGAGCTGATCTTCTGATAAATGTTACTTCAGTTAATGGTCTCTATGATAAGGATCCTGAGAAATATCCGGATGCTATTATGTTTGAAGAGGTTACAACATCCCAAATTACGGATTTACTGGCTGGTAAGGATATTAAGGCGGGTACTTATGAATTCTTTGATCATACCGCTATTGGAATCATAAAGCGATCCGGTATCAACACGGTTATAATCAATGGAGATGATCCGCAAAATCTTATTAAGGCTACTTGGGAGAAAATTGGAACCACTATTATACCGGATTGAGATCTAAAAAACTAAATTTACTAATAAAATTAAAAATTTATTTAAAACTAAAAATTGAGGTGATATTTTATGGCGACAGAGCCGCATAAACATTGTCCTACCTGTGGTACACCCATACCTATGAGTGAACGTTTTTGTTCTCCTAAATGTGAACAGGTGGTTGCAGAAAGACAGAAAAAAGTATCAAAAACAAGAACCATAATTTACATATTATTCGCTGTATTGGTAATTGTATATTTATTTTTCATTTTAAAGGGTAGATTTTAACTTACTAGTGTTATTAAAAAGAACTTTTTTTCTTTTTTTTTATAAATAAAAAACTGATTTATTTTTTTCAAAACTCATTATTCTTTTTTTATACTCTAAAAATCTATCCAATTTTTTTTTAAAAGTTGAATGGGGTTCATCATTCTAAATAGGAAGTTGTGTATAATATTAAGGTGTATAAAGGTTTTCAGCTTCCTTTCTCATTCTTTTATTCTCTTCTTCCTGTTTTTTTTGTCTATCTCTATATTCTTTAAGAAGTTCAAGAGCGATTCCACTTACTTCACTTATAGCTTTGTTCAATGGATCTGGTGGGTTTAAATTTAGTACTTTGATCTGTTCTGATTCTTCTTCTGCATTTTTATTTACTAACACAAAAGCTATGGGTTCTACTGTTGCACCGCCAGCAGCTCCGGTGCCTTGAGATTCGTTTCCTTCAGTAATTTCTCCTTGACCCATTCCAGCTCCAAAGCCTAATCTTACTCTTGTAATTGGGATTAATATTTTACCATCACTTTCAATGGGTTCTCCAATCACATTTTCAATTTTTAAAACATTTAAAAGTCCATCCAAAGTTGTTTTTATAGGATCTTCCATGCTCATTTGCATTTTCCCTCCCAGAGAATTGTATAATTTGTTTGTAATTTGGAGAATATAATATGTATTATATTATTGACTTTAGATTTATAAATCATTTAATGTTGTATGAAATAATATTTAAAAGGAATAATAAAGTTCTCGAATTAAATTTGGGGATTAAAAATTTGATAAAAAAAAGAATGTAAATTAGCGAAAAAATATTCTATGAATAATTAGTTTTATAATTAATTAGATGTTTTTTTCAGGCTTCACTCTTATTTGAATAAAGCCTGTAAAAAAAAAGTTTATGTGTTTTATAAAGTTACACCCATATCGAGTTGTTCGGTTAATTCTTTGTACCGATTTCTGATGGTAACTTCGGTTACACCTGCGATGTCTGAAACATCTCTTTGTGTTTTTCTTTCACCTAAAAGTACTGAAGCAATATATAAAGCTGCAGCAGCTACACCTGTTGGACCTCTTCCGGAGGTGAGACCTTTTTCCATTGCTTTTTCTATAATTTCAATGGCTTTGGATTGTACTTCACCTGATAAGTTTAATTCACTTGCAAATCGTGGAACGTAGTCCACTGGTGATGTTGGGGGTAGTTTTATGTTTAATTCTCTAGTTAGGAATCGGTAGGTTCTTCCTACTTCTTTTTTACTTACACGTGAGACTTCTGCAATTTCATCTAAGGTTCGTGGCACATTGCATCTTCTGCAGGCGGCATATAATGATGCTGCAACTACTCCTTCTATGCTTCTGCCTCTGATTAGTTTATTTTCTACTGCATTTCGGTAGACTACTGATGCTGCTTCCCTTACACTTCTGGGTAGTCCTAGTCTTGAGGAGTCTCGGTCTAACTCGCTTAAAGCGAATGCTAGATTTCTTTCGGTGGCACCTGATATCCTGATTTTTCTCTGCCATTTACGTAAACGGTACCATTGGGCTCTGTTTCTGGCGGGGATGTCTCTTCCGTAGATGTCTTTGTTTCTCCAATCAATCATGGTGGATAGGCCTTTATCATGTATGGTGTAGGTTATTGGTGCTCCTACTCGGGTTCGTTTATCTCTTTGTTCGTGGTCAAACGCTCTCCATTCTGGTCCCATATCCACTAGGCTGTCATCTATTACTAGGCCGCAGGCTCCGCAGACGACTTCTCCTCGCTCTTGATCGTTTATAAGTTTGTCTGAATCACATTCTGGGCATTTTGTCTCAAGTTTTTCATTTTCCGAAACTTCTTGCCTCATTTGTTCTTTTTCTGAGACTTCTGCTTTCAGTGGTTCGGTTTTAATAACATTCTGTTTTATTTCTTCGGTCGTTTCCTTCGCCCCCAATTTTTATTGGTTTTTGATGCTACATAAAGAGTCTCTCCAACTCGATCATCA
>PMWA01000120.1 GCA_003166335.1 Methanobacterium sp. | reverse complement strand
AGGAGCCAGAGTCAAACGAATAGAAAAGTACATCGATGGCGATACATTCATGTTAAATTATGGTGATGGACTTTCCAAAATAAACATCAAAGATCTTCTAGATTTCCACAAATCCCATAATAAAATTGGAACTATGACCGGTGTCCATCCACCTTCCAGATTTGGTGAAATAACTACAGATCAAGATAGAATAACACGATTTCACGAGAAACCACCATCGATTGAAGGGATGGTAAACGGGGGATTTTTTGTATTCAATAGAAATTTCTTTAACTATCTAAATGAAGATGAAAACTGCGTACTAGAAAAAGAACCTCTAAAAAATTTGGCTGGAGATGGAGAGTTGATGCTCTACCAGAACACGGCATTTTGGCAATGTGTAGACACATACAGAGAACTAGAAATACTCAATAAACTATGGAAGGAAGATCAACCGTGGAAAGTATGGAAGTAGTTTCTATGGGAGGGTAAAATTTGGAAAACAATTTTTGGAAAGGAAAAAACGTCTTTATTACTGGTTGTACCGGTTTGCTTGGATCATGGCTTACTAAAGCTTTAGTAGAGCGAGGTGCTAATGTAATCGGATTAATAAGAGATTTAGTACCAAAATCAAACCTCAATTGGTCTGGATTCAACAAAAAAATAACAACAATAAGAGGTGAGTTAGAAGATTACGTTCTCCTAGAACGTGCCTTAAATGAATATGAAATAGACTCTGTATATCATCTTGGAGCCCAAACTATCGTCACCATAGCTAACCGAAACCCCATATCCACCTTTGAAACCAATATTAAAGGCACCTGGAATCTTTTAGAGGCATGTAGAAGATCTCCAAAAATTGAGAGAATAATATTCGCTTCAAGTGATAAAGCATATGGCGCTCAGGATAAATTACCTTACAATGAAGAAACTCCTCTAGAAGGAAGACACCCTTACGATGTTTCCAAAAGCTGCGCAGACTTATTATGCCAATCATACCATGAAACATATAATCTCCCAGTGTGCATCACCCGCTGCGGAAATTTTTATGGTGGAGGAGACCTGAATTTTAATCGAATCGTGCCCGGAACCATACGTTCCGTGTTAAACAAAGAACAACCCATCATAAGAAGTAACGGCAAGATGATAAGAGATTATTTCTACATTGAAGATGGTGTAGAGGCATATTTAACTCTAGCTGAAAAAATGGATGAAGATAATATTCATGGTGAAGCCTTTAATTTCAGTAATGAGGAGCCATTAACTGTATTAGAAATTGTAGATAAAATACTTGCAGTTATGGACTGTGATTTGGAACCTATAGTTTTAAATAAATCATCAAATGAAATTGAAAGTCAATTCCTATCCGCTAACAAGGCAAGAAAAATTTTGAAATGGAAGCCACTATACACTATGGAAGACGGCCTTAAAAAGTCTACTGATTGGTATAAAGCATTTTTTCAGTGATTAAATTTGACAATAATATCCATTTAATTAAAAAATTATTTAATTTAGGAATACAAATGAAAGTAATAATTCTCGGTACAAATGGCTGGTATGACAGTAAAACTGGAAACACCATCTGTACTCTTATAGAAACTGATAATTTTTACTTAATCTTCGATGCCGGTAACGGTTTATACAAATTAGATCAACATATAAAAAATAACAAAAAGCCAATTTATCTTTTCTTAAGTCACTTCCACTTAGACCACATCGAAGGTCTTCACATATTATCTAAATTCCATTTCAAACAAGAAATTCACATATACGGTCAAGTCGGTACAAAAAATCATCTTAACAAAATTATAAACTCCCCTTACACAGTTTCCCTTAATAAACTGCCCTTTAAAGTCGATGTTCAAGAATTAACGGAAGGAAAACATGAAATTCCATTTAAAGTGGAATGCAAGTTTTTAGTTCATTCCTCACCCTGCTTAGGTTACCGTATTGAAACTGATAATAAAATCATAACTTATTGTACTGATACTGGAATTTGCCAGCAAGCAATGGACCTAGCAAAAGATGCAGATTTACTTATTACTGAATGTTCATTTAAAATAAGTCAAAAAAATGAAGAATGGCCTCATTTAAATCCAGAAGACGCTGCAAGAATCGCTACTGAATCAGGAGCGGAAAAACTGATTCTGACACATTTTGATCCTAATATATACCGTTCCTTGGATGAAAGAACTGAAATTAAAGAAAAAATGAAAGATAAATTTAAAAACATTATCATCGCATATGATGATATGGAAATAGTTTTTTAAGTTCATATCCTAGAATCAAATGATGCTTGTGTTGATTATGTTGCAAAAGTCATCAATGAAAAGAGTAAATGATGTATTCATGCTTTCAAGAGGAGGAATTTTGCAAGTGGAAACCAGTTTATAAAATTGAATAAGATTAGAAGGGACTTTATAGTATAGGAAATTTTATCACAGAATAATAAAGGTATTTAATTCATTTTGCAATTCTTATGTTTTAGAAAGTCTGATTAGATTTTAGACTCATATTTTATAATAAAAAGTACTAGAGGAGATTTAATGGGTAAATTAGCCAGTAAAAATATTTTTATCACGGGTTCTACTGGATTTATAGGTTCTAATCTAGTCCGAAGATCTCTTGAAGAAGGTGCTGATGTACATATTATTACCAGAAATAGATCTAACAAATGGAGATTAAATGATATTTTAGGAGATTTAAATGAATATCATACGGATCTAACTAATTATGATAGATTAAGTTCCATTATTCGGGAGGTTGAACCTTCAATTATTTTTCATCTGGCTACTTATGGTGGTGATCCTTCTCAAAAAGATACTAAAAAGATAATTGAATCCAATTTAATGGGTACGGTTAATTTAGTAAATGCTTGCAAAAAAATGGGATTCGATATTTTAGTTAATACTAGTTCTTCCTCAGAATATGGAATAAAATCCAAATCTATGTACGAAAGCGACTTATTGGAACCTGTAAATGATTATGGAGTTTCTAAGGCGGCTGCAACTTTATACTGTCAGGCTATAGCAAAAAAAGAAAACTTACCCATAGTCACTTTAAGATTATTCTCTCCCTATGGATATTATGAAGGAAAAAACCGATTAATACCATCAGTGATTTTAGCCTGCCTAGAAGGTAAAAACCCCAAAGTTTCTTCGCCAAATTTTGTAAGGGACTTTGTATTTATTGAAGATGTAATGGATTCCTATGTGAGTCTTACTGAAACATCTGACCTTTTAGGAGATATTTTTAATATAGGATCAGGAAACCAACACAACATTGGTGAAGTAGTTAAGATTGTTATGGATTTAACTGGAAAAATAGTCAAGCCTGAATGGATTTTGGCCTCTAAATGGTCCGAAGAACCAGATAAATGGGAGGCAAACATATCTAAAGCTAATGAATATTTGAGATGGGGACCAAAATTTAACTTGGAAAGAGGCTTGGCCAAAACTGTGGAATGGTTTGCTGAAAAAAGGTTCTTATATGAGTAGGAGGTATAAAGTTTGAAATTATCAGACTATGTTATTGATACGCTGGTAGGTGAAGGTGTTACTCATATCTTTGAAGTATGCGGCGGTGCTTTAGCCCATTTACTTGATTCAATGTATGAAAGAGAGGATATTAAAGCGGTGTCCATGCATCATGAGATGGCAGCAGCAATTGCTGCCGAAGGATATTCTAGAATTAGTGACAATTTAGGTATAGCTATGGCTACCAGTGGTCCTGGTGCTACTAATCTAATAACAGGCATTGGTAGTTGCTTTTTTGATTCCATCCCCTCTATGTTTATAACTGGACAGGTAAACACCTACGAGTACAAATTTGACAAGCCAGTTCGTCAGATCGGTTTTCAAGAAACGGATATAGTTAACATTGTAAAACCCATAGTTCAAGATGCCGCTCTCATTGTTGAGGAAGATCAGATCAAATATTTAATGGAACGATTAATATATAGAGCAAAACATGGACGTCCGGGACCAGTTTTACTAGATATACCTTTGAACATACAATGCGGGGAGATTGATCCCGAATCGATTGATTCTTTCATTTATCCTGAAGAAAAATATGATGTTTCGGATGAAACCATGGGAATAGTGGTGGATTTATTATTAAATTCATCTTCTCGTCCAGTTGTTTTAGCAGGTGGGGGAGTTCGATTGTCAAATGCCTATCATGAACTTTTAAAATTCATAAAAAAAACAAAAATACCAGTTGTAACATCCTTAATGGGTATTGATTCATTTCCACATGATCATGAATCATTTATAGGTATGATTGGAACTTATGGTAATCGTTATGCAAATTTAGCACTGGCCAATGCAGATCTGGTTTTGGCCCTAGGCACT
Source organism: Methanobacterium sp. (assembly GCA_003166335.1). Classification (GTDB taxonomy): domain Archaea; phylum Methanobacteriota; class Methanobacteria; order Methanobacteriales; family Methanobacteriaceae; genus Methanobacterium_A. The sequence continues at coordinate 7,524 of PMWA01000120.1, read as the reverse complement.
AGGTTAGATACCAGGCAAACGGGGACTGACACGAAATCTTTCCTTAGGGATGCCAAAATTATTCATGTGGATATAGATCCAAATGAATTGAACAACAAAATAAAGGCGGATATTCCTTTAAACGCTGATGTTAAAACTTTTTTAATGAAATTAAACAATAAAATCTCTAAATACAATTCAAACCAGATTATTGGCTGGAAAGATAAGATAAAATTCTTAAAAAATAAATATAATTCCAACCAGATAACTGAAAATGATTCTATAGATCCAAATTTTCTAATGAGCTGTTTATCTGATTTTTTACCAGATAATGCGATTGTATGTGTGGATGTTGGGCAGAATCAGATTTGGGCCGCCCAATCACTGGAAATTAAAAAAAATCAGCGATTTTTAACACAGGGGGGGATGGCTTCCATAGGATCAGCACTGCCTCTAGCCATAGGAGCTTCTTTTGCAAACCCAGATACTACTATTGTAGTCATAACTGGAGATGGTGGTTTCCAATTGAACATACAGGAACTTCAAACAGTATACCACCATAATTTACCTATCAAAATAGTTTTATTGAATAATTACTGCTACGGCATGATCAAACAGTTTCAAGAACAATACTTTGAATGCAGATTTCAATCGACAGTTGAAGGATACAGTAGCCCTAATTTCCAAGATGTAGTTTCAGCATATAAATTACAGGTGCAAAAGATCAGTACCGCCATTGAAATAGATGATGCACTGGAAACTCTTTTTAAGGATAAAAAAGCAAATTTCCTTGAGGTTGATATTAACCCTGAATTAAAAGCCCTCCCAAAGTTATCAGTCAATAAACCCATAGAGGACCAGGAACCCCTATTACCATTAGAAGAACTTAAATCCATAATGATAATAGATATTCTCGACAAGGATGGAGAATAAAGAGTTACGGGACAAAGAAAATAAGAGTATTGAACGTGAAATTTAGATGATGATCTTTAAAATGTAATTGGAATCTACAATCTGAAAGCTGATGAAGAATTCATTCCCATGTCACGATGTAAATAACTCCAGGACGAGTAATTGGAAGAGATGATTAATGAAGTAGACTCTGTGAAGTATTATAACAGGTGGATTCTGGACTGTGATATCATTACCAAACAACCGCCCAAAATGTTATACTAATAATCTAAGCCATTAGTAAATCAGAAAGGAATAGAATCTATGAATGCAATCGAAACAACTCAAAACAAACCCATCCCAGACCGTCTACAGAATCATACGATTCGCAGTAGGATCAGAACCCTATAAAAACTCTTTCTGATCCTATTTTTTAGAAGCGAATATAAACTCAAATTTTAAAGCACTCACTAAATTATATGCTAATAAACCTTTAGAAGATCAAAAACCTTTTTTATCACATGAGAGAGCTCAAATCTAACATGTTGATGGAAATTCATAGAGATGAGAAAAATGAGAACTGAAGAAGAAATTAGAGAAGAAATCTTTGAAAAGATTAAAGAACTTTATGATTTGAAGAATACTAATGTTTTCATCCCGGGAAAGACAAAGATTAATTATGCTGGTAGGAGTTTTGATGAAAAGGAGATCATGAGTTTAGTAGACTCTTCTCTTGATTTTTGGCTTACTAGTGGCAGATATGCCAAACAATTTGAGGAAGATTTAGCTAAATTTATCAAAATAAAATACTGTTTGTTGACTAATTCGGGTTCTTCAGCTAATTTACTGGCGATTTCTGCTTTAACATCTCCTAAATTAGGTGATAAAAGACTTAAAAAAGGTGATGAGGTTATTACAACAGCTTGTGGTTTTCCAACCACTCTTAACCCTATAATTCAAAACAATTTGACTCCAGTTTTTCTGGATGTGAAAATGGGAACGTACAATATTAAAGTTGATCTTATAGAAGACGCTATCACAGAAAATACGAAGGCTATATTTGTTCCGCATACTCTTGGAAACCCTGTTGACTTAAAAAATTTAATGAAAATTGCAAAAAATAATGATTTATGGTTTGTAGAGGATAACTGCGATGCCCTTGGATCTAAATATAATAGCAAATTTACTGGTAGTTTTGGTCATATATCCACTTGTAGTTTCTATCCTGCTCATCATATAACTATGGGAGAAGGCGGCGCAGTTTTAACTGATGATCCCATTCTAAAAGAGATAATTGCCTCATTTAGGGATTGGGGTAGAGACTGCTGGTGTGAACCGGGATGCGACAATACATGTGGTAAAAGATTCGGATGGCAGTTAGGCAAGTTACCATATAGTTATGATCATAAATACGTCTATTCACATGTAGGTTACAACCTGAAAGTAACTGATATGCAAGCAGCAGTTGGTGTTGAACAATTGAAAAAATTGCCAAAATTTATTGAAACACGTAAAGCGAACTTTAAAAAGATTTATAATGAATTAAAAACCTATGAAAAATACCTTGTATTGCCTAAAAAAGATAAAAAATCCGACCCCAGTTGGTTCGGATTTCCAATAATGGTAAAAGAAGACGCACCCTTTTCAAGGAATGACATAGTCGAACATCTCGAAAAAAATAAAATCGCTACAAGAATGCTTTTCGGTGGAAACTTGATTAAACAACCCGCATACGAAAATATAAATTATAGAATCGTTGACTCATTGTCTAATACTGATAAGGTGATGAAGCAACTATTTTGGGTTGGAGTTTATCCAGGAATTACCGAAGAAAAAATGGATTATATGATAAACGAATTTGTAAGCTTTTTTAAATCTATTTAATATTACTTTTATAATAATTTTAAGATATTTTCCTTTAAGGAGTTAAAAATTTTGAGTTTTACAGATTATCTAAAAAAAATACCTGTTATTAACAGACTCGTATCAATTTTAGGCATTGATAAAGCAATTTTTTATACTGTTTTAGGAACGGTTTGGTCTTCTATTGCCGGAATTATTGGCATATTCTTTATCATAAAGTATCTTACTATTGTTGAACAAGGTTATTGGTACACATTTATAAGTTTAGGCGCACTGACCGTATTCGCTGAATTAGGGTTTACAGCAATAATAACTCAATTTATCAGCCATGAATATGCACATCTAACGGAAATGAATGGGAGATTATATGGTGAAGAAGATAGATTAGACAGAACAATTTCACTGGTTAAATTCTCCTTCAAATTCTACTTAATAATCACTTTAATAGCATTTGTCCTACTTTCAATTATCGGTGTGGTATTTTTTATGCACTCCACAAATAACTTTCAACTGTTAATGGCATGGGTGCTTTATTCATTTACTGGTGCATTCGCACTACTAGTTTCTTTATTTGGATCTATATTAAGGGGTTTCAATAAGGTCGAGCGTGCTCAGAAGATAATAACTTTAGTAGGATTTGCTAGTAGTATCGGAATATGGTACGGTCTTTATGCTGGTTTTAGTCTTTATGCCCTTGCCATAGGAGGCTTAGTAAATATCATTTTAAGTTTAATTTTGTTTTTTTCATCATCACGGACATTATGGAGTCAACTATTCCGCTCTAAAGTAACTGGAAAATATAACTGGCTTAAGGAAACTTTACCTTTACAATGGAGATATGCTATTAGCTGGACATCTGGCTATTTTATATTTCAGTTCATGGTACCGGTTGCAATGTTCTATGCCGGAGCCGCAGCAGCCGGTAAACTGGGGCTGGCTTTAGTAATGGTTCGAACATTACAGGGTATGGCAACTTCGTGGGGTATCACAAAAATACCACATTTCAATATATATGTTGCTCAAAAAAAACATAACGAACTCAATAATTTATTCAATACAATGCAAAAGCAAAGCTTATTTATGTATATTATTGTTTCCATTGCATTCATACTTACAGTAATCTTTATTTTTCCTTTAATTAATTGGAATACCAGAATACTTCCTGTGGATCAAATTATAATTCTATTATTGGCAGAAGGAGTTAACCTCATCATTTTCAATTGGGCTTACTACTTAAGATCCCATAAACAAGAACCATTCATGAGAATTTCAGTTTTAAGTGCAATTATAACTGCAGTGGGAGTATGGCTTAGCTTCTATCTATTCAAATCAACATCCATTGCACTATGCGGTTACCTAGCTGCACAGTTAATTATTTTACTCCCAGCAAGAAGAATACTTGTAAGCAAAAGAAAAGATTATGAAAATGGAGAGATAGGTTATTAAGATCAAAAAATTAAGACTGTTTATTATGAAACATTATGGGAATAATTATGATTGAAGAAAAACTCGAAATACTTCTGATAACTTATAATCGATCTAAAGATCTTGAAAATACGTTTGAGCAATTATTAGAAAGTCCATTTGCAAAATGTAAATTAACTATTCTTGACAACTGTTCTGATGATGATACTCCTATTGTTTGCGAAAAATATTATGAATTATTTCATAATTTAAAAATTATTAGACATGCAAGAAACATTGGCGCTGTTTCAAATTATTTACGAGCAGTCGAAATTTCTAAATATAAATACTCATGGATATTATGTGACGATGACAATTACGATTTTTCAGATTGTGATGACATAATTGAAGCTATAATGACAGGAAAATTTGATTTAATATCTGTAGGACATCCTAATTACTCTAATTGGATTAGGGGAGTAGAAACTACAGTTAAAAAATTGATTGAAAGTGGTTCAACTTTTTTTATCACTCAATCATTTTTGCCAAGCACTATTTATAAATCGGAGTTATTTGATTCAAATTGTATTTATTATGGTTATCTTAATACTTGTAATTTTTTTCCAACCTTTGCATTTATTAATAAGGCTATAGAAAAAAATTTCAGTGTTTATGTCTCAAAAAAAACTATTGTCTCTCGTTCAAAAAATGATATAGGATTTTCTATAATGGAATGGTATTCAGGATGGTTAAATTCATGCTTATTAATTGAAAATAAAGATTCACGCATAAAAGCTGCTAGAGAATTGCCAGTAAAAGGTAATAAGTTTATTTTCTCAATGATATATTCAGAGAAGATTCTTAATAAAAAAAGATTTCCAAATATTTATCTATCTTTTTTCTCTGGATTCTTATTAATTTTTTGGGGTAGTAGAGAATTCTTTTCTTGTTTTTTAATAATTTTTGCAATTTTAATCCCTTCAACTTCTTACAAATATTTCAAAAAAATTTACAATAATTTTTAGAAATAAAAAAATTATCAAAAACGGACTTTATTGGAATGTCGAGAAAATGATTTCAGTAATTTGTGTATTTAATGACAAAAATATTTTAGATAAATTTTTAATGAGAAGTTTAAAAAATCAGACTAAAGAATATGAACTCATACTTTTAGACAACACTAATAACAAATTTAAATCAGCTGCTATGGCCTTAAATTACGGCGGCAAAAAAGCTAAAGGCACATATATAATGTTCGTACATCAAGATATAGATTTGGAATATAATGATTGGTTAAGAGATGCGGAAAAAATTTTAGATTCATTAAAAAATCTAGGAATAGCCGGAATAGCCGGTTGTTCTGAGAATAAAAAATTAATTATTTTTACTAATATTAAAGATGGTATCCCTGCTAAGGTGAATAACTGTGGAATCAAAATTAAAGTTCCCAAAATTGTTCAAACAGTAGATGAATGTCTTTTTATAATACCAAAATCAATTTTTAAGAAAATACAATTTGATGAAAATAATTGCCCGAATTGGCACTTATATGCTGTAGATTACTGTTTGACTATTAAAAGATTCCATAAAAATGTATTTGTTATTCCACTTTCATTATATCACGTTTCTAGTGCAGATTCTTTTTCAAATAGTTACTTTTTAACTTTAAAAAAAATCTCAAAAAAACATAGAAAATATTTTAAAAAAATATATACTACATGTGGATATTGGAGCACTAACCCTATACAAAGACAAAGTACAATAATTTTAAATTATATTACTCAGAAGTATAAAAAGAACAAATAATTAATATAAAAATTTAAAAATCTTAAATTATAATTAATATTCCATTATAGTATTTTAAGAATTATCAAAATAATACTCAAGTAGAAATTTGTTTGTAGGACTTTGAAATGTATATCTAATATTTGGACTAACTTAATTAAAGAATAACTCATATTGATTAAAGAGAAATATAAAAAAAATTGAACTTGATTATCCAGATGATTTGTTTTTTTTATCAAATTTAGATTAAATAATCTAAGAATCATAAAAATCTTTTAACGAGGTATGATGAACCCAAATGTCGCTATAATTATTCTAAATTGGAACGGTTGGCAAGATACCATAGAATGTTTAGAATCATTATATCAAATCGATTATCCTAATTATGAAGTTATTGTTTTAGATAATGATTCCTACAATGAATCAATAAAAAAATTAAAAGAATACTGTGATGGAAAAATTGAGATTAAATCAACATTTTTCAAATATAATCCCTTAAATAAGCCCATCAAAATTTTAGAATATAAAAATAAAGAATTAGGAAATTTAAATACAAATAAAAATGAAACAGATAAAATACTATCAAATAGGAAGCTAATACTAATTAAAAATGACAAAAACTATGGATTTGCAAAAGGAAACAATATAGGAATAGAATATGCAGTAAATAATTTAAAACCAGATTATATATTACTTCTAAACAATGATACAGTGGTAGATAAAAATTTCCTATCAAATTTAATAAATTGCGATGATAAAAAGCAACAAATAGCTGCTATTCAACCAACAATCTACTATTATGATGATAAAGATAAAATTCAACTAATAGGAAGAAAATTTAATTTATATACTGGTAGTGACTTAAGTATAACAAGTATTGATGGTAATTTCATCGATTGTGATACATTGAATGGTGCTGCAATGTTAATTAAGAATTCTGCAATTGAAGTAGTAGGTTTAATTGATGATCGGTATTTTATGTATGCAGAAGAAACTGATTGGTGTTTTAGAGCTAAAAAAAGGGGTTTTGTCCTCAGAGGTTGTAAAAAATCAAAAATCTGGCACAAAACCTATTCCAGCTCCGGCGGTAAAATTAACCCTGTATTACTTTATTATTGGAATAGAAATAAAATTTTATTCTACCAAAAGAATTTTAGGAGATATTTACCCATTTTCATCATTTTCCATCTTAAAAGAATTACAATTCAAATAGGAATTTTTTCATTAAGATTAGATTTTAAATCAATTAAAGGTATTGTTTATGGTTTTATTGATGGGATATTAAATAAAAAAGGCAGTTTAAAACGTTCATTATAAAAAATGGCTTTATTATCTTTTATACATTATATCTTAAGCAACGCTCTTCCATTTATAATTTTTAATCGTTTTCAAAGCCCATTACCCAAATTAAGTTTCAAATCTTGTTACTTCATCTAATAATTATTTTTTCAGCTAAATCAGCATTACAAAACAAATAGGTACATATGGTTGGAAAATATGATGGAAATGATTATGAGTTTTAAAACCTCAATTTGCAGTTTAAGACATTCCAAACTACAGACTAAGAAAAAATTAATTAGAAGATATGCTATATAAAGAGAT